>JAFIGA010000211.1 GCA_020831715.1 Leptospira sp. | reverse complement strand
CAAAAGGATTGGCTGCAGATATTGCCAGTTTGAGAGATCAAATCAATGAACCCTTCGTAACAATTTTGGGTGATGAGTTTTATTACAAGACCAGTCACGAAAATTTTCTCAAGACCATGAAAAAGCACCCCAAGCTCTCGGCTTCCATTGGCGTGCAAAAGACAAGTCTTACTTCTCGTATCCGAAAGAACTATTCGGTAGAAATGGATGCAGATCGAATTGTCAACCTCGTAGAAAAGCCAACCGATCCACCCAATGATCTCTTGGGGCTTGGTTCTTATTTTTTTACACCGGATTATTTTTCCTATTTTGATGCAACTCCTCCATCCGAAAAGTCAGGTGTCGTGGAAATCACTGATGTGATTGACAAGATGGCAAAAGAGTCCCCTGGAGGAGTCTTTGGAACGGCAATGAATTGTGAATACTTTAATATCAATTCTATGCAAGACTACCACCATGCAGTTTACGAGATCCGAAATGACAGTTTTTCCAAATTTAGTAAAACAATTATAATTCCTACATTCAATAACGAAAGATCCATCTCGGATGTATTGGTGGATTTCAAAGGGAAGGCTGATGAGATTCTTGTCGTGGATGCCGGTTCCACCGACAATACTGTTGCTCTGGCAAAAAAAGAAAAAGCAAGCGTCATACAACTTCCCGAAGAAATGCGAGAAGGAAAGCCCAGAAAATACCTGGGAAACCAAGTTCGCTATGGGATTGAAAATGCGAAAGGTGATATCTTCATAGTGGCAAGCCCGGACGGTGCATTTCGTTCTAAGGATTACCCCAAGCTGTTGGAATACCTAAAAGACTCCGATATGGTTGTGGGAACTCGAACCACAAGACAGATGATAGAGCAGGGTTCCAACCTAAGTCCTATGGCAAGACTAATCAATCTCATTATGGGCAAGATGGTGGAAATCTTTTGGTGGGGACAAGAGCCAAGATTTACAGATGCCGATTGTCATTATTTTGGAATCTGGCGAGATTCATATAACAAGATATCATCGAGATTGAATGAAAAGGGAAGATTCTTTGTAGTGGAGCTTATGATTGAATTCGTTCGTTCCCATATGCGATGTATTGAGATCCCTGTGTCATACTATAAGCCTGTAGAAGAAGAAAATTATTCTTGGAAAAGGTCATTCAAGGATGCGATTCGTATATTTAACCTCATTGTAAAAAAGAAATTTCAATCAAAATATTAGGAGATTCGGATGAAAGTATTGGTAACGGGTGGATGTGGATTTTTAGGTTCTCATGTATGTGAACTATTCCGCGAGAAGGGATGGGATGTTGTAAGCTATGACAGCATGACTAAGTATGAGTTGAAGAGAACCGGCTATGGAACGGACGCCACCAGAGACTATAACTGGAATTATTTAAAAGGTTTGGGTGTTACCATGGTGAAAGGAGATATCCGAAACCTGGAACATTTGATGGATAGAACGGAAGGTTGTGACTATATCATTCACACTGCCGCACAGCCCGCAATGACCATATCTTGGGAAGATCCCGAATTGGATTATTCGACTAATGTTACCGGAACCTTCAATGTTTTGGAAGTGGCAAGAAGAAGAAAGATTCCTGTTGTAAATACTTCATCCATCCATGTGTATGGAAACTCCATAAATGATACCTTGAAAGAAGGCGAAACTGCTTATATCCGCGAACCTGTTGAAATTCCCGAAACACAACCTGTTATGGTGGGTCAGATTTCTCCCCTGCACGCATCCAAGATGAGTGCCGAACACTATGTCCGAGCATTTACGGATATGTATGATGTGAAAGCTGCTAGTTTCCGATTTACCGGAATCTATGGAGAGAGACAATTTGGTGGTGAGGATCATGGTTGGGTTGCTAACTTTGCCATTCGATCAATTTTTGACCTTCCACTTAGAATCTTTGGAACAGGTAAGCAAACAAGAGATATTCTTCATGCACGCGATGGAGCCTTGTCTTATTTAAACTTTTTTGAAAAACAGATTCCCGGTGTATACAACATTGGTGGAGCTTCTCCTCACAAGATTTCTCTTTTGGAATGCATAGCACTCATTGGTGAGATCTTGGGCAAGAAGCAAGAAATCCTTTTTGAAACGGAAAGACCAGGTGATATGAGATATTTTATCTGTGATATCAAAGAGGCGAAAAAGTTTGGATTCAACCCAACCATCAAGCCCAAAGAAGGCATCACTAAATTATTGAATTGGATTGAAGCGGAAAAGTCGGTTTTTGACATCAAGGG
This sequence comes from Leptospira sp., assembly GCA_020831715.1. Lineage (GTDB taxonomy): Bacteria > Spirochaetota > Leptospiria > Leptospirales > Leptospiraceae. Next base: position 4,102 of record JAFIGA010000211.1, on the reverse strand, counting down.
CAAATAGGTCATTCGCCTTTGAGAGAGAATAAAACTCTTGTAGTCATACCTGCCTACAACGAAGAAGAAACCATTCGCGAAGTTGTGGAAGGTGCCTTGGTCTATGCAGATGTATTCGTTGCCGATGATGCTTCCAAGGATTCCACTCCCGAAATACTCAGTAGCATCCGTGCGAAAAACCCGGATCGTTTCTTCTCGGTTCGTCATGAGAAAAACACTCATATCCCCGGTGGTATACAAGATGGAATGAAGTTCGCCGTACAACATGGGTATGACTGGGTTATAACCATGGATGCCGGCATGAGTCATGATCCCAAAGAACTTCCGCTATTCTTGGATGCCGATCCCCAATATGGATTGGTGATCGGAAGAAGAGGAAAAATAGAGGGCGTTCCTTTTTATCGCAGAGTAGTGTCCTGGTTAGCCGCAAGGATGATGAACTACTGTGTGGGGCGGGGGATTTTTAATCTTTGGGGACCGGGCATTCGAGATTGCACTTCGGGATTTAGAAGGTATGCGAAGCCGATTTTTTCTCAGATAGCAGAAAAGAAATTGGAATCGGTTGCCTTCGACTTTCATATGGAAGCTCTGTCTGTTGCCATTCAATCCAAGGCAGAATTTAAAGAAGTTGACATTACCTATGTTTTTTCCAATTCTAGTTTCAATAGTAAGGTTTTCAAATTGGCTTTAAAATTTGCATTCAAATTGCTACTTAGGAAATGGAAACTTGCTAGATAATTATGAAAAGAAAGATTCTAATCATTTCCTTCGGGGTAATTTTACTTTTAAAGGCAAGTGATTGGATTCTTTTCGATAGACTCTATTTTAAATTCCCCAACGAAACCGAGTGGGATACATCACCCTGGTATAATTTTCTAGACTACACAAAAAAGCTTCGTTTCTCGGAAGAAGAAACCGGTGTTTTGTTTGTCGGCAGTTCAGTGGCACTCTATTCTACCTTGCCTCATCTAATCTCAGATCCCAATCACAGTGAGCATCCCTTTCGAGCAGACATATATTCCCATGTGGCAATGGCTCCCACAGATGTGAAATACTATTTGGATGATATCATTTCCAAAAAGCCTAAAATTGTTGTCTATGTTTTCAATCCTGCTGATTTTCAGATGGAATTCATCACTCCTAAAACTGACGATTCAATTGGAAATATATCAGAAGAACTAAACTACGATTATTCGGAGTGGTTGGATCATTTTTCCTGGCGTCATCCTGCTCGTTTGATCTATCCCAATCAATTTGTTTTGGATTATTTTGGAGATTTGTCCCGCAATCAGATCTACAGACTTTGGGGTAAGGGATTTTTATATATCAACCGTTATAGAGAATTTTTCTGGGATAGTATATTCGCCTATATAGAAAGACATTTCCGGAGGGGGAGATCCTTTCATATATATACCGGAAGTGAACCCAAAGAAGGAATCTGGCAACATGGATGGACTCTTCCCGAGTTTAGTCTAAATTGTGAACTGGTTGATGGAGTATGGAAGGATTCTGTTTATATCCCGCAGTCGGATACAGAAATTACTATAGAATTTCCATCGGGCAAGCGTCAAAATTTCAATTTCACAAAAACCGGTTGGCAGACAATCAAGATTGATGATTCACTATTAGGTGATGAATCCGGAGAAAATCTAAATTCAGGGGAAGATGCTTCTCAAGATCAAAAATCCGGTGAGGTAACTCTGAAATTTTCCATTTCTAAATCTTATTCATCTCGCTATGCCGAGAACAAACCCTATGGAAAAGAATATGAATATGGAATTCGCCTATCTCAGAACTTTTGTTCCAGCAAAAGGCTAAGGGACTTTTCTTATATTCGACCTAATTTTTTGGAAGAATCTCGATTTCGAAACATGAGTTTGGAAGAATACCGAAAAGATTATTTCGAGAGAATATACAGGGATAATGAAAAGAGACCGGAACTAACTCGAATGAAATCCCTTTCGGAAAAGAAAGAAATGATTGCCGATACCGATTTTCTTCCGTGGAGTGAGATCAACCGATTTAGAGAAATTCAGGATCGTTTAGAAAAAGAATCTATTCTTTTCCTGATGGTGATGAGTCCTGAGAATCCCATTGAATTGAAAAAATACCGGGGTGGGAGATGGTACAACGGAATGTTGGATTATTTTGGTGAATTGTCCGGGGGGCATTTTTTTGATTACGGAAATTTCTTAAAAGATGAGAGGGATTTTTCAGATCCACACCATTTGACTTATGAAGGTGCTGTGAAATTTTCTGCAGAACTAAAAGGTATAATTTCTAGAGAATTAGAGCAAGGAGAAGGTCATGAATGATTGGAAGAAATACCTACTACTGTTTATAGGTTTGTATGGACTAACGACACTTGCTATCTGGAAGAGATACGATATGAATCCTACCGGCATGGTTAATTTTGGCAAGGAATTCGTTGTTCAGAACCAAGATGCTACCCCTCCTTCTTCGGTGGTTATGCTGGGAGAAGAGGGCGATTTGGGTGGGGGATATGATGGGCAGATCTTTTATTATTTTTCCAGACCTTTATCCGAATTCCACTTGAACTGGCCGGTTGGTTTTGATGAGAGTTATAGAGCTCCTCGAATTGGATACCCATTCTTAATTGCTATTTTTGGTTTGTTCGGAAAATACAGTGCTGTGTTCGGAATGTATTTTTGGAATTTGGTTCTTTTCTTTCTAAGTTTTCTTGCTCTGCGTTCTATGATGGGAAGGGAATATAGATTGTGGACATTGTTGTATTTGGTTTCTCCTTTTGCATTGGGAAGTTACAGTGTATTGGTGAGTGATACCGTCATGGTATCACTGGTTGTGCTGAGTTATTTTTTTTTTCAAAAAGAGAATTATATTCTATTCTCCCTATTGGGTGCACTTGCTGTCATCACCAAGGAACCGGCGTTATTCTTTCTGTTCCCCCTTGGATTGAAATCTCTAATGGAACGCAATCCTAAACGAATTCTTGCCGTTGGCTCCACTCTCCTATTCATGGTGGGTTGGCAGTTGTATCTAAAATACACCTTCCCCCATTGGTCTGCCGGTAGACTTACTGATTTCATCCAACCCATGGATGGAATTTCCAATTATCTGGGAGAGTTATGGGCAGGCTTGAGTTCCGGAACAGGCTTTAAGGGTATGGCACGAGTCATGGGGCGCTTGCCCTTGGTTCTGCTTTTTATTGCGGGAGTGAGTTTGCTTTTCGTAGGGGATAAAAAGAAAGGATGGAACTTTAGACTGAGTATGGCATTGGTTCTTTTTATGATAGGCTCTGCGGACTATTTTTACTTTTGGTCGGTTTATGAGAATATTTCTCGAATGTTTACACTCGCCATTCCTGTTCTGATCCTTTGGAAGAAAGAAGATTCCTCTCTTCCGGCAGAACCATTTGCACTCTTAACAATTGCAATATTGCTATTATTTATAGTTAAGTTGTTGTTTATTTCTCAACCGCTCCCCCATGAGATATGGGTTCCATAGAAGGAGAGTAAAGTCTGGGGATAAGATAATTTTTTTGGATGCGTAGATCGATTTCTGTGGCATTCTTCTTTTTTAAGATTACCTTATTTCCATCTTGGAAATGGAATTGTAAGAACTCCTCATTTCCCAGTTTACTGATTTTTTCTTTCAAATCTTCCAAATCTTTCAGAGGTTGATTATTGAAACTTTCCAATTCGGATTGCCTGAGTCCATGATATCCATTGTTTCCATTATCAGGAAGAACTTGAACGAGAGTTATGATTCTATTGGGATCATTTTTGTTCTTTCTGTATTTATGATAATCCAAGTTATAGAGCATTTTTTTATCAACTTTGGATCTCCATCCTCTTCCGTATTCCTTCATATAAAATTCGCTTAGATCGATGAAAAGTAAGCCTCCCACAATCATATAACCGGGAATCAGATCTCTTGGAGAACCATTGGGAATTAAAATAGCAGTTTCGGGGTATGCTTTTAATTGAATGCTCTTTTTTATTTTTTTCTTCTTTCGAATGATTTCGACGGGTATTGTCTTCCCATTGGTGTATCCATAATCTTGCCCTGAATGAAACAAATAGGCGAAAGAAATTTTTCCATATGTTGGATGGTCGATTCT
>JAFIGA010000191.1 GCA_020831715.1 Leptospira sp. | reverse complement strand
TCATTAGTTACATGGATGGGAATTTAATGAAAGAGTTGGATAGAATCGGAGAAAAATACGATTTCATTTTCGATGCTGTAGGTAAAGCAAGCAAGAAAGATTTCATTCCCTATTTAAATAAGAATGGAAAATTTGCCAGTGTGGAAGGATGGGAGGTCGCAAGTGAAACCAAAGAACAATTGGAACTCATGAAAGAACTTCTTGAATCGGGGAAAATGAAAGCAGTGATAGAAAGAACTTATCCATTGGAAGAAATAGTAGAGGCCCATCGATACGTGGATACCGGACGTAAGAAAGGAAATGTAGTTGTAAGGATTGGGAGTTAGAAAAAATCTTGGTATAGTATGCGGTTAAAAATTATATATGTTCTGGCTAGTATTCTATTTGGAACAAATTGTTCCCAACTGAATGAATTCTATAAGACAGAATCCTTCCAGTCCGAAGAAGTAAATCTACCTGTTTATAAGACTCCTATTAAGAAAAAATTCCAAGCTGTCATCATTGCCAATGATAAAGGTACGGAGATTACGGATTTATTGATTCCGTTTTATTTTTTTTCAGAATCCGGTCAATTCGATGTCCGGATAGTTTCTCAAGGTACTGAACCAATCTATGTCTGGAAGGGACTGTTTCTATTACCGCATATGACCTTGGAGATGGTGGATTATATACCCGATATTATTATAGTTCCGGCAATATTTGAACCCTTTGATGAAAAAATCATTCAATTCTTAACAAAACATGCTGAAAGCAAAATTCTCTCCATCTGTGAAGGCGCAAGATTGATTGGAGAGACCAATAAATTCAATCATTTTAGTATAACTTCTCATTCCTCTGCTATGGATGAACTTCAAACCAAATATCCCAAGTTAAAATGGATCAAGAATAAAAAATACATTGTAGATAGAAATTTAATTTCTACTGCCGGAGTTTCTTCTGCCGTAGAGGGAAGCTTAAAAAGCTTGGAAGGTTTTATTGGTAAAAAAGAAACCAATAAATTAATGAAAAAGATTCATTACCCTTATGCATCCATTCAAGAAGATCATAATTCCCTGGAAGTTGGTTTTGGTGACAAGATTCAAATTTTAAAGAAGGTTATTTTTGACAATGACCCAAAAATTGGAGTAGAATTAGTAGATGGTGCAGATGAATTTCAACTGGCGGCATATTTAGATGCATTCAATAGAACTTTTCCTTATCGGATTGAAACATTTGGAAAACAAATCGTACAAAGTAAGAATGGATTGTATTTTTTTAAAACCGGAAACTATACAAATTATGATATAGGAATCTGTGCGAATCAATGTGAAGAATACCAAGGTCATATCCATCAAAAAATTAATATGACTCGATCAGATTTTTATTTCGATGAGGCACTGAATCAAATAAACCTTCTATACGGAAAACGTTTCTCCGAAGTCACGAGGAAGCTCTTGGATTATAAGCAATAGATATAATAAAGGAGAAATCGAAATGATGGTAGCTATCGCTATAAAGGCACTGGTTCCCAAAATATATATAGTTTTACTATGCTAACAGAAAAATATATTAGAGACCTAATTGATAAAGCCATAAATAAACATTCACTACCAGCTGTTTCAATAAGTATCATGAACTCAGAGCGGATTCTGATTCAATCTTTTGGAGGTACAAGGATATTAGGGCAAGATAATCGTATCTCAAGTGATGATTATTTTCATATCGGTTCCTGCACGAAATCTGTGGTTGCTACAATCGCTGGAAAAATGGTAGAGGAAGGAAAGATTCAGTGGGATACAAAATTTTTGGATCTATATCCCAAATTCAAGTCTTCTACTCGAGAAGAATATCAATCTCTCTGTTTAGAGGACTATCTTCTATGCCGCGCCGGTATGCCTGCCTTTACCTCAGGTTGGGAATTCGAAAACAAAGGGGAGCTATCCAATCTATTTCAGTCAAGAAAAAGTTTTATCGAGCATCTCTTGAAGTGTGAACCGGATGCCAAGAAACAAGTAAATGGTAAATTTGAATTCTTGTATTCCAATGCCAGTTATTCTATGGCTTGTTTTATGCTGGAAGAGGCAACAGATTTAAACTTCCAGGAATTGATACAGAGATACCTAGTTGAAGGTATAGGAATCCAAGCCACTTTGGGATGGCCTCATCTTATGGGAAAGAAGCAACCTTGGGGGCATTGCATTCATAAAGACCGCATGGAAACATTTGACCCAAGCCATCCATACAAGGTTCCCGATCTACTTTCTCCTGCGGGAGATTTGAGTATGACAGCAAATGGTTTTGCCAAATACGTGAAAAACCATTTGCAAGGACTGAAAGGGGAAAGAAATTTTTTGGAACCTGCAACTTACCAAAGATTACATTTTGGTTCTGATGGCTTTTCCATGGGCGTTGTCAATGGAAAATTTATACGACATACATTCACAGGAATGGATGGGTCTGCAGGAACTTTTTTTTGCAGGGCGATTTTGGTTCCAGAAGAAGATTTTGCATTTACCATTATGACCAATGCCGGTTCACCCACCGGTGAATTGAAAGCTGCAGAATGGTTGACTCAGAAAATTGCCAAGAGGCACTTTCAATGGTGGTGGATGTTTTGGGTTTAATCCTAGGGTGAACAGCCCCCAATATGTTCTATCGCACCAATTGAGACATTGGGACTGGGTCTTGTATTCCCGTTGAAGTCTTCGGATACAGTTGGCAAAAAGTTATTCAACTGTACTACTCTGCAAGGTGGATTAGCTTGAAAATTTACATCTACACTTGCCCCGATCGGATTGATTAGCATTGGATCTTGGAAGCGATTGAATTTAAAACTATCACCAACTCCATCAATCCGATTTGCATTTGGTATACAATCTAATCGATAAATAAGATCATCCATGGAATTACAAAGTAAATTATAAGAATCTCCT
>JAFIGA010000189.1 GCA_020831715.1 Leptospira sp. | reverse complement strand
CAGCTTAGCCCTACTTGCAACAGCTTGTAAACCCGGTCTTAACAATAACGAAGATGCATACTTGTTCGCAATTGCTTCTCAACAAATCCGTGGCTTAGCAGAAGGCAACTGTGCGATTTCCTTAAATTTAGGAACTTTGTATAGTGGTGCGATTGTTCAGTCAGCAGTAAGTACGGCAACGACTTTTTCAGAAGATGATTTTAATCAAGCTTCTGGAACAACAGCTACAGCTCTTGGATATGCGAATTATACAGCTGTACCTTACAATGTCAAATATGATGCCTTTATCAAAGGTGGTGGATCCTACAATCAAGAAGCAAGGACCACTGATATAAACACAGCCAAAGCTGGTGTTGATGCAGGCTCTGTTCTAGGTGCAATTAAAGTAACCGCACAAGGAATTAATGCTCAAGGTGGGGATGCATGTGGAGCATCAAATGCTAATCTTATAGGAGCTGTTAATCAATTCATTGGTACATTTTCAAGTGAAGAAATCACAGCTTTAAATCCTGTTTTAACAGCCTTGACGAATGCTGTTGGAGGTTTAAACACAACAACAATAGTTGGAGCTGGAGGATTACAAAATGGTGCGGTTTGTGCTGGATTAATCCCTGCGGATGCTAATGCAAGTGCTGCATACCAAGCTCGTCAAGCATATTCCAATGGAACTGCTGTTCTCGCTTGTGCAAGAATTCCAAGACAGAGCTGTAATATTGGCGGTTTCACTACTGAAAGCAGAGGAATTGCAATTGATCAGGCAGTTGCTGCAAACAATACCATTGCTAATAATAGTGCATGTGTGAAACCTAATTCCGGATTTTTGGGTGATGTTCTTCGAGCCCAATTGACAGGTTTGCCTAGAGGAAACGCTGTTAATGGTGCTATTGGTGTAGGAAATATAGTTTCCAATCCAGAAGATTTTTTTAATCCAATTAGTGAAGGTGGAACTGCTCCTAATAATCGCATCTTTGCAGAAAGAGCTTATCCTGTATCAGGAGCATTGTCCGGAATTTCTACAAATTTCAACGTAGCATTTCCTATTTCGGAAGGTTCTACTGCTCAAACTACTGGTAAAAATGGTATTGCTTTCTACGGAGGTTCTAATGTCAACTTCAAAGTTGTACCAAGCTGTGAGGCTATAGGAATGGGTTCTACCGGTTCTATTGTTCAACCAGATAATGCAACTGCTGCCACATTGAAAGCCGCGCAACAATTAACTTCCTCTGTAGAACTTGCATATAGATTCTCTCCAGGAAATACTGCTGCTACTCAATATGCGGCATCTACTGGTCCTTCTGCTGAAGCTAAGGCTGAATGTAATAACTCATTTAGAGAAAAGTTCCAAATTCCACTTGCAATCGGTGGTGGAAAACTTCCTAAAATTGGTGGTGCTCAATCAGGTGATGGTGGTGCAACTGCACTGTTGACTACTTGCCTTTACGGTGGAACTGCAACAGGCAGAACAACTTCCGGTCAACTTCTTGGAGCTGGTGCTGCTTCTTTGAACGGTATTCAAAGTTGTAAAGAAGCTGCTAAATCTGGTGCTGCAACTTTTGGAGATTCAGGTTTGGATAAGCTACAAAACTTTCCAAATAATGAGCCAGCAAATTAAGAGTTAGATTAGATTTAAATTAGGATTCGAAAGGATTCTAGAGAGCCGGGGAGAGATCCTCGGCTTTTTTTGTGTACGGAGAGGATGGGGAGATGAAGAAATTGTTGTGATTTAATGATTAGGAGAAGAAGATCTCTCGCAGAGCACGCTGAGGGCGCAGAGGTTGTGAGAAGAGTAGAAAAATGAGGATCTGTTTTTTAATTTATTTAAGAAAAATTTTATTATATTTGCATATGTAGCGAAGGGGCACTCGTCCGAGACTTTTGGCGTTCCGAGTTGGCCACTGAGTCGAGGATGAGTGACACTGAGCCTTTTCGGTGAAGTCGTCGGGTCCCGAGGAAGGGAACTACGAAGCCACCGAGTCGTTAAAGAATACCATTCTCCTTCAGTTGCGCTTCTGAGAGTCCTGTGATTTCAAGAATGTCTTCAATTGGATAGCCTTTTGCATTCATCGATCGGGCATCTTCCAACTTACCTTCCAACTTACCCTCTAATTTACCTTTTTCTATCATCTTATCTAAAACTGTCATATATTCAGCCTCTACTTCCCTATAGATTTCTATGTCTATATATTTGTCTGCATCTTCCCTTGTTCTGTTCAAGTATATCACAAAGGCTTTTAAGATTGCAAGTCTTTTCTTTTCATCAATCTCTTTTGAGAGGTCCTTTACAGTCTGCTTCAATACTCGGAGGAAATTTTCTGGATTGTCTCGAATGTGCTGTAGTATGCGAAGAAGTAACTTTAAAGATAAAAGATTTGTATTGAAATCGGGATCATTCGGTTTTAAGTGGTATAGATTTAGGGTAAAATTAGGGACATATTTCTTAAGAATCTCTTCTTTTGGAGGTAGATTGAATACATCAAGAAATTGGGATCCTAGATTCCAGCCTTCCTTGCCGTGATAGAATACGAATGGAATTACAATTCGGTAGTTTTTTGTATTCTTTCTTTGATCTTCATAAATTTTAGCTAGATACCGGAGGAGCTGGGTGCAAATATCTTGATCGAGATAACTCTTATGCTCGAAGAGAAGATAGGTATATATCTCACCTCCCCTTTTCATAGGAATCTTATAAAGCTTGTCCGTTCTAGATTCCTTTTGCTCTTCGTCAATGTAGCTTTCCTTGGTATCTTCTAAGTTATCTAGATCGAGTAGGTCAGTGACTTCCTTGGGAAGAGTAACTCGAAAGAATTCAATGCTCTCCTCTCTACCGGAGAAGATAATTTGGATATAGCGGTCATGAGGGTTATTTGGACTCATTATAAGCATAATAGATATATACTATTATTATGTAAAGTATTTTATTGTAGAATAAGGATTTCGGGATTGCTATATAAGTAATTTGTATCGAAAACGAGGATATCTGTGTAGTTTCACGCAGAAATGGTAAGAAGAAGATCTCTCGCAGAGCACCCTGAGGGCGCAGAGGTTGTGAGATTGTTGGTTTTCTAGTTATTTAGGAGATTTTTATTTTATATGTATATGTAGCGAAGGGGAAGAGAGGAATATTTTTTTAATTTTTTTTGGAGAAAAGTGTTCATAGTTGATTTTTTCATACATCCACTTTATAGGGAGTTTGATATATGGAAATCAATGATATTACGGATGTTGTTATACGAGAATGCATTCAGATTCATAAGAAGATGGGTCCTGGTTTGTTGGAGTCTGTTTATGAAAGGATACTTGAGAGAAGATTGTTGTTGCTAGGATTGAAGGTGGATCGGCAGAAGATGGTTCGATTCGAGTACGAAGGTTTGGTATTTGAGGATGGTTTACGATTGGATCTATTGGTTGAGGATAAAGTGATTGTTGAGTTGAAGTCGGTTGAAGTATTTCATAGAGTACATTATAAGCAATTGCTGAGTTACTTGAGGTTATTGGATAAGAAGGTAGGTCTGTTGATTAATTTTGGACAGGAAACATTGAGGGATGGATTGGTGAGGATGGTGAATGATTATGAGGGAAGCACGAAGCCACCGAGTCGAGGATGAGGGGCTCTGAGCATTTTTTTTGTACAAAGTTTGAATTTGGATACATATACTTATGAGCGATTGTAAATGATTCGCTCAAAGGAGTAAGTGTATGAAGGGTAAACAGTCTCATGATCCTCATGTTAAAAAATTGCTTTCGGTTCGAGAAAATGCTATAATATTTTTCGAGGAATTTCTTCCGGAATATATAAAAGAAGATTTGATTCTAGAGAAACTTGATTTAGTAGATAAGACATTCATCTCAAAAAAGAATAAGGAATTTCATGCTGATATGATGTATTCTATTCCTGGAAATTCCGGGAATATTATATGCTATATGTTATTTGAACATAAAAGTTATTATGATCAGAATGTATTTGATCAACTTTTGGGATATCTTGGGTCAGTGTATAGATGGCAAAGAAATAGAGAAATGAGCAAGAATTTGAAACAATATCTCGAGCCTGTGATTCCTTTTGTATTTTATCATGGGAAAAGAAAATGGGATTTGGGTGATCAATTTTTAGATCGATTTCCGTTGGTGAAAAAATCAAAATATATAAAATTCATTCCTAATTTTGAAATCATACTTTTTGAGTTAAATAGTGAAAGACTACTTTCAGAATCACTTCCATTGCACATTTATTATAATCTTCAAGTAATGCAAACTATCAGAAAAACAAGAGAAAATATAATTATTTGGCTTCGTAATTTTATTGAAAGATTAGAAAATGAAGGGGAATATGCTCAATATGCGGATGTCTATAAGGATGTGATAGAGTATTTGGAAGGTTCATTGGATGACGCGGAAGAAATCATTCAAGAAGTCAAAAAGGAAAAGGAAGGTATTTTTATGGGTATGTTCAGTGAAATGGAAGCCAAAGCTATAGAACGTGGTTTGGAAAAAGGCATGGAGCAAGGAATGGAGAAAGGAATTGAAAAAGGATTAGAAAAGGGAATGGAGAAAGGTATTGAAAAAGGTATGGAAATAGGAATCTATGCTAAGGCTGTTGACACTGCTAGGAGGATGAAGAAAAGAAATATGTCTTTATTTGATATTATTGATATATCGGGTTTAACGGAGGAAGAATTGAAGAAAGAAGGAATAGTGTAGTTAATTAAGAAAGAAGTGTTGTATTTTAAAAAGAAAGTTTCTCGCAGAGCTGTAGTTGAGGAGAAAGAAAAGAAAGGTTCACGCAGAGCCCGCGGAGAGCGCAGAGAGGAAGAAGGGTTGGTTTTTAGTTATTTAGGTAAATTTAATATATAAGTAATGGTAGCGGAGTGGTTTACTTCCGCAGGAATTTTCCGCGTAGTCGGGTTCCGAGGAAGGGAACTACGAAGCCACCGAGTCGAGGATGAGTGACACTGAGCCTTTGTTAGACTCCTTTTTGGTTTCCCCAGAGTACTTTGTGTATTTGGAGGCTTAGTCGGGCACCAGGGATGGGGGAGGACTTAAGCCATTCGGCAAGTTCTTTAGGGTCTAATTCGTCTGCGACTGGGGAGTAGAGTGTCCAAAGGGAAAATTGGTACTCTTTGTACAGTTCAAGGGTTCTGTTGTAATCGGTTTTATCTCGGACTACAAATTTCAATTCGTCGAGGGGATTGTTTCTTTGGGCAAGGATACGGAAATTATCGAGATGCATATGCTGTTCCATGCCGGAGCCGGGGAGCTTATAATCCATTGTGAAATTCATAAATTTTAAATTGTCGAGAGGTTCAGCTCCATTAGTTTCGATTCTGGGGAATGGATGACGTGGGTTTAGGCAGATTTTTGGGTAAAGATTAGAAAGATTTTGTGTTAGTGTGCGATTTGACCCTTCGAGTGGTTCGCCTCCGGTTATGAGGACTTGGGCTCCGGCGGGGGGATTTAGTTCGAGGATAGTAGTTTGCATTTCTTTGATGGTCAATTGAGTGCCGGCTTTGGGTGAGAGTCCGTAGGGTGTATCACACCAAAGTCTTCGTCCGTCAGATGTTGCGCCACAACGTAGTGAGCATCCTGCAATTCTTATGAAAATCGTGGGGACACCGGCAGTGATTCCTTCTCCGGAAACGGATAGATAGATTTCATTTATATGGGGTGTCATATTTTTTTCTTTATTAGTAGTTTTTTCTCTTGAACCTTGGGTGACAAGTTCTAAAACTTATAGAATATGCAGATTGAAGGCAAATTAGAATACCCGAGTACTGTACCGGGAAAGGCAGTCGATAATCATCTATTGATTCGGTTAAAAACCCCACCTGTCGTGAAGGGGCAGAGACAACCATTGATTGTAGGTTTGGCCATTGATAAGAGTTGGTCAATGAAAGGTGAGAAGATAGATGCTGTGATTGACGCAGCATGTTCTTTGGTGAACTGGCTTACTAGGTTGGATTATTTGGCTGTGATTGCTTATTCTAATGATGTTCAAGTTGTTCAGGCAACAACAAATCTTACAGAGAAAGTTTCTGTAACCGATAAAATACGAAATGTTCAGGTCGCTACTTCTACCAATCTAAGTGGGGGATGGTTGCAGACTTTGAGAGCTGTGGATTCTAAAAAGGTGGAGGGAGCTTTTCGCAGAGTGATTCTTCTTACCGACGGAAATCCTACCTTGGGAATTAAAGAGCCGGAGCAATTGATTCAGCTTGCGAAGGATCATGCGGCTAAAGGTATATCTACCACGACGATAGGAGTGGGTGATGATTTCAATGAAGAGATGCTTCGAAGTATTGCTGAGGCAGGTGGTGGGAATTTTTATTTTATTGATAATCCTGAGCAAGCATCGGATATATTCTTTCAGGAATTTGGAGAGATTGGTGCCTTGTATGCTCAAGCGATAGAGTTGAAGGTGAATCTTCCTCAGGGATTCGAATACAAAAATATTTTGAATAATCTTTCTTGTGAAGTTGAGAACAATCTGACCGGTGCGAGTGCAGGATTGGGGGCAATTGGAAAGCAGGAACTTACGATTCAAGTAGGGGATCTCCGGTCGGATGATATTAAAAATATTTTGATTCATGTGAATACCAATGCATCTAAGACACCGGGTCAAAAGATTGAATTGTCTGCCAGCTATTATAATTTGATGGATGGAACTAAGATGGAGACTGTTGAGTCTTCTATGGATGTTCAAGTTTCATCATCGCTATCCAAACAAGATCCGGATGTGTTGGTTGAGCTTTTGGTTACGGAAACTGCGGAGTCTATTATGAGTGCATCTCAGATGCTACGTGATGGATTGAGCAATGAAGCATTGAATATGGTTCGTGGTCAGATAGAGAAGCTGAAAGCGAGCAAGCATTATGCGCCTAATACATTGGGTTCACTTCTTTCCAGGTTGGAAGTGCTGGAGTCTCGTATTAAGGAGAATTCCAAGACGGCTAGTAAGACCTTCCTTGCCACAGCGACAAATATTTCTTCGAAAGGCTCGGACTCTTTGGATTTCAAAGATGTTGTATTCCATGATCGAATTTTTGTTTATGAGTCGAAGGGTGATATTGATCTTTATAAATGTCCGGAGATTAAGGCTTTAGTTCAAGAGAAGATGAAAGAGGGATTTAGGTTTGTGGTTTTTGATCTAGGTGGGACGCCCCATATAGATTCCTCGGCGATTGGAACTCTGATTCAGATAGTGGGTTGGTTGCGAAGGAGAGGGGGAGAGCTAATGGTGATCAATTTGAAGGATGCTGTACATAAAGTATTTGAGATTACAAAACTTTACAATCACATTCGTGTTGAGTCAAATATGGATGGAGCCCAAGAAACCGTGAACCGTATCTTGATTACTCGGGAAGGTGATAAGAATTAATAGATTGCGGAAGATTTTATCAGTCTTTGATCCAATCTTCCGCAGAGATTACAGCATCTTTTAGATCTTCGTATAGGTCGGGTGTGATTGCGATTCCTTTTTGCGTGGGCTTTAGTTCTCCGTCTTTGTCTGTATACCATACTCGTAGGTTTAGGTAATGATTGCCTTTGTATTCGGTCACTTCAACGCGGATTACCTCGCCTCTTGCTCCCTTATCTATGTCTCGAATGACTCCAACTTTACTCATGGTTTACCCTCTTTTGTTTATTTTAGATAAAGGATGGTTTTCTATCAATATGTTTCTACAAGAAGCTGGTCTTTCTTTTCTAAATCCTTTTTGAATTCTTCGTAGGGTAGATCGGTTTTTGCAAAATCCATCAGCACTTCTATGATTCCTTTTTCCATTCCTTTGGGTCCACCGCAGATGAAGAATTTGCCATTGTTGTTGAGGGCTTGGGGAATTTTGCCTCCTTCTTCACGAAGTCTGTGGGAAATGTACATTTTGCCCCCATCGAAAGAATTTTTCTGTTCTCGGCTAACAGCTTCTATAAATCGGAAATTATTGTGCTTTCTTTCCATCTCTTGGAAATACTCTCGAAGGACTATCTCGTCTGAATAGGGTGCTCCGTATATGAGTGTAAGATTTCCTTGGAAACGGATGAGCTTTTGTTCCAATAATTCTTCTGTCATTCCGAAGAAGGGTGCCACTCCTGTGCCGGTTGCCAGGAAGTAGATATCGCCTGTGAAATCTTCACGTGGAAGGAGGAACTTTTTGCCCGCAGGGCCTGTGAGAATTACTTCTTCGCCTTCTTGGAGATCACAGATATAATTGGAGCAGACGCCCGTATGGAGAAGCGAGCCTGTTTCGTCGTAGATATTGTCTCTTTTGATGATAAATTCTAAAGTGTTCTTGGATTGTCCAAAGGAAAATGTGGGGGAGGCTATGGAGTAGAGTCGAACAGTGTAGGCTGTGTCGGCACTGCCTTTTTCCACTTTTTTAGGGTCATCGCCCGGTGGTATCACACCTGCGGATTGTCCGACAATGTATGGGTAGACATTGTGATCTACGGAGAGTATGATTCTGTGAATGTCGGTCTCACCTTCTTGGACGGGGCGTTTCGCTGATCCCTTTTCCGGTGTGAGTTTTATGTTTTTCAGCACCTTGGCTTTTAAGGGATTGGATTTCTTGAATAGATTGATTTGGACTTCTGGCAAATTGCTCATCATGGATAATCTAGATTTCAGTGCTTGTATGTCAATCAATGGTTAAGGGAGAAGGAAGAAGTCTCACGCCGAGCACGCGGAGAGGAAGAAGGATTGGTTTTAAGTTATTTAGATAAATTTAAAATACTAGTAATTGTAGCGGAGTGGTTTCCTTCCGCAGGGATTTTCCGCGAAGTCGGGTCCCGAGGAAGGGAACTACGTAGCCATCGCAGAGCACGCGGAGGGCGCAGAGGTGGGATTAGGGTTAGTTTTCTAGTAATTTAGGAGATTTTTATTTTATATGTATATGTAGCGAAGGGGCACTCACCGCAGACTTTTGGCGTCCCGAGCTGGCCACCGAGTCGAGGATGAGTGTCCCGTAGTTTCTCGCAGAGGTGGGATTACGGTTAGTTTTCCGGATATTTGGGAACTTTTAAAAAATATGAAAATAATGGTAAAAATTATGTCTCTTTACTTGACCAAAAATCCCTAGTTTTTAGAGTTTAGAAATATGAATTCGTACTCGATGATTCTATTAGGAGGAAAGAAGCCTTGAGTAGAAAAGAACCTGATGTTCTCCACAAGATACAGAGTAAAATCCAAAAATTTGGTACCCAGCTTTTGAATGGTTTGGAAGAGGAAAAAAACCTGGACCGATTGGAGCAAGAGGGCAAGACCTATAATATTATACATATTGATGGTAGGCTATTGGAGAGGGGAATTCGAGGACTGCAATTTGCCACGGGCATGGAAGATCAGAGGCTATTGATCCACGAGTAGATCTTCGATAGGGAGGCATCGAGAGTTATTTCCGGCTTCCAACCTAATTTGTTTAGTTTATGATTATCGCCGAACAATCGAGGTGTCTCAACCGGTCGGATTCTTTCCGGATCAATCTTCACTGTAACATTCGCATTCGCTATTTTAATTATTTTTTCAAGAACGTCTTGTATGGAAATTTCTTGCCCTGAGCAGATGTTGTAAACTTCTCCGGGTAACCCCGATTGGGCTAGGTAAGTGTAGGCACGAACTACATCTTGGACATCCAAAAAGTCTCGGGTGGAGCTGAGATCGCCAACCATCATAGTGGATTCGTTATTTTTTATGGAGCTTGCAATTTGTGAGCAGAAATTAGGAACAACAAATTCCAGTCGCTGTCCGACGCCTATGTGGTTGAATGGTCTTGCAATCATAACTTCGATATTTTGAGCATAAGCTGTGAACTGTCGACAGTAGGTTTCCGCAGAGAGCTTGCTAGCTGAATAGGGATTGACCGGGTTGGGGATAGTATCTTCACGGAGGGGCATGTTTTTGGGGTCTTGTTTTCCATAGACATCAGCAGAAGAGACATAAACCATCCTTACATGCTTTCCTACTTTTCGGAGAGCTTCCAAAATATTGAGAGTTCCTTTTACGTTTATATCCAAGGTTCCCCAAGGATCGAGAATTGCTTTGGGAACGAAAGGCTGTGCCGCCAAATGATAGACCACATCCGGTTGGATTTTTTCGATGAGGTTGGAAACAGTCATGGAATCGCGAATATCCAATTCATGGGAATGAAAGGATTTTGCCACTTTTTTGTCCCGAATTCTCTCGCCGGAGCGTTGCACGCCATGCAATTCTATGGTTCTATCCTGACGAAGAACTTCTTCTCTTAAATAATTGCCTACAAATCCGGCAATCCCTGTAATTAGGCATTTTTTCAAATCGTGCTCCAAGTTTTTCTTGCCATTATGGTCAAATATAAAATCCTCAAAAGAAAAGTAAAGTAGCGTATTTTCCCGTGTCTTCTATAGAAAAAACAGAATCTCAATCCTTCCTACGCGTCTATGATCCGGACATCAATGTTACGGAAATCATGGAATCTATTGAATCCAGGCTGAAGGATCGGAATATTTCCAAAGAAGATGTGGAAAGAATTTCAAAAATACGTTTTTCTCCCTTTGAGGGCGCTAAGCATCGGGAATTCGACCCAAGTCATACGGCTAATTTATTTGAAAAAGGGATATCAACGCCTAAATTCACCAACCCTAAGCTGTGGTTTCTTCGAGGACCGCTTCGTTGGTTGCTCACCAAAGTTGTGGACTTCTATTCACTGTTAGATAAAAAGCTTTCCGAAAATAGAGTGCGAGCGTTTTTTCAAGTTTTGCATGAAATAGTTATACTACGAAAGAAACAAGATATGCTTTCGCAAAAAATGGAAGAATTTTATCGGGAGTATTCCGAAACTAGATACCAGGCTTCTCTGGGAATGAGTCCTACTACGCTATATTCCCCCCTTTCTATTCGAGTTGATTTTGAATCGGATGTTCCTCCTGAAAGTGAAGAACTTTTGGGATTGGTAAAAGATGTTCAACCTGTGATAATCTATTATCCTTCGAGTCTTAGTTTCTTGGAATACTGCAATTCGCAAAATCTTAAATATAGAGTGATTACTCCTTTTGAAGAAGATGTAAATCTAATTAGAAGGACGATAACTGAATTTGTTACGACCAACGATAGGATCAATCCGAATCCTTCGGTTCTTTTTCATGCGAATGCTTGTTTGTTTTCATCATCTTATTGGGAAGGGTTATTGAGATCTTGGAAAAATTTGGAACAAGAAACACGATTTATCATTCGTTTTAGGGAAGGAACTCAATCTGTATTGAGTCCTTTTCAAGATAATTTACCCCTTAGAATTGAAACTAAAGATATAGTGAATTATTTACAAACGATAGGATACAAGAATATTTTTCTGCATGATAAAAATCAATGGGGATGGATTAATATAAGCTTTACCCATTACCCTTCATGATTGTTTATCAGCACATAGACGAATACCACCCTTATGATGGAATGGGTAACGATACAAGGGGTTTTCGTGAATTTTTCAACTTACAAAAAATTGAAAATCATATAATAACAAGAAATAATCGATCTCAAGAAAAAGCAATACTTGGTTTTCAGTCACCAATTAAAGAATCTAAAGAGAATATACATATTTTGCACTATGGAGGATCGGGTTATCCTTTGGATTTTTTCATGGAGAAGAAAGGTCGTAAGTTCTTACGCTTTCATAATATTACACCTTCCCACTTTTTCCAAGGAGGGAATCCGGGAGTATATCTCTCTATGGAAAAGTTTTATCGAAAAACAATCTTAGAGTTGAATAGTATGGAAAATCGGATCGAACTCAGCTTATGTGATTCCGATTATAATGCAGAAACACTTCATCAATGGTCAAATATTTCTTCAGTAACTGTTCCTATTATGAGGAGTTATATTTCACCTTCGAATCCGAAAAAGAATCTAGAGTCAGGAAGAAAGAAGGATTTGAAATCGATTCGATTAGTATATGTTAGTAGGTTCGTTCCCAATAAAAAAATTGAAGATTTACTTCGATTGTTATTGGTTTTAAAGAATATCTTTCCCAATTCATATCTAAATTTAGTGGGAAATCCCGTGTCCGGTATAGATGACTATTATTTATTTTTAAAGAAAATGGTAGATGATTTCGGTTTAAAGGCAAATGTAAAATTTCATTTAGGAGTGGATGAATCAGAAAAATATCGAATACTTTCGGAATCGGATTTTTTTCTCTGTATGAGTGAGCATGAAGGTTTTGGTATACCTTTAATAGAAGCGATGGAAGCAGGTGTTCCTGTCATTGCCTATGAATCATCAGCAATTGCCGAAACAATGAAGGAGGGAGGAATACTATTTACCCAAAAGAATTATTCTAAATTAGCCGAACTTATACTGTTTTTAAAAGAAGATGTGGAATTACAGAAAAAAATTCTAGCTAAACAAAAAGAAGCGCTGGAATACTATATAAATTTTCCTTGGACGGAAGAATTAGTTCGAATTTTTCTAAATAAGAAACAAAATCATAGTAATTATTTAACAGGGAAAATATAGATTATGAATAAGCTTCGAGTCTGTCAATTTTCCACCGGGTTTCATCCGGGCGATGCAATATCTCAGGAAATGATAGCCTTTGATAAATATTTTAAGAGAATAGGATTTAATTCGGAGATTTTTGCAGAACATATTGGCTCTGCTGTAAAGAAAATTGCTCATAAATACAATCGCTATAAGCCTGAAAAATTTGATGTTATCGTATACCACCATTCGATTCATTCCAACGTTTTGGATTGGGTCTTGAAACAACCTTGTAAGAAAATTCTTATCTATCATAATGTAACACCATCACATTTTTTTGAGCCCTATGATCTTCAGTTTAGTTATCTGCTTTCTCAGGGCAAAAATGAATTGATACCTCTGAGGGATAAATTTGCCTTTTGTCTGGCGGATAGCGAGTTTAACAGACAAGAGCTTTTGGATATGGGATATCAAAAAGTATCTGTTCTGCCAATTCTCTATGATTTTACGAATTTGGATAGTGAATATGTTGTTAGAAATCCATTTTCCGGAATTAAAATTGTTTTTATCGGTAGAATTTCGCCCAATAAGAAACAGGATGATTTAATAAGGTTTGCCGAGGTTTATAGAAAGTTTTTTAGGAGTGATTTTCAGATTCAACTTGTGGGATACGCTTCCCCCGCTTCCAAAAATTATTTGGAAGAACTAGAAAAACTTACTCGCTTTTATGATTTGGAAGAACATATTCACTTATCAGGGTATGTGACTCAAAAAGAATTGAATGGATATTATCGTGAGGCTGATATATTTTTATCCATGAGTGAGCATGAAGGATTTTGTGTTCCCTTGTTGGAGGCTATGTATTTTCAGATACCTGTGCTAGCTTATGATGCAGGGGCAGTAGCGGATACTATGGATAGAGCAGGGATTTTATTTAAACAAAAGGATTTTCCACTATTATGTTCGACCATAGAAGAAATTCTAAGCAATGATGAGTTTCGTCAATCTATATTAATGAAGCAAAATCAAAGACTGACCGAATTCAATCGGTCTCATCAAGAAGAAATACTCGTTAGGGCAATTCAAGACATTGAGAGTTAAAGCGGTAATTAGTAGATTTGGTGAAAATGTCACAGGTGGAGCCGAAAAGCATTGTCAGGACATTTTGCAGATACTTCCAAAGCATTGGAATATAGAAGTGCTCACAACTACGGCAAAAGATTATATTACTTGGAAAAATGAATTTAAATCCGGAGTGGAAACTTGGAAAAATATCTCAATTCATAGGTTTCCTGTGGAAAGAAAACGTAACCTAAAAACTTTCAATCTAT
The DNA here is from genome assembly GCA_020831715.1 of Leptospira sp. Taxonomy (GTDB): domain Bacteria; phylum Spirochaetota; class Leptospiria; order Leptospirales; family Leptospiraceae. Next base: position 69,691 of record JAFIGA010000189.1, on the reverse strand, counting down.
TTACAGATACTTTGAGAGAAGCTTTTCCCAATCAAACTCAAGCGAGTGAGACTGAGTGGCTCATACAGCAAGGTCCCTATTCGCCTAAATTAATAGAAGCCATAAAAAATGCAGAATCAGATACTGATTTATTTCTATTTTTTTCGTATCTCTATTACCCCACTGTTTTGGGACTTTCAGTTACCAAGACAAAATCAATCATCATACCTATGTTTCATGATGAACTTCCCGCTTACTTTTCCATTTATAAGGATGTATTTACTCCGGAGAAATACTATGCCTTCAATTCACCTGAAGAATTGGAGTTATTTGAACACATCTTTGGATATACTCCAAAGAATAAGGCAGTAATCGGAACCTATGTTGCATTGGATCAACAATTAGAGGAAGGTAAGCAAGAAGATTCGGAAGAAGATCAATTAAAAACATTGAGCGTTAGTGAAGAGTATACGTTGAGTGTGGGGAGAATGGATCTTGGGAAAGGATTTTCAGAGTTAATAGAACTCTATTTTGGATGGTTGGAAAAAACTGAGAATCCGATACCACTTAAAATTATTGGTAATAATCCTCCTTCAATTATGAAGCAATATGAGTCTCAATGGGTACAATTCTTGGGTTATGTAGATGAGAATGAAAAGGAAAAATTAATCAAGCATGCGAGGTTATTAATAAATCCTTCTTCATTGGAAAGTTTTTCTATAGTTCTCATGGAATCCTGGGCACAATCCGTTCCCGTTTTAGTGAATAGTAAATCCCTTGTATTGAAGGGGCATTGCCAGAGGAGTAATGGAGGTCTGTATTATACAGATCAAAAGAGTTTTTCGATCTGTATGGATATGATGTTAGACAATATTAATTTTGCCAAAAAAATGGGACATAATGGAAATTTGTATGTAAAAATAAATTTTTCTAAAGAAATAATTCGCGAGAAAATACTTGGCTTTATTGAATCAACTCAAGTAAATTCCTGAAGTATTCGTTCGTGGAACTTTCCATTAGTAGCTAATAAACTAGGATTATAGGGAGAGAATGGCTTTCCATCCAAAGAAGATAGTTTCCCACCCGCCTCACTTAGTATTAGGCTGGCTGCTGCCATATCCCATGGTTTTAAACCCAATTCGTAGTATGCATCAAATCTTCCTTCAGCCACCCAACAAATATCCAATGTAGCGGCTCCTGTTCTGCGAATCCCTCTTGTTTTGATTAGAATGTTTTTGTAATACGCCATAAGTTGATCTATTTTCTCGGTTCTATCATAAGGAAAACCTGTAGTAAACAGGGATTCTTTCATTTCCGAAGTTTCAGATGTTCGAATTCTCTGTCTGTTTTTAAAACTTCCTTCACCTCGAATCGCATAGTAAAAATCATTCAATTCGGGAAATAGCACCAAACCGGCAACAATCTGGGAAGTGCTGATCTCTTCCAAGCCTATCGAAACTCCATATAATGGTAATTTATGGGAATAATTAGTTGTTCCATCCAAAGGATCTATAATCCATCGAAAATTAGAGGTACCTGCGACCTCTCCATATTCTTCACCTAATATTGAATCATTTGGATAGTATTTTAATATTTCATTAATTACCATCTTCTCTGAACCAATATCCGCTTCTGTTACTAAATCATATGTTCCTTTCTTTTTAACTTCAAATTCAGGCTTCTTCTGAGTATCGGAAAGGAAATCTCCTACTTTAAAAATAAAGTTGGAGAAGTGTTGGAATCTATTGTTTACTTCGCTATTCATTCAATACTATAATCTTTTTCATTAAAAATTAGTAAATTGATAAATATGCACAATTTTACCAAAATTCAATTTATTATCATAGGAAATCTTGTATTATGTCCTTTCAAATAAACTATAAATCAAAATTTAATTGATTAATAATCTAATAAAATAGTAGCGTGTTATAACGAAACAATGAATCAAAGGAGTGATTTAATGAATATTAAGAGTACCCAAACAAACATGGATTTGATCCAAAAAACAAGGATTGATTACAGAGAGATAAATAATTCAATTTTGAATAGATTAGAAATTCAAAACATTCTTTCTCAATTAAAAATGAATTATTACCATCAACTCATCTTCAAGCTTGCTGTTTCTACAGGTATGACGCCTCAAGAAATTGTTGATATAAGAAAATCTCATATAAATGATGATTTGCGTAGTCTTAAAGTTCCCTTCACTGATGATTCGGGAGGTACATTGATTCGAGAGATTGGATTGACAGATGAACTCTATTGGGAGTTGTATCGACATTCAAATTCTATAGAGAGAAATGGCTACATATTTGGAGGTAGATGGGGTCAAATGTGTTTTAGATCCCTTTCCTATATAGTCGGCAAGGTTAAACTTTTGGATGGTAGGAATATAACTTTGAAGATGATACGTGATTCAGCAGCAGTAACTCACTACCTGAATGGGATTAGTATACGGGATTTGGCTTGGATTATGGGTAACAAAAACCGAATTGCGTTGAAAAGGAGGATAAAAAAGGTATCTAGTCCGGAAATTCTTCGAAAAGACCTTTTTAAGGCAAATTTTCCAAAATCAGCTTGAAAATTACTTCCCATACTTGACAAATGGATAAAGTATAATACTTTATCCATCTGCGGGGTATATTTTGGAAATAAAGACTAAAAAAATAGGCAATCACACACTTGTTCATTTGAATGGAAGACTTGATATTACACATTCGGATGAAGTTGAAGCTAAGCTTGCCGGAGATGTTCAGAGCGGATCTGGGGATTTAGTAATTAATTTGGAATTGATATCTTATATTTCCTCATCAGGTATCAGAATATTTGTTGGTATGGTAAGAGAATTGGATAAACAAGGTAGAAAATTGAAGCTTTGCTGTATTACTCCACCTGTGAAAAAGGTTTTTGATGTAGTGGAACTATTGGACCTTTTTGAAGTTTACGATACAGAACAAGAAGCGATCGATTCCCTTTCAAAATAATCTTTTTTATGAGACTACTGCACTTAGTCATAGTCTCAGTCCTTTTTATAATTTATAAGCTCTATCTGGGAACTTTTGTTCCTTTTGTTTGGCCTGATGAAGTTTTATTTTTCAATCCGGCTGAGGAATGGTATGTGAATGGGATTCTTAGAACGACTGTTCTCTCCGGTTTAATTCCTGGTATGGATTCAGTCACACTTTGGATGCCTCCATTGTATATGCTTACGTTAGGTTCAAGTTTTTATGTTTTTGAACCTAGTATATATGTTGCCAGGATGATATCATCAACTTTGGGTTTGTTTAGCGCTATACTACTCATTTCATGGCTAGGAAAAACACTCCCTAAATTCAAGAATAAATATTTATTTTTACTATTAGGTTTTCTTTATATTTTGATGGATATATTATTCATTAAAGTTTCACATACTTCAAGAATGGAATCGCTCTGTGCATTGTTGGGTATTTTTGGTTTAATATTATCTTATTACAAAAAGTATTTTTTATCCGGTTTAACTTTAGGACTTTCGATTTTATCTCATCCTTTTGGTGCTTTTTATGGAATCCCTGTTTTATTTATTGTTTTCGGATATAGAAATGAGCTTCAATTAAGACAAATTTTTAATCTTTGTTTAGGTGGGTTAATTCCAATTCTAGGATGGGGATTATATGTGATTCCTAATTGGGAATTATTTCTTTTGCAATTTGGTGCTCAGTTATCAAGAAAACAAGAATTATTTGGAAACTTCAGTAATTTGGATAAATTAAAAACTTTATTTTCGGGCTACATTAATTCTCCTTTGAAATTGGTTTTAACTGTTACACTTTTAGTCTTTTCAATACAACTACTTGCACATCCGATGTTAAAAAAAATAGCTCGAATACTTTTTGTCTGGTTGATAGCTATGAGTTTGGGATTCTACACCTCTGTGGAAGCATGGTATGCAATCCATTTAGTTTATCCATTGGTTGGATTATTTTTATTGCTTTGTATTCAAGCAAAAATGCAAACATTTGTTCGTCCTATTGTCGGAATTCTATTAATGTATCAAATATTCTCTTTTGCTTATTTTCAGTATGGTTTCTCAGTTAAGGGAAATGTGTTTCTCAGTACGGAAAAATTTTTTGCAAAAGTGGAAGAGTTGGCAGATAATCATAATTCAGTTTACTTGCAATTGATCCCTGATCCCTATTTTCATTTAAGGGATAGATTTAAAGAAAAAAAGTTATATGAATTTATACCGGGAGAACTTCCTATACCGGATAGTTTTCATAAAAATACTATAGATGATATAGGTTTGTTTTTATTTTATAATGATGAATTGATGAATGAGAGTCTGAAACCAATACTCGGTGATACAAGCCGATATCACAAAAGTGAACACTTCATATCCTTTGAAGGATTTGTCCCATCAAAAGGTCCTTGGAAAATTATAGCCTATGAAAAAATATTCTAGTAAGTTTATTGTGAAACTTTTTATTTTAGTATTTTTGGGATTGAACTTTTCTACTTGCTATCATTCCAAAAAGGAGGATCTCTCACCATTGTTGAGTCTTATTACAGATAAAAAAATATCAGTTCTGATTGTAGGAGATTCTTTGGCGGAACGATCAGACGCTTTCGGTTTGAGAGAAAAATTGGGGACTCAGTTTGAAGTTTTAAATATTTCCAAATCAGGTTGGGATATACCTCTATGGATGGGAAATCAATCTGAAATTCTTTCCAAAAAGTCAGATATTCTAATTCTTGGCTTGGGTACCAATGATGCAAATAATTATTCCACTGATTTGTTCCCTGATAGATTTAAAGAAATGGTAAATTTCCTTCGAGATAATCATGATTGGCGACTTATTTTAACTCTTGTTCCACCAACAGATATCCCAAGTTTAGAAGCCAATATAAGAATAAACAATGATCACATTCGTTCAGACTATACTAATTATCCAATAGTTGATTTATTTGAACTCTTTAAAAAAAATCAAGACCTTCCCCTTTACCCGATTATTGACCCTCTCCATCCTAATCCTATAGGATATGATTTGATCGGAGAGGAATATAAAAAAAAATTATTGAACTTTTGAAATATGAAATATTAGTTTTGGAGATTGAAAAATTTCCAAAATTTGTGTTGCAAAGTTACAGGAATTTTCCCTATTCCAATGGATTCAGTTCTGACAAGATTTTCAAACCTTTCAGAGTTAGGAAAGAATCGATTTCATCAAATATGCCCGGATATGCAGCATGGATAGTAGAAACCAATCCTCCTGTACCAATCACCATATAGTCTGAACCGTATTCATTTTTAATCTGCGATATGATTCCTTGAAGCAATCCGACCCATCCATAAAAAAATCCGGATTGAAGAGATTCAATAGTAGAATCTCCAATGACTGAAAGTGGTGGTTCGAATACAATCGGTGGTAATTGTGCAGTATTTTTGGTCAAGGCATCCATTGATATTTTTAATCCAGGGGCGATAACACCACCTAGATATTCCGGCACTTCATTTAATACACAAAATGTTGTTGCCGTACCTAAATCCACAATGATGGCTTTTTTATTTTGAAAATGCTTAACTACATAGGCGGCATTTACCAGTCGATCAGCTCCGATCTCAAAAGGTCTAGGGTATTTTATGGCAAATGGTAAATTCATTTTGTAATTCACTTGAACCGGTTTTACTTTATACCAATCCGAAAGCATTCTTTCCACAATAGGATTGAAAGATGGGACAACCGAAGAATAGATAGTGGATTTAATCGTCACTTTCTCCAGTCCTTCTTGGGACAAGAATCCTCTTAGGAACAATCCCAATTCGTCCGATGTTCTATCCCTTCTAGTAACTGTTCTTTTGTGAAATATTGGTTCATCATTGTTTTCTTCGAATAGTCCAAAAACAGAATTAGTATTTCCGACATCTACAACTAAAGTGCACTCTTTATTCATAATCTAATCTATAACTCCAAAATTTGGATCAGTATCCATTAATATATGTTTCATTCCATTGTTACCATGTACTATCAGAAATCCTTGCCTGTCATATCCTAAAGCAACCCCTTTTTGGAGAATACCATCCACACTGAATTGAATAGACTTTCCAATTAGAGTCGAGTTGGATTCAATCCATTGGATTTCTTTATCCAATCCGGTTTGTTCCATAAGCTTCACCAAGGAAGCATTCAAATAATCTATAAAACTATATAGAATTCTTTCTTTTGTTCCTTCTAATGGAGGGGATTCCAATAGAAATCCTATTTTATTTTCCCATTCAATAGGAACTTCCTCTCCAAAGATATTTAAACCAAACCCAATAATTACTGTGAATGAATCATTTTTAATTTCTGATTCTACTAAGAATCCGGAAATTTTTTTACCATTTTTATAAATATCGTTTGGCCACTTTAATTTAATTGTATCTTTTAAATCAGGCATCCAATTGTAAATTGCTTTTAATAAGGATGCTCCCGCAAATAAAGAAAGCAATGTAATCGGTACGGAAGATAAGTTCATTTGAATTTTGCCTGAGAAAATAATATGTTCCTCTCCCAGAATTGTCCAGGAATTACCCCTTCTACCTCTCCCATTCGTCTGATTGTCCGCTATAATCCAATGACCGGGTTCTATATCTTGATTTTTTATCCAATCATTTGTTGAGGAAACTTCAACTAAATGATGACCATTCTGGGGATTTAGCAAACGAAGAGGCATAAAACTAAAATGTTCTTGATTTATATGGGAGCAATGAAAATATTTAATCAATGGCTGAACATATATCGAAAATTCTTTCCGAAAACAATCCATCCATAAGTTTTGAATTTTTTCCACCTAAAAACCAAGACTCATCGAATATACTTTTTAATACTATTTCTGAATTGATGCCTTTGCATCCTTCATATGTAAGTGTTACATATGGGGCGGGTGGCTCTACAAGAGATTTGACAAGAGATTTAGTTGTAAAACTGCAAAAAGAAACTTCCCTTTCAATAGTATCCCATCTTACTTGTGTGGGTCATACTAAAGATGACATACGAGAAATTCTAACAAAATACAGGGAATCCGGAATAAAAAATATTATGGCTTTAAGGGGAGATCCTCCACAAGGTCAGAAAGAATTTCAAGCAGTAGAAAATGGTTTTCATTATGCTTCGGAACTAGTTTCTTTTATTAAGAAGGAATTTCCTGAGATGGGAATTGGTGTTGCCGGTTTCCCGGAAGGTCATCCGGTTACTCCAAATCGACTAATGGAAATAGAATATCTAAAGCAAAAAGTTGATGCAGGTGCTGATTATATTTGCTCTCAATTGTTTTTCGATAATAGTGATTTTTATGACTTCTGTGAAAGATGTGAGCTTGCCGGAATAAAGGTTCCAATCATTGCAGGAATTATGCCAATAACATCTAGAAATTCGATCAATAGAATGGCTGAATTGGCTCTTGGTTCAAGGTTTCCTGCTAAATTGTTGAAAAATCTTTCTAGAGCAGTGGATGATTCCTATGCAGAAAATGTTGGGATTCATTGGGCAACAGAACAGGTGCGTGATTTGTTGGACAATCAGATTCGAGGAATACATATGTATACTTTAAATCGTTCTAAGGCTACACTAAAAATTTATGAATCCATAGGTATTGATAAATTTTCAACCTTAGCAGGTTAATTTTTTAAAAAGATTTGGGAAATTATATTGACCGAACTCGGAATAGTACTTAAACTCGTTAGAATGAAGAAAGCTGTACTATTTGTAGATGATGAAATTTTGATTCTTTTTCATCTTAAAGAGCAAGTGAGTCGGCATTTTGGGGATGAGTTCCGCTATGAGACTGCTATAAATGCGACAGAAGCGTGGGAAATCATTCATGCGCTTAGCGATGAAGGGGTGGAATTCCTAATTATTATTTCAGATTGGTTGATGCCTGAGATCCATGGGGACACATTTCTTAAATCTGTTAATGATAAATTTCCCGAGATTCATAAAGTAGTTATATCCGGTCATGCTGATTTAAAAGATCTGGAAAACTTGAAAAAAGGGATTCATCTTCATGGATATCTTACAAAACCATGGAGAGAGGAAGAGCTGATTCAACTCCTAGAGACTGCTAAGAAATAGGTAATTCGACTCGAAAGCAAGTTCTTCCAGGGGAGGATTCGAAACTTATCTTTCCATTGTGGCTTTCTACTATTTTTTTACAGATATCCAGCCCTAAACCGCTCCCTTCACCTAGTGATTTTGTTGTGAAGAATGGTTGGAAAATTTTATCTTTGTATTCATCCTTTATTCCTTTACCGGAGTCGATTATTTCTACTATAACGGATTTACCGGACTTTTCTTGCCAAGCGGCTATTTCCAACGTCCCTTTGAATTCCATTGCTTGGATGGCATTCTGAATTAGATTAGTCCAAAGTTGCATTAGATCATCCGGAAAACACGCTATAGAAGGTATTCTATCAAATCGTTTTATTACTTCTATACCTTGCTTTAATTTGCTATAAAACAATGTTATAACAGTTTCAATACTATCTTTGATGTCAAATGTAGTCTTTTCTCCAAATTTATCAATATGAGTAAAATTCTTTAAGGATCTTACAAGACTGGAAACTCTTCCTATTGAATATTCGATTGATTCATAATTCTTTTCTTCGAATATTTTATCACATAGATAATGAATTAAATCCTGTGAAAAACTTTGTTTTAAAAGAGTATTGAATCTATCAGGTATTGCGGTAATTCCGATGTCGACTAGCTTTTCCGATAAATGAAATAGGTTTGTGAATTCATAAATCGATAAAATTTCTTGAAGATGAGCGAGAGCTCTACGTCGATTCATTCCTGTTGGTATATCGCGAATTGATAATCCATAATTATAGAAATCTAACGAGAGATTATATAGGTCTTCATCAATGTTCTCCAAGAAATTGGGGATCACACTTCCCATCAAAGGATCATTGGATTTGGAGCTACGGATCAATTCCAACGATGCCTTGATGGTTCCTATAGGATTGTTGATCTCATGGGCGATACCTGCTATTAGTTGTCCCAAAGAAGCCATTTTTTCTGAGAGGATCAATTGATTTTGAGTCTTTGACAAATTTTCCAGAGTGGATGAGAGATCCTTATTTGTCATTTTTAATTGAAGAGTTCTTTCTTCTATCATCCTCTCCAGATTTTTATTTAACAGTTTAATTTGATCTTCTGTTTGTTTTCTCTCAGAATTTATTATGGAGATTGCTACTTGATCAGCCAATAAACCGGCAAACATGACTTCATCGGATTTCCAGACTCTTGTTTCTCTTAAACTCTCAATACTAAATATTCCGACAATTTTACCTTTTACTCGAATCGAAGCATCCATAATTGATTTTAATCCAACTTGTTTGGAATAACTTTCTTGAAACTCAATAGTTCTGGAATCGTTTATCACATCATTGGAAACTAAGACTCGACCATTAAGTATAGATTGGAAATATATTGGAACTTCAGAGCTAATCAATCTAAAATCATTGGATAGGAAATTTTGGGTAAGATTATCATACATAAATAGGCAGTCCAGTGAAGAATAGTCTTCCCGAAACATCCAAACACTGGATCTGCAAACATTCAGAACCTCTGCGGCAATTTTTAAAATTAAATGTAAAGAAGAATTTAGGTCTCCTCCATAAAATGCTTCACTTAATGCCAATTCAACTATTGATTGAGATTGAAGTCTAGTCCGATCGTATAATTCGCGATTCTCAATTTCGCGCATTTGCCGATCTGTAATATTTCTAAGAGTACCCAGCCAGCGTATTGTTTTACCGGAAGGATCGCGAAAGATCTGTGCATAAGCTTCAATCCAACGAATAGATCCTGTTTTATCTATAATTCTATGTTCAGCAAGATAATGATCGGAACTTTTGAGAGCAGAGCTAATGGTTTCCAGAAAATGTTCTTTATCTTCAGGATGGATTAAACTAAAATAAGATTGAATATTTTCATTGATAATTCCCGGATTTACACCAAATACATCTTCAACTGAATTCTTCCATGTAACTACAGATGTTTCAATATCCCATTCCCAGATAGCTACACCTGTTGTCTGAAGAGCAACAACCAATCTCTCTTCGCTTTCTTTAAGCTTGTTTTCGGATAATACTTTCTCGGTAACATCTAATACCATACCGGTTACTTCATTTTCTTGAAAGAAAACATGGTGCTCGACATGAATTGTACTTCCGTTTTTGTGAACAAATCTTAAACGGATTATAGCTTTCGTATTTGGAGGATACTCAAAAAATTGGTTTAATTTATCATGATCTTCTTGGGCAACAGTCAGTTTCCTTAAATTGGAATTGTTATAAAATTCTTCCGGAGTATAGCCAAGAAGATCAAAAACACCATTGGAAACATATAAGAATTTCCAGGTGGGTCTTAAACGAACTCTATAAATTACTGCCGGGGTATTGGAACTTAAAAGATCAATTATTTCATTATGAATGTCTTTTTTTCCAGATTTTACTGAAGAAAAAAAATTTAAAATTGACTTCCATAACACCATTATTTCTAATAATTTTAGGTATGGCGATTAATTCAAGCAATGATTCTAATTCATTTGAGCCGGACAAGGCGTATCTCCTCTGGAGAACTTTTAATCGCTTTCAAGAGATCAGAGAAGGTGTGTATCGCTTAAATAAAGAAACAACCATTCGTACTTTTAAAAATCAACCCGATACATATTTGGGAAATGATTCTGATAAATTTGTTAAAAACACATTCCCTCTACTGAGTGCCCCCAATTCTCCCGAAAAAGAAAAGATTAATAAATTTCTATTTCGCGTACATGGAATGTATAAGAATGAGATTGAATACAGTATAAATAGAAAAGAACAGTTTTCCATGGATATTTTATTTCAAGTAATAGAGACTCTATTCATGGAAGTCGGAGCCAATAAAGCTGAAACAGCTGTAATGGATATGGAAAATCAAAAGTCAGCTGTAACCAAGCAAGACTTGGAACAGATTGTAGTCTATCTAAAAGCTTTTAATAAGATGCATGCCAGATTCTTGGCATCAGGGAACATGAAGCGTGCTATAGAAAATTCAGATAAAATTATTACTGCAGGTGCTTCTGAGAATATGCAGATTCCGATTTTAGCTTTGGATTCCATGTTTAATCTAATTACCGCACAATTTGTTCTATCACAGAAGTATCAATGTAAGCAGCTATTAATCCTCTGGAAGAAGGAATATGGATTTGATGATGAGCAAACTTCTAGAATAGTAAAGCTACTTCCACCCGAGACATCTTTGTTGGATTTTAGAAATATATATGCCAAAGCGATTCAGACTTTGCAAAATCAAATAAAGCAAGGTGATCCTTTAGCCGAGATGGATTTATTCTTATTAAGAACTGTTTCCAATTATTATACTTCTTGGATCAATCAGATAGCTAATCAAATATCCAAAAAAGAGAATTAATCTAAAGTATTGATCCTTTCCATGTCGCCTTTCCTGATCCTTGTATGGGATAAGGTTCCCCAAAAAATTTCGGACTTGTATTGAGTATGTTAAAATCCAACCAAGTTAAAGTTCTTGCAAAGACTTCTCTTATCCTGAAATTTTTTGATTTCACATAAATTCTCATATCCGACTCGTAAGAATAAAGTCGCATGCCTATTTTACTGGCAATGAAAAATGCTCTAGGTTGATGAAATTGTTGGGAAACGAAAATAGCATCTTCTACTTGGTAAATTGCCTTAGCCCTGACTATAGTATCCAATGTTCTAAAACCGGCATGGTCTACAAATATATCTTCCTGTTTTACTCCGTTATTTAACATGAAAAGAAGCATAGGTTTCAGTTCATTATAATCTGCTTGTCCATTGTCACCGGAAAGTAAAATCTTTCGGACTCTCTTGTTCTGGTATAAATACAGTGCACATCGTAATCTGTCTATCAATACTGCGGATGGTTTGAGTCCGTACACGGATGCACCCGGGACAATTGCTACTGTTGCCTTGGGAACTGTTCTGTAATTTTTAGATGGAAGATTTTCAACATAGATTTTCTCCATATACGAGTCTATGGCAAAAACTACGAAGATTCCCATCGTGCCCATGAAAAGCAGAAGAATAATCCATTGATATGACTTGACTCGGTACTCCACATATGATAATTTGAAAAAAACCCCGTTATGGACAAGTTTATTCAAAAATTCAAAAAGAATTTTTTCCAAGATAATCCGGCTCTAAAGAACAGGATTGATAAAGTTAAGGAAAAAGGTCATACCAGGTTAACTATCCTGTTGATTCCTCACGGATATGATAGCTCCTTTAATTTTCAAATTTCCATTTTTACGATATTTTTCTTTTTTCTTCTGCTAATGTCTTTAATTTCTCTTTCGATTTATGGTATCTACAAATCAAGTCACACCAGAAGGGAAATCAATAATCTACAAAGTATTTACGGTCGATATTTTAACGATTATATAGAATCCAAGAATTACTTGGAAGAGATTGAGGATGATTATTCAGTCATTGAAGCGAATTTAAATAACATTTTCCTGGCTTTCGATGGACAAAACGAAGAGCTTTATAAACTTCCTAATGAAGAAGAATTAAAAAGAAATTCCTTTATGGAAATTCAGGATGAAGAGAAATCAGACCCTTTGTTAATGGAAGGGAGAAGGTATCTGAATGAAGTCTATGATCTTAGATATCTAAAGCATTCCATGATTTCCAACAAGAGACTTCTAGATGCTAATTTCGATTATTTCGAAAATCGTAATTCGGTAATGGAAAATCTACCGATTTACAATCCTATGCCCTATTGGAAGACAACTTCTCCATTTGGAATGAGAAAATCACCTACCTCGGGATTTTATGAATTCCACGACGGAACGGATATGGCGAATGCACCCGGAACTCCGATTTATGCGGCGGCACCGGGAAGAGTAATTCGTGTTTTATATTCCAATACAGGTTATGGCTATCATATAGTCATGGAGCATGAATATGGTTACAAGACTTTATATGCACATTGTAGTAGAATATATGTTAAGCATGGACAATTTGTAGAACAGGGCAAGAAAATTGCCGAAGTGGGTGCTACCGGAAATGTAACCGGGCCTCATTTGCATTATGAAATTTGGATAGGAGATGGTAATAAGACCGATCCGGAAGAATATCTAAATGCCTACTCCTTCTAAAAAAAAGACAAACAACACCGATAAGATTGATAGTGAGATGAGATCTCTTGAAAAAGAGATTCGAGATCACCAATACTTTTACTATTTAGAGAACTCACCTCGTATAACAGATAAAGAATTTGACAAAATATTCCAAAAGTTAAAAAAACTCGAAGAGAAATATCCTGATCTTGCTTCACCTAACTCACCCACAAAATTGGTGGGTTCTGATCTAAGTGAGACCAGTGATTTTGCCAAGTTTAAACACAAAATTCCTGTTCTCTCACTGGAGAATACTTATAATACAAAAGAGTTGGTCGACTGGATCCAGAAAACAGCTCCGGAGGATATATATTCGATTGAGTGGAAAATCGATGGTGCTTCTATTGTTCTCTACTATGAAGACGGAATTCTTAAAAACGCAGTAACTCGAGGATCGGGTGGAACCGGCGATGATGTAACGGAGAATATAAAAACTATCCAATCAATACCTCATAGATTGGAAGAAAAAGTAAATCTCTATGTTCGAGGAGAAGTTTTTATGAATTTCTCAGACTTTGAAGAATTCAATGAAGACTTTGGAGGAAAATACGCCAATCCTAGAAATCTAACAGCAGGATCAATTAAGCATAAATACGCCTCAGAAGTTGCAAAGCGTCCACTTTGTATTTTTACCTACGATGCATTTTTCCCCGATGGAAGAGGTAAAATAATAACGAATAAATTGTCTCTTGAGTATATTAAAAAACTAGGTCTGCCTGTAGCTCCGGATACTTCTTTCACTACCTTGGATAAGATTGAAAAAACGATAGAAAAACTCAGGAAAAAGAAAGATTCCATGCCATTCCCCATCGATGGATTGGTAATTAAAATGGATGATCTCAAGAAAAGAGATGCTCTGGGTGAGACAGCTCATTCCCCGCGGTGGGCGAGGGCATTTAAATTTGACGCTTTATTCCAAGAATCCACTATCGAAGAAATCATACCTCAGATTGGTCGAACCGGAAAAGTTACTCCAAGAGCAAGAATTAAGCCTGTCCAACTTGCCGGAACTACCGTAACCTATGCAACTTTACACAACCAAGATTACATCAACCAATTAGGAGTAGGTATAGGAGCCAGAGTTTCCATTTCCAAACGGGGTGAAATCATTCCTGCCGTAGAAGAAGTATTGGAACCAGGATTGCATGGCGTGTTTCAACTTCCTACAAAATGTCCGTTTTGTTCTACCAAGTTGGAGAAAGTGGATGAGTCTGTAGATTTATTCTGTACTAATAAAAAATGTCCCGAAAGGGAAAGGCATTCTCTTTTGTTTTTCTGCCAAAAGAAACAAATGGATATTGATGGATTGGGTGAAAAGCAGATCAATCTATTCTATAGTAAGGGTTGGGTAAAAAATATTGCCGATCTCTACGAATTGAAGAAATACGAAGATGAAATGGAAACTATGGAAGGCTTCGGTAAAAAGTCGGTCGCAATCATTTTAAAAGGCATCGAGGAATCCAAGAAGAAAGATTTACGATTGCTGCTTCCGGCATTGGGCTTAAACGAAGTAGGTCACAAAGTAACAGAAGTTTTAATTGAAGCCGGATACGAAAATATTGATGCGATTCTTGAACTTGCGAATTCAAAAAATGCAGAAGAAGAATTGAATGCCATCCATGGGATTGGTCCAAGAACCACAGTTGCTATCATTGAGCAATTCCAGGACAAGGAAGTGTTGGGGCTCATTAAGAGACTCAAAAAATTGGGCCTGAATTTTCAAGCCAATGCATCAGAAAAAAGTGATCATACACCCTTTGATGGACAATCGTGGTGTGTAACAGGCAGCTTTGAAAAATTCCAACCACGTGACCGAGCGATGGATATCATTACCAGACATGGTGGACGAAAGGTAAGTTCAATTTCATCCAAGACTACTCATCTTCTCTATGGAGAAGGTGCCGGTTCCAAATTGGAAAAGGCAAAAGATCTAGGAATAGAACTTGTAACGGAAGAAGAGTTTTTGAAAATCTTGCAAAGAGAAAGTATACCTTTATAGAGAATCTAATTTGAAAAATTCTCCAAGAAAAAATTCGCTATTTATATTAAGAAAAATTTCAATTTACTTTTTAGAATTATCAATCATTTCCTTGTCCTTGATCCAATGTACAACGATAGGTTTCCATGAAAAAAAGATTCGAGAGAGTATGGATTTTCGTGAGTTTCATGAATTTCGAGTCTGCACTTTCCATGAACCGGGAATTAATTCTAGCGATATAGAGGATTTATTCAAATATTGGAATGATGAGCTTTCGTTGTATAAGCTTAGAGCAAGACCTGTTCGAGTGATTGAAATAAATAGACCCGGATTCACAGGTTTCGATATCATGCAGTTTCTTTATAACCAACGGCTAGATGAAGGGTGTGATAGACTTCTCTATTTAAAAGGAAGAAAAGTATCTGATCTATTTTATGAAGTTTTTAGCTTGGGAGTTCTATTCGGTATTGGTATAAAAGTTGAAATGCAGGGTGCTGTTGATTCGAGGACACATACACGAGGTTATATCAAAGCCAAATACATCTCAACTATTCAACTTATATTCACAAGTCCAAAGTCAACCTTGGTTCACGAAGGCTATCATCTTCTGGGCTGTGGGCATCAATTGTTTATGGAAGCTTGCTATAAGAAGATTCAAACTCTCAAAAAATTGAATGAAGATCCCAATAAAGAAGAAGGCTTCTTTCCCAGTGTTAGCAGCGATGGAAAAGAGTTTATAGATCGAAAACAAGTGCAGAGAGGGATTAGTAATTAAAAAATAAACATTCAGTTTTAAATAAAAATATTGACTATACGATACTATATCGTATAGTTGTGAATATGAAAGTAACAGCTATACTACCGGATGAACTAATTCAAGAAGTGAAAATGTATTCCGGTGGTAAGAATATAACTGACTCCTTGGAAAAGGCATTATCTGAATGGTTAAAATTGGCAAAACTTAAAGAATTAAATAGAAAATTAAGTGAGAAACCTCTGGAATTCAAAAAAGGTATTTCTGCTTTTAAAATTCGCGAAGTTAACCGTAAGTAATGATATTAGTTGATACATCTATTTGGATTGAATTTTTTCGAGGTATAGATCCCTATTTCACAAGATTAAGAAAATTAATAGAAAATTCTGATATAGTTGCTCATGAAGTAATTTTTGGAGAGCTTTTTCAAGGTTGTAAATCGAAAGAAGAGCTTCTTTTTATATCAGAGTATTTACTTTGTATTAATCGATTAAACTCGGAAGGATCTTTTATTGAAGGTGGGAAACTTTCTTTTCAAAATAAATATATTTCTAAAGGAATTGGATTAATAGACTCAGTTTTAATTAGTGAAGCCAGGAAGCAAAAAATTCAAATCTGGACGTTAGATAAAAAATTGCTAAAAGCTTTAAGTAAAGAAGAAATTTACATTTAATACTATTTTTAGTAGGTTCTAATTTATCCTTTCTTCACAACTAGAGTTTTTCTTTCGCAGAAATCTTCCATAGCATAGCGAACCCCTTCTCTGCCCAAGCCGGATTCTTTCACTCCACCGTAAGGCATGTGGTCAGCTCGAAAAGTTGGCACCTCGTTCACAATCACACCACCCACTTCCAATTCCTGAAAAGCTTTCTGAATATTTCCAATATCTCTAGTGAATATTCCCGCATGCAAACCATACTTGGAATTATTTACTCTCTCCAAAGAATGATTTAAATTTTTGGTTTTTTCCAAAATGGCGACAGGACCAAATACTTCCTCGGTGAATAATTTACAGGTGTCGGGTACATTTTCGAGAAGGGTAGGTTGGATTACATTCCCTTCCGACTTTCCTCCCACCAAAACTTTAGCACCGGCATCGATTGCTTCTTGGATCCAAGAAATTATTCTCTCCTTGGATCGATTGTCAATGATTGGTCCTACTAAAACATCTCTTTGGTTAGGATCACCGTATTTTACTTTTTCAAACTCTAATATCAATTCTTTCTTGAAGGATTCATAGATAGATTCTTCAGCGAAAATTCTCTGAACGGAAATGCAGGATTGCCCGGAGTAGGACATTGCTCCAAATGCGGAACGTGCCGCACATAGTTTTAGGTCACCGTCCGTTGCTAGAATCACAGCTGCATTTCCTCCCAGTTCCAGAAGAACCTTTTTCTTAATGCCTTGCTCTTGGATCTTCCATCCAACACCGGGGGAACCGGTAAAACTTACAATAGATATGCGAGGATCTTTTGTGGGAATCTCTGCATTTTCATTGGATGAGAAAAATACTTGGAATGCAGATAGAGGAATGAGATCCCCATTCGAATTCTCTTTTCTAGTTTGCATGCCAAATTTCTGATTCACAATGTTCGCAGACTCTTCGAAGACTTCTGCCAAAAGAAATGCCGCACCCGGTGCTTGGGGAGCGGGCTTAAGTAAGATGGGAGCACCAACTGCAAGAGACGGTGCCACCTTATGGGCCACTAAATTGAGAGGAAAATTAAACGGTGTGATTGCATAGATAAGACCTTTTGCGAAGAATTCGGTTGTTGCTGTGGCAAATGCTCTTCCCCCGGCATCAATATCCATGGAATAGGTTTCTCCGACAAATTTTTTGGATTCGTCCCGTGCAGTTTGGAATGTGTTGATGCAACGAGCGAATTCTCCTTCGGCAAGAAAGATGGGCTTGCCCGACTCTGCAACTATGGAATCAATGAATTCTTGTTTACGTGATTCCAGAACAATCAGCATCTGATCAAGCAATTGGGAACGTAAAAAGCGACTCGTTTTGGAAAAGGTCTTAT
Source organism: Leptospira sp. (assembly GCA_020831715.1). Taxonomy (GTDB): domain Bacteria; phylum Spirochaetota; class Leptospiria; order Leptospirales; family Leptospiraceae. The sequence continues at coordinate 51,771 of JAFIGA010000189.1, read as the reverse complement.
GAGAGGAAAAACCGGATTGGATTGCAAGATGAATTTCATCTTGCTTGGCTAATCCACACTGTGAAATTAATTTACCATCCCATGGACTGTGAACTGGGTGTTTTTCATTGGAATCAATCCAGCTTCCACCGATCCATTGTTTGTATATTTTACCACTCATAAGTTCCTCCTTAATAAATACTTATAGTAACCGAAAAAAAATTATTTTGATGCGAATTGAATTGCTTTTTCAATTACATTCAATCCTTCCATCAACTCTTCTTCGGTAATCACCAATGGAACGAGTAGGCGCATAACATTACCAAAAGTACCTGCTGTGATGGTAACTACACCATTTTCATAGCAATACTTCGCAATTTTACCTGTTAGTTCCTTGTCCGGCTCTTTGGTATTTCTATCTTTCACGAATTCCATAGCTTGCATGGGACCGATTCCCCTCACATCACCAATGCAATTATATGTTTCCATCCAAAAGAGAAACTTATCATGAATGAGTTTTCCAATCTTTTCGGAATGTTCCAGTAGTTTCCCATTGTCTTTCTCGAACATGTCAAAAACAGCAAGTCCTGCTGCACAGGCAACAGGGTTTCCACAATAGGTTCCACCTATCCCACCTTCGGGAGGAGCATCCATAACATCAGCTCTTCCGGCAACGGCGGCAATGGGCATTCCCCCACCGAGACCTTTTGCCAGAGTCATGAGATCCGGAACTATATCGTAGTGATCCACTGCGAACATTTTGCCTGTTCTTCCAAAACCGGATTGGATTTCGTCCAAAATCAAAAGGATACCATTGTCTGTGCAGAATTTACGCAGTTCTTTCATATAGCCTTTGGGAACCGGAAGAAATCCTCCTTCACCAAGTACGGGTTCAACGATTACTGCCGCTACATTCTGAGCACCAATCTGACTGTTTACCATATGAGCAAATTGGGAAAAGCAAGGCTCACATTTTGCCTCAAAGCGCGAATTAAGATCATTTTTGGTATCAGAACTTTGATTTATCGAAGGTGTATTTTCACAGCTCCCACTGCAAGATGGACATCTATATTGGTATGGGAATGGTGCTCTATAAACTTCTGAGTTAAATGGAGCAAATCCATGCTTGTAAAAATTTACCTTAGATGTTAGGCTCATTGCCATATAGGTTCTACCGTGGTAAGCATGGTCGAATGCTATCACGGCTTGCCTTTTGGTAAAAGATCTCGCAATCTTAATGGCATTCTCTACAGCTTCAGCACCGCTATTGCAGAGAAACGATTTCTTATGAAAATCACCGGGGATTGCATTGTTGATTTTTTCCGAGAGTCGGACATAGCCTTCATAAGCGAGAACATTGATGGAAGAATGGATGTTTTTACCTGCTTGCTCGGTTATTGCCTCCACCAATTCCTTGGGCGTGTGACCCACATTTACCACACCGATTCCCGAAGCAAAATCCAATAATTTATTTCCATCCACATCCCAAACATGAGCACCATGAGCCTTTTCAATGAAAATAGGAGTGGTATGAAAAGGACCACGTGCTACATGTTTTTTTCTTTCCTCCATCAAGGAGATTGATTTGGGGCCGGGAATTTGTGTTTTGATTTCTATACTCATAGATTTTTCGATTCCTTGTTGGTCTCTTAGTACCAACCTACAGGATTGTCATCCAACCAAATGTTGATCTGTTTGGTTTCCAGATAAGCTTCAATTCCAAATAGACCCAACTCTCTACCAATACCGGACTGTTTGTATCCGCCCCAAGGCATTTCGTTGTATGTTGGGTGGTAGTTGTTGATCCAAGTGATACCTGCACGAATTTTACCGATCACACGGTGACCTCTTGTGATATTGGAAGTAAATACTCCCGCGGCAAGACCATATTCTGAATCATTGGCAAGGGCAATTGCTTCTTCCTCTGTTTCAAATGGAATTACAGAAAGAACAGGTCCGAAGATTTCTTCACGAGCAATTCTCATGGAAGGCTTCACATCATCGAAGATTGTAGGTTCAACAAAATTGCCTTTCTCGAATTCTTTTCCTTCCGGACGTTTGCCACCGCAGAGGAGTTTTGCACCTTCATCAATTCCAATTTTAATATAAGATTCAACCTTATCTCGGTGAGCGGCAGATACCAATGGCCCCATAACAACACCTTCATTCAATCCATGACCGAGCTTGATACGAGGAACACGTTTTACCAGTTCATCTACAAATTTTCTATGAATGGACTTCTGAACCAGTAATCGCGAACCTGCGGAACATACCTCTCCTTGGTTGGCAAATGCGGCAAAAAGTGTCCAGTCCACTGCCGAGTCAAAATTGCAATCATCGAAAACGATAACAGGATTCTTCCCGCCTAACTCTAATGTTACGTTCTTGATATTATTGGTGGCGTTTTGCATTACCTTTTTACCGGTAACCGTTCCACCTGTAAAAGCAACTTTGTCTACTTTTGGATTGGTGGCGAGCTCTTCTCCGGCACCCGCTCCCGGACCTGTAATGATGTTCACAACACCCGGTGGAAATCCGGCGTCCATGAATATCTGACCCAGTTCGAGTGCTGACATAGGCGTGAGTTCGGATGGTTTGAGGATCACGCAGTTTCCAGCCGCCAGTGCCGGGGCAAGTTTCCAGGTGGACATAAGGAGTGGATAGTTCCAAGGAACAATCTGTCCACATACACCTATAGGTTCACGAACAATTAAAGAAACAGAACCGTCCGGTGTGTTCATCGTCTGTCCATGGATTTTTGTTGCGAGTCCGCCGTAGTATTCGAAGCAATTTGCCGCATCTCCTACATCAAACTCGGCTTCTCTACGGGGCTTTCCACAGTCACGAACTTCCATCTCAACGAATTTATCGAAGTTGTCCATGATTGCTTTGGATACTTTAAATAAAAGCTTGCCTCTTTCGAGTGCAGGAGTAGATCTCCAGGGACCCTCATCGAATGCCTTTCTTGCGGCGGCAATAGCGAGTTTTGCATCGTCAGCATTCGCCTCGGGAACTTTTGCCAATAGTTCTCCACTAGCCGGGTCGGTTACATCTCTAGTCTGACCGGACTTAGCCGATACCCATTCTCCGCCAATTAACATTTTGTATTCTTTCATTGTATTCTCCTCGTTGTTTATATGGTTATAGTTGTATTTTTTCTTCTCTAAAAAGCATCGAATCAACATAATCTCGGATATAATCCTTGAATGCGGACATGTTTTTTTTCTTAAATGGTTCCGATACCCATGACTTCCAATCGATTATACCGGTGATGAAATATCCATACACCATCCAGAGAAAAGATCGAATAAAAATAGATGGATTTACATTGCGAATCGTTCCGGCTGATTGGGCTTTGTCCAGGAACTCCTTGAATGGAAGAAAAGTCTCTAATGTGTTCTTTACTTCCTGATCCATGAATTCATCCGGCCATTCCAACCATCTTCTTACATAGAGATGAGGTCTATGTGGATCGGTAAGCATCTGGTCAAAAAACCCATCCAATGCCTTAAAAAGAGCATCGCGCACTTTGACTCTGTCACCAAAATCGCAATCATCAAAAGCAAATATAGGTTCATGGATCACTTCCAGTTCCCTTTTGTAAACACTCTCAATTACAGATTTATAAAGATTTCCCTTTCCTCCGGTGTGGTAATGGAAAGTAGATATATTGATTCCCAGGTATTCCGCGATTTCGCGAGTGGACACAGCTTGATAGCCTCGCTCCGCAAATAGTTTTTTGGCGACCTCAACTATCTTTTCATTCATTGTAACTACTGAGCTTTCTGTATCTAAAACATCCATTTTGTCCATCTTATTACATAGTAGACTTTTAAATCAATCGATTGATTGAAAATTTTTCTATTTTTTTATTTTATCTCTTGAAAAGATTTTGCCCATCTGTCTAAGGTGGTAATGTAGATCGATTCTAATAAGAACGGGAGAAAATAGAATGAAAGCAATTTCCATTATTCTTCTCTCCGGCATCATCGCTTTCTCTGCCAATTGCGGAGAAAAGAAGCCGGGAGAAAAAATCACATCCATCGGATCCGGTGAAGGAGAAGTATCCATTGTTGCATGGCCTGGATACATCGAGAGAGGAGATACCGATAAAGCATTTGACTGGGTAACAAGTTTCGAAAAAGAAACCGGTTGCAAAGTAACTGTAAAGACTGCGGCTACTTCGGACGAAATGGTTGCCTTGATGAACGAAGGCGGTTTTGACCTAGTTACAGCATCTGGGGATGCATCGCTTCGTTTGATCAGAGGCGGAAAAGTTCAAGAAATCAACACTAGCTTGATTCCTAGTTGGGACAAGGTAGATGATCGCCTCAAAGAAGCTCCATGGTATGTAGTTGACGGAAAGAAATACGGTGTTCCTTACCAATGGGGAGCCAATGTATTGATGTATAATACTAAGGTTTTTAAGTCCGCTCCTAAATCTTGGGAAGTTGTTTTCAAGGAAATGAATCTTCCTGACGGTAAGACCAACAAGAACCGTGTTCAAGCTTTTGATGGACCGATCTACATTGCAGATGCGGCAATGTTTCTAATGCATAATGATAAATCTCTAGGCATTACTAATCCATATGAGTTGGATGAAAAACAATTTAAAGCTGCGGCAGACCTTTTAAGAAAACAAAGAAAAATTGTTCCTAAGTATTGGCATGACGCCTTTGTTCAGATTGATGATTTCAAGAATGAAGGGTTTGTTGCTTCTTCAGCTTGGCCTTTCCAAGTAAATCTTCTTAGAGCCGGAAAAGCACCTATTGCCTCTACAGTTCCTGTAGAAGGCGCAACCGGTTGGGCAGATACAACAATGCTTCATGTAAATTCGGAGCATCCTAACTGTGCTTATAAATGGATAGAACATTCTATTCAGCCAAAATTACAAGGCGACCTCGCGGCTTGGTTTGGTTCAGTTCCTGCTAACCTAGAAGCTTGTAAAGGAAATGCTCTACTAACAGACGAAGGTTGTAAGACTAATGGTCTAGACAACTTCGAGAAAATCTGGTTCTGGAGAACTCCCGAGTCCAAATGTGATGGGGGAAAGAAAACTTGCGTTCCTTATCACAGATGGGTAACCGAGATGATTTCAATTATTAGCGGTAGATAATTTATATTTAAGCCCTTTATCAGTTTTGATGGAGGGCTTTTTTAAATAACATTTAACTATTGTTGAGCGTTATAATTTATATTTAGGACATTTCATGAGCCAAACGAATCAAACCGAACAATCTGCATCAGCAGTAGAATTCCAAAGTATATCCTGCCATTTTGGTGATGTAAAAGCAGTGGATCAGGTGAGCTTTTCTATTAGAGAGGGCGAGTTTTTTTCCATGTTGGGGCCCTCCGGTTCAGGTAAGACAACTTGCCTAAGGATGATTGCCGGATTCGAACAGCCCACTAGCGGAACTGTGAAGATTCATGGTAAAGATGCCGGAAAACTCCCGCCGTATGAGAGAGACGTGAATACTGTTTTTCAAGATTACGCATTATTTCCTCATATGTCTGTTGGGGAAAATGTGGAATACGGTTTGATGATTAAAAAAATTCCCAAGGCTGAGCGAAAAAAGCAAGCCTTGGAAATGTTGGATTTGATTCGTTTGCCTGATGTGTATGATCGAAGACCCTCCCAACTATCGGGTGGTCAGAGACAACGAGTGGCTCTAGCAAGAGCACTGATCAATAAGCCTCGAGTTCTTTTGTTGGACGAACCTTTGGGTGCTTTGGATTTAAAGCTAAGAGAGCAGATGCAGATTGAACTGAAGCAGTTGCAGCGAAAAGTAGGAATTACTTTTGTTTTTGTAACTCATGACCAAGAAGAAGCTCTTTCCATGAGTGATAGAATTGCCGTTTTCAGCCAAGGAAAAGTAGAACAGATTGGTACACCTTACGAGATATACGAGAAGCCTAATACGGAATTTGTTGCAAACTTTGTTGGACTTTCAAATATTTTGTCCGGAAAAGAAGCTCAAGAACTTCTAGGATCTGATAAGACTTATTTGATTCGTCCGGAAAAAATCGGAATTCAGCCGTTGGGGACAAATGATGAATCGGCAAACTCATCTGATATTAAATTGGAATGTGAAATTGAAGAATTGGTTTATTCCGGTTCCAATACTAAAATTGAAGCCAAGAGTAATTCCGGGCTCAAGATTATTTCGGTAATTCCGAACTCTCAGAAATACATTTCCGAATTCCAAAGAGGCAGTAAAGTTAAGTTGTCTTGGAGTCTCGGTGACTGCCGGGAACTCATAGGGTAGAATAAATTTATGATTGCACTTAGCCAAAGAATTTCCAACTTTCTTTTCTTTCGAAATAAACTCTTCATAGTATTGATTTTGATTCCTCCTGTTTTATGGCTGGGTATCATCTATTTTGGTTCTTTGATTACTCTTCTTTTGCAGAGTTTTTTCTACATAGATGGGTATACCGGGCTTGTTGTAAAAGAATTCTCTCTTCAGACTTATGGAGATTTATTCACTCGAACGAACTTTGATATTGTTTTGCGGACTGCTACCATGGCAGGAGTTGTTACATTGGGTGCCGGTTTGATTGCATTTCCGATCGCATACTATATGTCGCATTATGCAAGTAAGGCCATGAAACCTTGGTTGTATCTGGGAATCATGCTTCCTTTATGGTCGAGTTATTTGGTTCGAGTCTATGCATGGAAACTTCTCTTAGCAAAAGAAGGTGTTGTAAGTTGGCTTTTTGCAAAAATTGGCATGACTTGGTTGTTGGAATCTTTGTTGAGTACGCCCGTGTTGGGAGGGCCTTCTTTATCTATATCCTATTTTGGAACATTTCTTGTATTTTTATATATTTGGTTGCCATTTATGATTATGCCGATTCAGGCTTCTCTGGAAAGAATCCCAAAAACATTTATGGAAGCTAGCAGTGATTTAGGGGGGCATCCAAGGATTACATTTTGGAAAGTGATATTTCCCCTAGCATTCCCTGGTGTGGTTGCCGGTTCCATATTTACATTCTCCCTGACTTTGGGAGACTATATCATTCCGGGAATTATCGGTCCTTCTGTAATTTATATTGGGCAAGCAGTTTATTCTCACCAAGGAACAGCAGGTAATATTCCTTTGGCGGCTGCCTTCTCTATCATCCCGATATTCATAATGGCAATTTACCTTTGGGTTGCCCGCAGACTGGGGGCTTTCAATGCGCTTTAAAAAGAATCAAGTCGGTAAGAAGGCAAGTTTCGGATTGAAATTTTTTACAATCTTTGGTTTTCTATTCTTGCACATTCCTATATTTTTTATCTTTCTCTATGCCTTTACAACCGAAGAAAAATCCTATCAGTTTCCACCTCCCGGTTATACGATGAAATGGTTTGCTGTTGCCTTCGAAAGAAATGACATCTGGAAGGCGATCCAACTCTCTGCGGAAGTAGCCGCAATCTCCACTTTGGTTGCTCTCATATTGGGAACCTTGGCGGCGGCGGCAGTTCATAAGGCGAAATTCTTTGGGAAAGAAATTATTTCCTTTGCTGTGATCCTTCCCATTGCTTTACCCGGTATCATTACAGGTATTTCCCTTAGATCGGCATTTTCTCTATTTGAAATTCCTTTTAGTTTCTACACCATTGTGATTGCTCATGCTACATTTTGTATTGTGACTGTTTACAATAATGTTCTCGCAAGATTTCGAAGATCTTCTGCATCTCAGGTAGAGGCTTCTATGGATCTTGGGGCAAATAGCTTGTTGACTTTTCGACATATCATTCTTCCCAATATCGCCACGGCATTGCTTGCGGGTGGTATGCTTGCATTTGCCCTTTCTTTTGATGAAGTGATTGTGACAACATTTGCCGCAGGCCAACAAACCACTCTACCCATTTGGATGTTGACCGAGTTGATTCGCCCCCGACAGAGACCGGTTACCAATGTTGTTGCCGTATTCATAGTATTGCTGACTTTCATTCCTATCATTGGTGCCTACTATCTGACTAAGGGAACGGATGATGTAATGGGTGGTGGGAAATAGAAGATAAGAGAATTCTCTCGCAGAGCACGCTGAGGTCGCAGAGGTGGAAGTAGGGTCCCGAGGAAGGAAACCACGAAGTAGAGTAGAAAAAGATACAGAACTTAAGAAAAATTACTGCGAATCAAAAATTCCCTTTCCTAATTTGCCGATAATAAGATTACTAGATCAAGGAAAGGCTTGGATATTCTTGAGAAGACATAATATATTTTCTATCATTTTGTATTTTATCATATCGTGGCTTCTTGCATCTACTCTCAATTCTGAAGTTGTTTCCCCAAATCCATCTTCGACACCGATTGCATCCAAGACCATTTCATTCTCAGAAGATTATGCTTGGCCGGTAGTGGGAATTCGTGCTGTAACAGGAACATTCGGTGAATATAGATCTACACATTTCCATATGGGAATGGATTTTAGCACAGGAGGTCGTCGAGGTCTTCCTATTGTGTCGGTTAGCAAAGGTAAGATCGTTAAGATTCAGAGATACTGGTATAGTATTGGCAATGCGGTAATTGTCGAACATGCCGATGGCAAGCAAGCAAGGTACGGTCATTTATCACGCTTTTCACCCAAGATAGTTAAAGAATTAAAAAAATCCAGTGTAGCTAAAACATTTCAATCCAGAAGGGATTTTACTTACGAGATGGAAAATCCAATAGACGTGGAAAAAGGTGAAATCATCGCCTATTCCGGTGATACGGGGATCGGTCCTCCTCATTTGCATTTTGAATTATTCAAGGACGGTATTTACTATAATCCCAGAGATTATGGTATTGGAAGAGAAGATGGAGAAGAGGTTATTTTTAAACATATAACTTTTAAGCCTGAATCTTCCAGAAGTTTTATCAACGGAAAGCATGAGTCACTTACTGTTAAGCTGGTAAAAGAAGAGAGTAGTTATAAAGTAGATTCCGAAGTCGGAGAGATTACTATTCAAGGATTGGTCTCAATTCAAATAGACGGTCACCAAAAGTCGAATAATAGTCGTTTAGGTCTACAACATATTTCTATGGTTTTGAATGGTAATAAGTTGTTGGATATAAATTTTAGAGAACTTCCCAAGAGTCAAACTAAAAAATTTGTTTTGGTCTATGATGCTTATAAGAGTAAAACAAATGGTGATCCATTTTTGTACAATCTGTTTACACGAGAAGGAAATTCCATTCCCGGATTGGGGAATACTATGCAGGGGTCAGGATTAATTTCATCAGGCAGCCTGAATCTAAACGCACTCAATGAATTGGTGATTATGGGAGGAGGACTTGGTAATCAATATTCTGAAATTTATATCAATCCAATTCGAGATACCGCTGATTACTCTCATATAGAAACTCCAATCTATGTTTACAATGTGAAACGAACAGAATATACGAGTCTTAGTTCTTCTGATAAGACATTAGAATTGTTTTTTCCTGCGAATTCTGTTTACACTATGGGAAAATTTGAAATCAATGAAATTCCTAACAGAGAGTTGAATATCCCCGGATTGACTTTGGAATCTAAAATATATCAAATCACACCGGAAGAATTTCGGGAATTCAATTTGGGATATGATCTTTATGTAAAGTTAGGATATAAAACTGATGTGAGTAAAGTTGGACTTTTTGAAATATTTCCTGATGGAAAGGTTCAACCGGTCAAGGGTGCCTCTTTAAGTTCCTGGGGTAAATTTTTCAAAGTTAGAATGAAAAGGACAGGAACTTTTGCCGTATTGAAAGATGAGATTGCACCTACTTTAGAGTTAGTAGGTGGTTATCTAGATGGACATAAATTCGCTAATTCGAATTTTGAAATTATGTGGAAATTGGAAGATGAAGGCTCAGGCTTCGATCAAAACGGAGTGCAGGTGACTGTTGACGGTGAACCTGCTGTTGGTGAATTCAATCATAGAAAGAACATAGTAACAATTGTTGAACCGGAGAATATATTTCAGCCAGGTAAGCATAAGTTGGAAATAACAGTGTTCGACCGAGTTGGGAATCGATCGGATACTAAAGTTTTTAATTATGAAGTGGGTGGCGGAAGGGTTGCCAGCGCCAAGAATTGATAATAAATAACATTCTTGGCGTTCATGGAAACGGATTTACATACCTATCGCTGCACCACCATCAACTCTCAAATAAGTTCCGGTGATATAAGCTGAATCCTTGGAACAAAAAAATCTAACAGTTGCTGCTACTTCTTCTTGTTTACCGGGTCTTTTTAGAGGAATGAAAGATGGATCGGTTAGTTTCTTCTGAACCTCTTCCGATAGAGTCCCAGTCATTTCTGTTTTTATAAATCCGGGGCATACTGCATTTACTAAAACATTTCTTCCGGAAAATTCTCTGGCAAAAACTTTAGTCAGTGCAATCACTCCTGCTTTAGATGCTGAATAATTAGCTTGACCCGGTTGACCGGTTAGTCCGGAAACAGATGAAATATTTACAATACGACCATCCGTGGATTTGAGAATCAATTTTGTAGCTGATTTTGTCATTAAGAAAACACCTTTACAGTTCACATCCATAACAAAATCAAAATCAGCTTCCGACATTCTCATAACAAGATTGTCTTTTAAAACTCCGGCATTATTTACTAAAATATCAAGTCTTCCGAAAGCTTCTTTTACTTTTCCGATAGCTGCATCACAGTCATCCGGTTTTGTCACATTGCATGCAATGCCTATAGCTTTAATTCCATATTCTTTTTCCAATTCTTGAGCGGCTTTATCAATTGCATCTTGGTTCAAATCCACAACAACAAGATTAGCTCCTTCCGAGGCAAGTCGATTCGCAATTGCTCTACCTAAACCAATAGGTGATGCTGCTCCTGTTACAAGTGCTACTTTTCCTTCAAATTCTTTTGACATAAAATTATTCCTTTTGTTTGATTTCTTACTATTTGACATTTTTTTAAAAGGGGTAAATTTAAAAAAGAACAATGTTTTTTGTTGCAAGCTAAGTGGTGAGATTAAAATTCAACTATGCCTAAATATATCTTAAAACTTTATGTCACAGACCATACAAGTCGATCAATGGTGGCCGTGGAAAATTTAAAAAAATTATGTCGTGATGAATTGAAAGGTGAATATGATTTTGAAATAATCGATGTATTGACCCATGAAGAGGAAGCACATAGAGAAAAAATATTGGCAACTCCCACATTGATTCGGGAATTACCTGATTCAATTGCGCGAGTCATAGGTGATTTATCGAACAAAGAGCAGGTGTTGTTAGCTCTTGGAATACATCAAAACCACTAAATATTTCTTGATGAACAGCTAGAGTATTTATTAAATCGTAAATAGGTTGAAAAATATAGGTTGAAAAATGTTAACAAAATACAAAGAAAGCGATAATACAATTCAAATTCTAAATGATTTTCCGGATGGGATTATAGTATTAAGTAAAGAAGGAAAAACGGAATTCGCCAACAAGCAAGCAATCCAGCTACTTGGAGGAGATGAAGATGTTCTTTTTGATCAAAATCTGGGAATTCCTTTGGATTTATACCATTCCATTGAACTCGATTTAGTTTCCTATTCTAAAAATCAACCAGTTATTGCCGAAATAAAAATGGCAAAAACCAAATGGAATGGAGAAGAATCTTATATTGCAAGCTTGAGGGATATTACCGACCAAAAGAGCGAACAGGATATTATTGAAACAGTTTTTCAGGCTTTTTCTGTTCTTCAAGAGGGCTTTTTTATATGCAATGATAGTGGAGCTATTATCTATGCGAATCCGGCTTTTGAAAAAATCACAGGATACTCAAGGAAGGATATTTATGGAAAGTCCCCTTCCTTCCTCAAGTCCGGTGTTCACTCGGAAGAATTTTATGATGATTTCTATAGCAAGTTAACGAAAGAAGGTGAATGGTCGGGAATTATTTGGAATAAGCGAGCCAACGGTGAGGTTTATCCAGAAAACCTGAGCATTTCTACCATTTATAAAGAGGAAGAAGGCTCTATAAAATTTTATGTAGCAATATTCACAGATGTTACAGAATATATGGAAAATTCCGAAAAGCTAAAGAAGTCTCATCAAGAAGCTTTGGAATCGGATAAGAAAAAAACTGAATTCCTCTCAAAAGCAAGTCATGAAATAAGAGCTCCGATGTCGGGGATTATTGGTTATTCGGAATTGCTAGCAGAAACAAACTTAACAACAGAACAACGAGAGTATTTGGAAGTAATTCGCTCATCATCCAAATCATTGCTAAACATGATAAACGAGTTGTTGGATATCTCCAAGTTGCAATCCAATAAAAAGACACAAGCCGTGAGTGTGTTTTCCATTCGAGATTTGGTTCAAGAACTATATAGATTTTTTAAAGTCCATACTGCAAAGAAGCCGGTAGTGTTAGGGCACCATTTCTCCGGCAATATTCCGGACTGGGTGGAAGGAGAAAAAGAACCATTAAGACAGGTTCTGACCAATCTACTCAGCAATGCATTTAAATTCACAGAGTCAGGTAGGATTTCTTTCGGTGTTGATTTGGTCGAGGATCTGGACGATATAATAAAAATTCATTTTTCTGTTGCAGACAGTGGTGTAGGTGTAGAAGAAAGATATATTCACAAAATATTTGATCCATTCTTTCAAGTGGAAAATGTAAAGCAAGATCCAAGGTTGGGCTCAGGATCCGGATTGGGTCTCGCCATTGTTAAATCGATTGTTGAGAAAAACGGGGGATCCATACAGTTTGAATCGGAAATAGGAAAGGGAACCAAGGTAAAGTTTTCTTTTGTTCTTAAAAAGACCGATAAACAAGGTGAAGCTGTCGAGATATTAAAACAAAATAGTATTAGATTGGAAAAATGGAAGAATCGTGGTCGTTCACTTTCAGTTCTATTGGCAGAAGATAACTATCCGAATCAAATGTATATCAAGAGAATGTTGGAAAAAAATAATATATTTGTGGTTCTTGCCTCGACCGGAGAGCAGGTTATTCATCGCATCCATGATAAAGAATATGATGCAATATTGATGGATATTCGTATGCCAAAAATGAACGGTATCGATGCCACTAAAGAAATAAGAAAATTGAAAGATAAGAAACTTTCGCAAATTCCTATCATTGCTTTGACGGGATTGACTTCGGATGAGGAGAGAATTTCCTGTAAGGAAGCGGGTATGAATGGTTTTTTGATGAAACCAATCGAATCCGAGAAGTTGATTTTTGAAATATTGAAACATGTATTTCCATAAGACTATCCTGCTTGATTCTATACCACCTCGAGAAAAACTTTCCTTATGATAGAAAGATATTCTAACCCGGAGATTTCCAAAATATGGGATCTTGAAAATAAATTTCGCATCTGGACGAAAATTGAAATTCTAGCCTGTGAGGCACGATCCAAAAAAGGAGAAGTTCCTCCTGAGGATTTGAAAGAAATCAAAGAAAAAGCCAAGTTCAATGTGGAAGAAATTTTGGAAATTGAAGCCAAGGTTCACCATGATGTGATTGCCTATTTAACGAATCTGAATTCCTATATTGGTCCTGCTTCGAGACATGTGCATTTTGGTCTTACTTCTTCTGATGTGGGAGATACCGCACTCTGTGTGCAGATGGTTGAAGCCATGGATCTACTGATCAAAAGAGCAGAGACACTAACAGAAACTGCCAAGCGTAAGGCGAAGGAATATAAAGATTTACCATGCATTGGAAGATCCCATGGAATTCATGCGGAACCCATGACATTGGGATTGAAGTTTGCCTTATTTTTTGCCGAGATGCAGAGAAATATCGAAAGAATGAAAGATGCCAGAAGGCAGATCGCTGTGGGCAAATTGTCCGGAGCAGTCGGAACCTACTCCAATATTGATCCTGATATAGAAAAATATGTATTGGACAATATGGGACTAGAAGTGGACCCGATAGCCACGCAAGTGATCAACAGAGATCGACATGCTTTTTATCTGTCTGTGCTTGCTATTGTAGCATCCAGTTTGGATCGTATGGCTCAAGAAATCAGACTTCTCCAGAAGACCGAAGGAAGGGAAGTGGAAGAGCCATTTGCCAAGGGACAAAAGGGTTCCTCAGCAATGCCTCATAAAAGAAATCCGGTTGTATGTGAAAGAATCTGTGGAATAGCAAGAGTAATTCGTGCCAATGCAAATGTTGGATTTCAAGATATGCCACTATGGCATGAGAGGGATATTTCTCATTCTTCAGCTGAACGAATTGTACTTCCTGACTCCACAATAGGTTTGGATTATATATTGAACAAGATGAACTTTGTATTGGACGGGCTCCATGTATATCCGGAAAACATTGGCAGAACACTGAATGCAACTCGTGGATTGATATTTTCACAGAAAGTTTTATTGAACTTAATAGATAAGGGTAAAATATCAAGAGAGGATGCGTATGCTATTGTGCAGGACAATGCTATGCATGTCTGGGCTAATCCTGATTCCCATCTAAAGGACAGATTGAAAGAAGATTCAAGATCCAAGGACATTCTTAAGGATTCTGATTTGGACGAAATCTTTAGAATTGAACCTTATTTGGAAAAAGTGGATTTTATTTTTCAGCGTTTGGGAATCTAAAAGATTTTTTGAGTATAATTGAATAACCGATCTCCGAAATTTCATTTTTGGAAACAATCAATTGCTTCCTCTTGAAGGGGGATCGGGAATCTTCATCTGAAATGGAAATAGAAAAGGATTGGATCTTTTCTTCATTCAAATTCACTTCAGATACCCTACCAACTGAAATACCATCAAAGGTATAAACACGGAAACCTTTGTATTTGGATATTGGTATTTTATTTAGGAAAACTGCATCTACTCCAAACTTTTCAATAAAATCGATACCTATGAAAAGATCCGGTTTCCACATTCCTTGATCTACTGTAATTCCTAAAATCATATTCTTTTCTCTATCTAAATGTAGTTTCATCACTACACCTAGAATCTCTCCCTCAGGATCTACAGCTTCTTTTCCAAGTATATCGTCTGAGGTTAGGTCCAACTTGCATCACCGGATTTTAAAATTATGTTTTTCTGGAACACCTTAATCTGCTTTTTGTCGAATCGTTTACCGGGTAGATAGAACTTTTTTTTCACAAGTATCGCATCAAAATCATTGTAGAAACCCAGTTGTTCCAGTCTGGAAATTTTTCCTAATTTTTTACCATCTTCATCAAATACAAATCTTCCTCGATATAAATAGATTGGGTCTATATCCAAAAGAATTTTTTTATTGGAGCTCAGTCCATCGAGGTTTTTAACATATTTTGCATCCAATTGGATCAATCTAAATTTATAGAATATATGAAAGTATAGGATCTTGTTCGACTTCATCTGAATAGACCAGATTCTTCCTGAATTCTGACCGGACTTAGATAGTACTTTCTTCAGGAACATACTCCAGAATGAAATACCGGTATCTTCAGAACCATTTAGAATTTTATCCATGATAACTCCTCAAAGTCATAAGCCAGCATATATTTAACAATTAGAAACATGCTTAGATACAGAATGAAAGAACCAATTCCCATGAATACCAGAAATCTTCTGAAGTTATAGCGAAAAGCCCCTAAGGCGGTAGAGAATACCGGAGAGGGCAGAGGCAACATGTTCATGAAAAGTATCATCCAAACCCCCCATCTATTTAAGGATCCTTTCATTTTATAAAACTTTTGTGGAGGAATGATGATCTTGCAAATTCGGTAGGCTCTCAATCCGAGCCAATAATTTAAAGTCTGAGCACTAAATACTCCCATAAAATAAATTATTAAATAATATTCCGGATCTTGAACTTCTTGTAGCATTGCAAAAAAATATAATTCCAATGGAAACATCAGAAAGAATAAACCTCCAAATAATGAAGTTAAATATACTCCGAACAATGTTCTACTGGTAAATTGTGATAAGAAGTAATTAAATATGTCACCTAATAATGTATCTTTGAACAGTGTTTCCATCGGTAGTAAGTAGAATAATATTCCTAAAATAACTATAGATGATAGAGAAAGCCATAGAAGAACAGCGTTCAGGTGCTTTTCTTTTTTCCTGTATTCGAAAATAGCATTCTTGGAAATTTTTTGATAAAAAAAAGCATCGTATTGATTCTTTTTTTGGCTTTTTGGTTGACTATTATTCAATTCCATAGCTTAGTATAAATTCCAGAATTTAGATATGGTCAAATTAATACAGTCATTCTCTTCCAATTTAAAAATAAGAACCAAGATGATTTTCTTGGTTTGCGGCGTCGTTTTACTTTCTGTTCTCCCGCTATCGCTAATTGTTCTCTACCGAAACCAGGCTGTGGTATTGGACAAAACATTTGAAGTATGTCGTAATTTAGCAAATAACATCGCAAATCTTGCCACAGAAGAACTCCTAATTAATGAAACCTACGATGCTACGAGAACATCTCTTTCTCGTCTACCACAATCCGAAATATCCGGATTGATCAATTCTTATGTATTGAACATTGATGGTTTGTATGTAGCGGATATGAATGACACACTATTGGGTGAAAAGCCCGATTCGGATCGATTGGAATACTTTACATCTCTGACAGAACTAACCCTCTCCGAACTAAATTTGGATGGTGTCAAAGTTTTGCAATTTATCTATCCTATTTTCATCGAATATAAAGGTGAAAAAATGCGAGTTGGAACAGCGGTCTTTGATTTTGACCGTGATAAGGTTTATGAACCGGTTGTTCAGATTCGAAGAACGATTCTAGTGGTATCATCTATACTTTTTGGTATTGGGATAATTGTAGCTCTGATTGCCGCATTTGCCTTTTCGAGACCCATTCAGATTCTCTCTGAGGGAGCCAGATTGATTGGTGACGGGGATCTGAATTATCGCATCCCCATAGAGGGAAAAGATGAAATAGGCCAATTAGCCAATACCTTTAACCACATGACTCACCAGATTCAGGATTTTACAAATAATTTGGAATCCATGGTTGTCCAGAGAACCGATGAATTGAATAAAACTCTTCAAGAAGTGCAGGCATTAAAAGAGGCACAAGATGGAGATTACTATTTAACATCACTTTTACTAGAACCTCTTCAATTCAACAACAATAATACTCACAACGTTGTAACGGATTTTTTTGTAGAACAGAAGAAGAAATTCAAATTCAGAAAATGGAATTCCCAAATTGGTGGGGATATATGTATAACTGATTCAATTAAACTAAATGGCCGTGAATATACTGTTTTTATGAATGGGGATGCTATGGGCAAATCCATTCAAGGAGCGGGAGGGGCACTTGTATTTGGAGTTGTTTTCAATTCAGGAATCATGAGAAGTAAGATTGAAAAAAATTCCAAGGTTCACCCTGAAATTTGGCTCAAAGAAAGATTTTTGGATCTTCAAAATGTTTTTATGACCTTCGATGGTTCTATGTATATTTCAGTGTGCATGGGTCTAGTAGATGATGTAACCGGATTGATGTATTATATCAATGCAGAACATCCTTGGACAGTATTGTATAGGGATGGCAAGGCATCTTTCTTGGAAGAAGAGTTGACTCTGAGAAAGTTAGGCACACCCGGTCAAGAGGATCGATTTGCTATTCGAGTATTTCAAATGATGCCTGGTGATGTTGTATTTGCCGGATCGGACGGGAGGGATGACATCTTAATTACTCAAGATGATGGGGGAACCATCATGAATGAGGATGAGTATGAGTACCTTAAAAGGGTTGAAGATGCAAGTGGTGATTTAAATAAAATAGTCGGACTTTTAAAAGATCAAGGTGCAATCACTGATGATTTATCAATACTGAGAATCTCATTCAAAGAAGGCAGAGAAGAAGAAGAAATTATTTCTATTCCTTATGAAGTGGAAGAGGCTATTCAAGAAGGATACGACTTAGTTCAAGTTGGTAAAGAACAAGAAGCTCTCGAAAGGATTGAAGGATTAATTCATAGTGAAGAATCCTATCCTGAATTACTTAAGCTATTGGGTAATATTTATTTCAATCGAAAAGAATATTTGAAAGCGTTGGATTGCTTTTTATCATATTCTGAGATCAATCCTGGTGATAATGAATATATCTATGTAATTTCTAACACATATCGTCTATTAGGTCAGTTGAATGAAGCCGCTGATTATGGGGAAAGATTGTATTTAAGAGACTCCGAAAATTACCTAAACTTAATTAATTTATCTATTGTTTATAAGGACTTGGGAATAGAATCCAGATCGCGATATATGGCTGACAAGGCATCGGCTATCGATCCCAAGGCTAAGGATTTACTCAAAATCAGTGAAAACAAAGAGAAAGTTGATAGCATTATTGAATATGATAATGAATCTTTGGAATCTGAACTCGAAAAAGAAGTCAATGCAGATGTTGTTGTATTCGATGAGCCGGATGAAGAACCGGAAGCAAAACAACTTACTTCTGAAGATTATGTTCAACTGGCTGATGAATCTTATCAAGCCAAGCAATACAAAGAGTCTATGGAGAATTACTTGGAAGCTTGCAAATTAGATCCGAGCAATCCATGGGTTCATTTTAGATTGGGAAATTGTTATTCTTTATTGAATGATCTTCCATCTGCAGTTCAATCTTATACAGAATCGTTGAAAATTGCGCCTAGAAATCATCACGCTCATAACAATATTGGCAGTATCTACTATAGATTGAAAGATTATGGAAAGGCAAAAGAGTCATGGAATCGGGCAATCGAACTGAAACCTGATTTTCAAAAAGCACAGATAAACTTGTCTAGATTGGAAAAATTTGAGCAAGATAAATTATCTGCTACATTTAAAGAGGATGTTTAATATGAAAAAGTCGTCTTCTCTTTTAATTAAATATCTCATAATCCTGAGTCTTTTGTTTCCTCATCTGGTGAGTGCAGATGAACCTGCCTCTATTGAGGTTATTTTATCATCGGATAATTCTATCTATGAACAGAGTTTATATGGTATTCAATCTGTCATAGAAAGAGAAGTGAAAATTTCCTACCTAGACATTATAAATTCCGAATATTCATCGATTGAGTCCTATTTTCAAAATCTGGAAAATTCAGGAGTTCCGTTAGTTATTACAATTGGACCACAAGCAACCAAAGTTGCTAAAGAAAATTTAAGAAAGACGCCGATCGTATTTTCAATGGTCAACAACCCCAAGACTTTGGAATTGGGTCAGAAGAACTTATGTGGCGTTAGTATGGATATTTCTGTGGAAGAATTCTTTCAAACTTTAAAAGATATAGATCCAAATATCCAAAATGTAGTAGGTTTCTATTCTTCGGATGATACTAAATTTACTGCATATGAAGGTGCATTTCTTGATCTTAGATATAAATTGTTGTATAATTCCAAGCAAGTAAAAGCTGATGAGTTTTCGACCAAATTAAAAAGTCTGGATGAAAAAACTCAAGCTTTCTATATGATATCCGATCCACTTTATAATCAAGCTAGGTTTGAGGAATTATCAAAATATAGCAAAGAAAATGGAATTATTTTAATGACTTCTTTTCCTACATTAGTCAGAGTAGGGGCTACATTTGCCATAAGTCCGGAATATAGTAAGATCGGTGTTGAAACCGGATCAATGGCGAATCGAATATTGAATAAAGAATCAACTTGCATAGATGAGAGAGTTGTTCTCCCTTCTCAATCAGCATTTTATCTGAATGAAGACTATGCAAGGGAATCAGGGATAGAGTTACCGCAACAGATTTTAGAGCGTGCAAAATTAACAAAATTATTTGCCGCAGGTATAGCGCTTCTAAATGAAGATAAGCTGAAATCCGCAAGAAAGGTATTCGATGTTATCTTAAAAAAGGATCCTGACAACAAAGCGGCTCAGACTTACCAATCATTGGTGATTGAGAAAATGACCGGGACTAGGACCCGGGAACTTTTAGCAAATGCTAGAAAATATTACGCAGCGAGTCAATACTCTTATGCCAGAGCAGAATATCAGAAAGTATTGGCTATTAATCCAAATAACGACACAGCTCGAGAAGGATATAAAAAGTCGGTTCTTGCACAAAGTGAACAAGAGCGATCCAGGGGAAATCAGCTCGCCAGAAGCGGAAAGCCATTTGACGCAATCAAACAATACCTTTCCAGTCTAAGAACTTTATCAAGCAACGGAAAGGCATCAGCTGATTTAGCAGCTATTCGAAGATCTGAGTCTACCAAGATCCCCAACTATTTGAAAGAGGGGATAGCTCAGTACAATGAACGGAATTATGATAAATCTATAGAAATATTTGAAAACATTCTACTTGTAGATCCAAATGAAAAGTCAGCTAAGGAGTATCTACGTTTATCATATAAAAAGAAAGATGCGATAAAGATACTTAAGAATAAACTAAATAATTAAGGATTTTTATTTCTATGATGAAGATATTGAATGTATTATTTATTAATATTTTATTGATATTTCTTTTGAGCAATGCAATATTCCCTCAAGACAAAAGCATTTCAAAGTCAGTATCTATTGCGCCTTTTCAGATAATTTCCGGAAACGTTAATCCCAAAATAGCTGAAGATCTGCAATTACAAATCGGAACTAATTTAGAGAACAAAGGATATCGAGTAAAGTATCTTAAGTCTACCGATTTGAAATCCAACCTATCTTCTTCCAAAGATACCGATTATTTTTTATCAGGTTTTTTAAAAAAGAAAGAGACTTTGGAGATTTTGGGACAGATTTATGATCCCGAAACCGGGACTATAATAGATGCTTTAAATGTAACAGGAAGTATTGAGGGGCTAGAAAACCTTGATATAAGCATAGAAGAAGCGAATAAAACTGACCAAGAAGTGGTGAATGATTTTTCGGAGAAAATTTCTCTTAGAGTAAGATCCAATATAAATAAATCTGTAAGAAATCAAAATATATCTGAATTTGTTACCAACAATCCGGAGATTTCTTCCAAAAATCTTCCGGTTCCCAAGGAGGATCTAAAGTCAGAATCCGAAGAGATATTTCAATTGATGGCGGCAAAAGAAATCAATGTAGCATCAAACGTTATTAAAGATTCCAATAAGCAGCCAGTATCTGTAACGGTTATTTCAAGAAAACAGATTCAATTGAGTGGATCCAGAACTTTAAATGAAGTTCTCAGAACTTATGTTCCGGGTTTTTTCACGGTTGAATTTCAAGATGATACAATTGCCGGTTTTCGAGGTTTAGTTCCCGATGCCAATGCGAAAACACTTTTATTGGTTAACGGACACAATATGAATATGGAATGGCAATTTGGCCCTCCTGATTCCATACTCAATGGTATGAGTATGGACTATATTGAACGAATAGAAGTGATTCGGGGACCGGGGTCTGTAACTTTGGGACAAGGAGCACTATTGGGTGTAATAAACATTATTACTCGTGATGGAGGGAATTACCAAGGAACATCCATGCAAGTAGGTGCGGGTGCTGATGGTTACAGAAATTTAAATTTTCAGAGTGGTGGCAAAGGAAAAGAAATTGAGGATTTAAAAACATACTTTTTCGTCAATAAGGGGAGATACAATGGTCAAGAAATTCGCAATGAGGGTTGGGCGAAAACTAGACCTTATGAAGGATCTATCATTCGAAATTATGATTTAATTACAGATCAACGAGAAATCGATTCTTTGGAACCGGAACCATTCCCCACTCCTTTGGGAACACTGTATCCCTATGCAAATATTTCTCAATCCAGCGGAAGTAGGCTAAAACGATCTCAGAATGAGACTGTAGTTGGTAATATTGAATACAAAAAATTTCGAGTAGATGGAATGATATCCAATCAAACGAGAGATTTGTATAATTTTTATCGTGATAGAAATGCGGTTTTCAGTAATGTTGCTAACATTGGTATCACTCAAGGTTTTTCAATTACTGATGATATAGAGTTGAAGGTAAAGGGATTTTACACTCAGGATGATTATGGATTTTTAAATCATGAAGGATTTACCATGGCAGGATCCCGAGAGAATCGATATGGTGGATCGGCTATTTTGAACCTTTCACCGTTCAAGAATAATCAATTAGCGATAGGATCAGAAGTTCGAAAATACGATATGGGTCAGCGAGATTTTAGGGGCAATAACTTTGTTGTGAATCGAGCAGATCCTGAAAGTTTATTTCCCTATGTTGGAGATCCGGAAATTCCTGAAAATAAAACTGTAAATGACACAAATCAATTTGCCAACCCTTCATCTATTCAAGTTGCTTCCTTTTTCTTGGAAGATTTTCATAAGTTAACAGAAAGCCTGGACATTTTCGGTGCTTTTCGATACGATACCCATCCTTTCTGGGGTTCGAATATTTCACCCAGGATAGGTTTGTTGTATGAAGCTAATAGAGACTGGAGATTTAGATTGTCTTACCAAGAAGGTTTTCGTGGTGCCGTAGGAGTGGCTTATGTGGGTGGTTATAGAAGAGATGGTCTACTTCGAACCAGTAATTTTAATCAAGTAGAGTTGGCTCAGATTCCTACAGTTGATGCAAACGGCAATCAAACATTTTATAATAATATTCCAGAGACTCGCCCGGAAAAAATGCGTAGTTATGAAATCGGAACCAAATGGCAACCAAATAGTAAATGGTCATTTGATGGTGTCTTCTTTTACAATCAAGTTGAAAATATTATTGACGTAGGTGTAATTTTTCCGGAGCCATTTGGAGATGGAGCTCCGGAATTGGGTGATGATATACCCGGAGACTGGGGAGGATACTTCTTCTTTCGAAATACTCCGGGTATCTTAAAACAGGCTGGTGGTGAATTTATAATTTCATACAATTCGGATTGGTTTGGAGTTGATTTGAGTCATTCAGTTGTTCGTGTAGTTTCTGCAGATGAAGAAATATTTGGATCTATTTATATTTCGTCTAACAGTGCCAATAGAAGGCATAGTGCTTACCCTGAAAATGTATCTCGCGCTAATATTATGTTTTTCCCTATAGATAAATTAACTCTTTCAATGAACTATTTGCATTTCTATGATTGGTATGCTCCAACCGGAGATAGGGTAATTGGAACAGGTATTATGAATGCTGGAATAGGATACAATTTTACAGAAAATATGGAATTGATTTTTTCTGCTAAAAATATTTTGGATTCCAATGTTCTCTATCCTCTGAATAATGCGGCAGGGGATGTTGCCTTGGGTGCGGGAACTCCCTCTCTTGAGGGAAGGACATATTGGGTGAATTTTAGATATACTTTTTAAAAATACTATTTAATGTCTTTTGTAGCCTTTTTAGATTCCACCTTGGAGAAGTCGTCCATTAAAAAATTCCTCCGGACCCAACTGGCATGAATGAGCCGGTTCTGAACAAGGTGTAATTAGAATAGCTTTTTCGCATTCTTTAATGTCTTTTTTGGAATAGTAAGCGCTGTCTAAAATTAGTCTCGGTGTTGTTAATGCTACCTCTAGAATTAGTTGTTCACCTGATTTTGAGCCGACACAATTTGTAAGCCAAAGAAATTGAGCTGTTGTGATGATGTCAATGGATTCCTCTCTATTGTATGTTGCATTTCCATTTACTCCATAATAACTTCCTGAACACGAGAGGAATATACTCCAGAAAATAAAGAAAGATATAATATGTTTTTTATATGATTCAAAGGATGCCATGTTAATCTCCTGAAAATATCAATTTATACTGTTGTATAACTATTTAAAATTTCAAATATTTGTCAAGAATTCTTGTATGAATTTAGAGTCTAATAAGCATGAATAAGTTTAATCTCAAATTAATTTCGTTTATTTTGGTATTGATACCCGGTATCTTGCTATCTCAAGATAAGCCAATTTCAATTCGTTCCCTTGCCTATGATTTTAAATCAGGTAAATTCCTCTATTCCGAGAATCATACGGAGTATTATAATTCTGGCACACATAACTATTCTATCGTAAAATACAAAGATCCCAAAGAAAAAGTTATTGCCCAAAAGAAGATAGAATTTGGAAAAAAAAGAACTCAGCCTGATTTCTTTTTGGAGGATTTCCGAACCGGATACTATGATAAAGCAAGGTTAAACAATGCATCAACGCAGAGTTTTACTCTAGAGCATCAAAGATCCAAGGAACAAGGACAAAAATCAAAAACGATACAAGTTCCCGGACTTGTTGTAGTAGATGGGGGATTTGATTATTTTATTAGGGATAACTTCGAAGATGTAAGTTCCGGTAAGACAATTAAGGGGAATTTTGTCCTCACCAATCGATTGGATTATTTTCAGTGTCGTGTTAAAAAAACCAAAGATCTTACTTATAAGGGAAGAGATGCAGTGCAATTTGTCCTGACTCCGGAGAATTTTATCATTCGTTCCATTGCGGATAAAATTATTGTCACGTACGATAAAAAAACAAAAAGACTATTGGAGTATATAGGAATTTCCAACTTGCAGGATGATTCAGGCGATGACTTTCCTAAAGTAAAAATAGTTTTTAAATACAAGGAAGGTCAACTGGACACACTGTGATAAAATTCAGCGATATATCTTATGCAGGAATTGCTATGGGTAGTTTTGGTGTATACTCATAGCTTTCTGCAACTTTGATTATCTCGGATTCTATCCTACTCCACAATTCTTCTTTATTCGGGTGGAATGTTGCAAATACGCTCTGCTTGATTAAATCAATAATCTCATCCAAAGAAAAATCCAAAAAGCGGTAGAGTTTAAAATACTCATAAGTTAAATTCACATTGAAAATAACCGGGTCATCAGTATTGATTGACAATGGGAGACCTTGATCGTAGTAATAGCGTACCGGGTGGTTCTGTTCTTTTCTAACATACTTGCCGGTGAAAACATTGGAAGTAACACAGATTTCGATTGGAATGTGATTGTCTTTCATGTATTGAACCAATTCCGGATCTTGAATTGCTGAAGTCGCATGCCCGATTCGTTCCGCCTTGCATAAAGTAACTGCATCCCAAATTGCCCAAGGACCGTCGTCCTCACCTGAGTGAGCTACAGTTCGAAGTCCTGATTCTCTTGCTACTTGGAATACTTCGGCATAGTCCTTAGCCGGACCCATTAGCTCTGCACCACCAAGTCCTATTCCAATAACTTCCGGATGTCTAACTTTCAAGACTCGATTCAGGTTGTTCATCGCATTTTCCGGACCAAAGGAACGGGAAACATCAACAAGAATGCGAATGTCGGTTCCATCCAAAGTTTTAATTTCGCGGATCTTGCCTACCATGACTTCAATCATTTCATCGAAATCCAAACCGTTCTGAATGAATTTTGATGGGGCAAAAAATACTTCTGAATAAATAATATTATTGGCTTTGAGATAGTCGTGAAGACTTTCAATCAAATAGGCAAGATCTCCCGGTTCTTTTACGGAAGACTGAACGAAGAAAAATACTTGAATAAATCCCATGAGATCCTTGAAGTTAAATTTTTCTTCGATTTCTTCATCGGTAAGTGGATTTCCATTTTTTTCATATAAGAACTTTAGAGTTTTCTTACTTACACAGGCCTCTAAGTGGAGATGGATTTCGGTCTTAGGAATGGCTCTTAAGAAATCGAGAACTAATTGTTCGCTAGGAGCATCTCCGGATAGGGAAGCGGCGTCCGGTTTAGACTCATCTCTGGAACCGGAAAGGATTTCGAACTCTTCTTTTTTGGTCAATAACCATTCGGGTGGATTGAGTATCCCAAGATCCATCAGACCAATTCTTTCATTTAGCAGATTATTGATCTGCTTATCGAAGGAAAGTTGCAAAGAAGGGGAATAGGGTCGATCGGCAGGTAGTCGGGACTTGAGTCGGTTCAACTCGGAAACGTCACGATCAATGATTGCGATTCGGTCTAGAATTTCTTGGAATGTAGTTGCCATTTCTCTACAAAAGTTTGATAGTAATGGGTATTCTTTCAAGGAGATTTTTCTATTTCTTGAATTTAATTTCAAGTTTTATGAAAAATGCCGAAAATAGAATAGACAGATTCCAATACATAACGTATTAGTATTATGTCCCATAAAAACCTATGATACGAACTGCCAGAAAAACATTTTTGCCATTTGCCCTACCCACTATTTCGGAGGAGGCAATTGAGGAAGTAACCCAGGTTCTGAGGTCGGGTTGGATTACATCCGGTCCCAAGGTAAAGCAGTTCGAAATGGAATTTTCCGATTACATACAATCGAGCAATCACAATACGATAGAATCCGTTGCAGTGAGTTCTGCCACTGCCGGATTGCATTTGGCTCTTTCGGCGATTGGGTTCGATAGAGATTCTGCCGCAATTACTACTTCGGTTACTTTTACGGCAAGTGCAGAAGTGATCTGCTATTTTGATGGGGAACCAATCTTGACTGATGTTTCCGGCTCCAATAATAATATGACGGGAGAGTTGCTTCTTCAAACCATCGATCAATTTTGTAAAATAAAAGATGGGAAATTATATTCCAAAAAAACCGGAAAACATGTTAAAGCAATCATACCTGTCCATATCGCGGGTGATCCATGTGAAATGGAAGAAATCATCTCGATCGCCAGAAAATTCAATCTTTATGTTATAGAAGATGCGGCTCATGCATTCCCTGCCGTTTATAAGAATCAAATGATTGGAACCTGGGGAGATTTTACCGTTTTTAGTTTTTATGCAACCAAGGGAATTACGACCGGTGAAGGTGGTATGCTTACCACAAGCAATAAAAAGTTCGCAGATGCGATCAGAAGATCCAGATTGCATGGAATCAACAAACAAGCATTTGACAGACCTAGTTGGTATTATGAAGTAACCGATACCGGATTTAAGTACAATATGCCCGATATTGCCGCAGCATTGGGAATCGTTCAGTTAAAGGAAGCTCATTCTTTCTGGAATCGAAGAGAGGAAATAGCTCTAAGGTATATAAATGAGTGGAAGTCGATTCCCGGTTTAAAGCTACCTCATGCTACGGAAAATGGTCGGCATTCTTGGCATTTATTTCGCATAGAATTAGATCCCTCGATTGCCAAAGTGGGGCGAGATTCTCTATGTGAAGAACTGAAGGATCGTAATATTGGAAGTTCTTTGCATTTTATTCCGTTATTTGAACATTCCTATTATAAAAAGAAATTCAATTATTTAAGAGATCACTATCCTAATGCTTGCCAGATGTATGATCGTTGTCTGTCGCTACCTTTATTTGCAGGTATGACAGACTCTGATGTAGAGGATGTTGTTACCGCAGTTAAATCTATCTTGATTTAATGAAATCCGCATCATAGGTTAGAAGTAAAACTTTCAAACCTGATACGAATTCTTTGTCGGTTCCGTCTATGGATCTTCTAATCCAAAATAACACAGCTGATTTTACTACATTTCCATCAAATTCCGAATCGTTGGAATAGGTTTTAAATCGACTCGAAACATTGGCATTTTCATCGTCAGTAAAACCTGTCTCCATGAAGCTATAGTATTTTTCATAGTAATAGCGCTCTAGAGTTTTCTGTTGGATCAATTTTTTATAGCGGATTCTTTCTTTAGTAAGGTAAACCTGGTTAGATTGCAATTTCAAATAAGTTGCGTAGTATATACGAGCAAGATTTCGCAAATATTCATTATAAATAGGTTGAGTTAATATTGCAAATGCCCTGTCTTGGGAACCGGGAATCATAGTTCGTTTCAGGAATTTTGGAAATTCCGGATTGTAGTGACCGAAGCTATGGTCATCATCCAAAATCAAAAATCCATTTTTATGAGGTCCCGATAAAAATATTGCTTGTCCGAAGAATTTCTCAATTTCAGAGAAACTACTAATATCTTTTAAGTGGCAGTAGAAATTTTGTATTCCTCCACCGGGAAAATAATCAAAATCAGGACAGAGTGATTTTGTATGAGGGAGTTCTGCCCAACCATATCTTACCTTGTCCAACCAAAGTCCTATCGGTTGGGGTTCTATATCTTTTTGGGGTAATTTACAGCTACCAAATGAAAGGATGGAGAAGGAAATTATGATTATGCTCATAAAATTTCCAATCTTGGTTTGAGTTGATAAATTACTTAGCTTTCTTCCATTGTTCTTGAAATTAAATTTAATTGATTTCATTTTTCTTTAAAAATTCCTTTAACATTATTATTTTATTTATTCATTCATTCATTCATTCATTCATCTATCTATCTATTATTGTATCTTTTTAATTGTAACAGACCATCTCGTGGACAGATTGCTCCACTCATCATTGCTTTTCTCGCGAAAGAAAACAGGTCCACTCAAAAATTGACTGGTATTGGATTGAAACAATACAATTTCTTTATCTGTATAGTGAAAGACTCGATTGTCTCTATCTTTACTTTCAGGAGAATTGGAAAATGGAATCCAACCAAAACCCGGAAGATAACCGGACACATAATCAGTTACTTCAGCAGCCTTCGCCCCATCTTTATATATAATTTTTTTACCTGTCTGAACCGGGAATCCATTTTCGAAAAGATCATTTCGTATCTTTCTGGGAGAATTATTCTGAAAGATAGAATTGAATCGTGCTAAAGTATCATTGGTAGACAGGTTGGTCAATTCTTTGGATGGGTTGCGAAAATCATTCAATTCATTTGGAATAGATTCTTTCTTCTTTAAGAAATTATCATTCACATAATAGACCATATTTGACAAGCGAACTTGAAACGAAATCTTTGTGGATTGATTGCCTCTACCGGAATCTAAATTCAATTTTTTATTTAAGGATCGAGTTCGAAATAGAACACCATTTTTAAAATCTTTGTCTGTTGAAGAAATGGTTCGTATTCTTTGTTGCTCGTTAGATGGAGGAAGGAGTATGGCAATCTCAGAATTAGCCAGAGAAACATTGGGTAGTGAATAGTCCAAAGTATATGTAATCTCATAATTACTTTCACCGGATGCAATGAATCTTTCCGTTTCCACGAATGATATATTTTTAATTTCTTGAGAGGCTCGATCTATCACCCAGAGTTTACTCCCGCTGAACAATATACCTCTCATATCTCCGGCTGCCGCTTGAACCGAACCTGTAATTTTACCATTGTTAGGATTATATCTATAAATTACACCATTGGAAGAATCACTGATCCAGATAGAATCTTTTCCATAGGTCAGATCTCTCGGAGCAACTCTATCTGACAGGAATCCTCCCACAATGATAGAACTTGCTTTATCGAAGAAATTCACCTTTCCATCTTTTAGATCCAATAAATAATACAGTCCATCAACAGATGCAATTCCTCCCATATGAGTAAGAGGAACTTGAATTCTGTCTACTACTCCACCTGAGTTGGGATCGATCTTAAGAATGACTCGAGGTGCAGTGACAAGAAGTCTTCCTTCTCTGCTATCAAAGGTAATTCCCTTCATCTGAGCTAGACCGATGTTGAAAATCTCTTGTCCCCCGATAGAATCAAAACGTATGATGGCTCTTCTTTCACTGTCAAGATAATAGAGATAGGTTCCGTCATAAGTAATTCCATATGCTTTAGGTGACACTTTGTATTCTCGCTCTTCTTGCGAAAATAATGGTTGATTCAATGCGAATAATGATACTATCAGTAAAATTTTAAACCGCTCGATGCCTTGAAACGTTTCGATCAATTTTAATAAATTCATAAATTCTCCTAAAATAAATAATTGATAATATCTTCAAGTAAATTTGTGGAACCCTTGTCAATTCCCAATGATATAGGGGAGGGGACAAATATGAACAATAGACTCAATAGCATAAACCAGCCTAGGAATCTGCGACCGGGCCCTAATTCTTCACGGTGGTTGTCCGGAACATAGGGGTGTTCTATCTTAATAAAGTAGTATATAAGAAATCCCCATACCAACCAAGTAAAATTCCACAAAGCCAATACCAAAAATCCTATAAAAAGGTAGTGAATCCAATTTCGATACTTCTCACCAAAAAGCGCATAGATTACATGACCTCCGTCTAGTTGGCCAAAAGGAAGAAGATTGATTGCTGTAATTATAAGTCCAACCCAACCTGCCTTTGCTAATGGGTGGATTTGGATATCATAGAGCGCTGTATCATAAGGACCCATTACCCATTGTCCGGACCAATAGGTAAAAAGGCTATCACCGAAAAATAATAGATTTTCATAAGAAAGCGTGTCATCTATAGGAATCAATTTGGAAAGATACAAGCCTCCAATCCATGCAGGAACAGAAAGAACCAAACTCATAATGGGTCCACCGATACCAATATCAAATAATTTGATTTTATCAGGAATGGGTTCTTGGATTTTTATAACTGCTCCCATTGTACCAATTGGTCCTATGGGAAAAGGTATGAAATAAGGAAGAGTCGCTCGAATTCCATAGAATCGGGCTGGCAAATAATGCCCCATTTCATGACATAGTAGAATAAGTATAAGAGAAAGTGAATAAGACCATTCCATTTTGAAGATGGACCAGAGGGCATTCCAGTCCCAAAAGATAAGTCCTAAAAAAAGGTCTTCTCTAAAAGTCATCGTAAGAAAAGTGATAAAGAAGAGCATGACATTGAGTCGTGTTTTTTCGTTTCGCATAGCTTGCTTTCTTGATGCTAAATGACAGAAAGAAGAAATCAAGTATTATTTCACCGCGGATTCATTTCTTTCTGTCGAATATATATAAAGTAAAATGTTTAAGAATATAAAAGCTATTCGAAATTTTGACCCGGCAGCTCGATCCTATATTGAAATTGTACTATGCTACCCGGGGCTTCATGCTCTTTGGCTTCATAAATTAGCGCATTTTCTTTTTTTTATAAAAATTCCTCTACTTCCTAGAATTATAAACTATTTTACAAGAATGTTTACCGGGATTGAT
The DNA here is from genome assembly GCA_020831715.1 of Leptospira sp. Classification (GTDB taxonomy): domain Bacteria; phylum Spirochaetota; class Leptospiria; order Leptospirales; family Leptospiraceae. The sequence goes on along the minus strand of JAFIGA010000189.1, from coordinate 21,082 downwards.
ATCCATCCCGGTGCTCAGATTGCAAATGGAATTATGATTGATCATGGTCAGGGAGTGGTTATCGGTCAGACTGCGATCATCGAAGAAGGTTGTCTCATCTATCAAGGTGTTACTCTCGGTGGAACAGGAAAAGAATCAGGTAAGAGGCATCCAACTCTCAAGAGAAATGTAGTTGTGGGGGCAGGAGCAAAGGTTTTGGGGAATATTACTATTGGAGAAAATTCGAGAATTGGTGCCGGATCAGTTGTTATGCAGAATGTTCCAAAGGGCTGTACGGTGGTTGGTATTCCCGGTAAAATTGTTCGAACATCAAACGGTGAAGATGTGGGCATGTTGGATCATGGTGAGATGCCTGATCCTGTTGCCAAAGTTATCAATGTTCTCCTAGAAAAAATTGAAACGCAACAAAAAGAAATCAACAATCTCTATTCAATGATTAAGAATAAATCTAAGTCTGAATAAACTCGGATAAAATATTGTTCCGCTAAAACCCGCAGAAAATCCATAGAGAATTTCTTCCAACGGGACACTTAATAGATATATATTCATGAATTTTTCTGTGTGCCAGGTGAATTGAAAAATTCCGGGATAGATAGCCAATAAGAACAAACAAATAATTGTATAAACAATTGTTGTAGATATACCTCCAAGTAACCCCGGAATTAAAAGATCTCTCCGAAACCATAACATGATAATTCCCATTCCAATCATAATGACAAATGATCCATAGATCATAGGGATTTTGGAAACAACAAGAACCAAGACCATAAGAAACACAATGAAAAAGAATAATCCAATAATTGAAAATATTCTTGCAGGTGACTCGGAGGACGAGAACACATCCGAGAATTTTTCTAGAGGCTCCAATTTTTTTTGAAAAATAGCCGGATATATGGTAGCTGTTAGACATGCTAAACCGAAAACAAATAGAAAGTCTTCCAATCCAAATCCCCATCTTTCAATAAGATTTCCCAGAGATTTAGGTTCCCAATAATCCGGATAGAACAAATTCTCAGTGAAAGCAAAAGGAATCCCAATCAATCCCATACGAATCATTACGATTCTTAAATCTTTTCTGACTAAGAAAATTATACAAACAGGAATGAGGAGTATAATTGATAGAATGAGAAAATTGTAAGAAAGAATCGAGGACCACATAATTTTTAAATCAGATAATGTAAAATAAGTTGCGATTCAATACTTAAGGTAGCAAATAATTGAAAGAATATAAAGAAATTCAATCTCTTAGTTCCAGGAATTCCATCCAACCAGATTATTGAAATCGAAACCAAAAACCATGCTATATAGAATATTCCAAACTCCAAATAGAAGCAAAAAAACAGTGCAACACATTGCAATGCGAGTATTATTAACTTCGCATAAATATTTCCATACAAAACTGAAAAGGTTTTTTTTAGAGAGATCCGATCAGAGATTTGATCCGGTAAAGAAGTTGTGATTGCACAGGCGATTTGTGTGGGAAGTAGAATTGTTAAAATTTCCCAAGGATATGATGAGATAGTTCCGGTTGCTATATAGAAACCAAAAAACGGAAGAACTATTCCAAGACCTATTGCTTGTAGGAACTCTCCACCTCCACGATAGGATAATTTAAATGGTGGATAGGAATACATCCATAATAGAAGAATTCCTAAAAACCAAAATATTGGTGATAGTAGATATCCTTGATATGCTAGAGATAGAGTAATAAGAAAACTCAGCAATGCCATAAAATAGGATGCATATCGGATATGACTGGGTTTAATTTTTCCTTCTACCAAAACACGAGATCCACCGGAAAAAATTGTATAGGTCTCATTCAAAGAATCCGTCTCTTGATCGGCATAATCGTTCGCGTATATAATAAAGAGTTGGATAAAAATTCCATACAGAGTTAGTTGGATTAAATTTGTAATATTCCACTCAGATTCTTGATATCCAATTGCCTGACCCAAAACCAACGGTAGGAAGATATATAACTGTGAGGGTAGCCGAGAAGCTTGAATCCAATTTAAAATAGTTCGAATAAAATTCATATGCTATTCTCCAGAAAATAAGCTTCATTTTTTTCGTAAATAGCAAATGCCAATCCAATGTAGATAACTGATAAAAGAATGAGAATAAGAATGTGGAAAACTAAGTCTCTAAAAAAAATAGACTCTGAACTACCAAAACATTCCATAAAAAGATATTGAATGGAAGCTGTAGGCAAGAAAAAAAATAAATCGACAGATTGTTCGAGGATAGAAAACAATTTTATAGAAGGTGCCGGAAACAGTAAACCGGAAAATACAATCATCAAGAACATAATCAAGCTAGATAGAAAAAATGACTGTAAACTATTTCTGGATATAGCCCCAATTAAAACTCCTATCCCTACCAGGGGAATTAATCCTAAAAATATAACTCCTACTAATAATTGGTAATTATAAATTTTCAATCCGATCAATAACGCAACGATAATTGACATAACAGAACTAATAAATCCTATGAAGTAATAGGGGATAGCCAATCCGAGTAGAATCTGTCCGGAATTCATACCTGCCATTCGCATGTGAAGATTACATTGAGATTCTAATTCTTCGGTGATAGCCATGGCGACCGGAAATATGCTCATAACTAGTGATAGTATGACTAGACGAGGAATGAAAATCTGTAGATCAAGGTTTGTATTGTTATCAATGGAATATTTTGTAGCAATATGAAAAGCAATCAATACAAATGGAGTCGTGCATAAACTTAAAATTGTATTTAGGGGACTTCGCCTAATCTGATTAATAATGCGAAAAATTGTCGGTATCATTCAATTCTCATCTCTATAAATATTCAAGTATAAATTTTCCAGATCAGTAGATGTATCTCCATTGATTTGTGTTATCAAGCTTCCTTTTTTTAGAAAAAAGAAGCGATCTGTCAGCTTCTGAATCTCAACTAGATCATGACTTGATATAAGTATAGTTATTTTATTTTCTGAAATTAAATTATTCAGTAAATTTCGAATGGAAATTTTACTATGAATATCCAATCCATTGGTTGGCTCATCCAAAATTAATATCTTGGGAGATCTTATCAGACTCATCGCTATGGCAAATCTCTTCTGCATTCCTCCGGATATCTCATGTATGAACATTTTTGAAACTTCCCTAAGATTGAGTAATTCCAAAAGCTTATCTATTTGTTTGAGGGGAGAGTCGATAGGATTTCGTTGAATTTTGGTAAGATATTCCAACTGTTCTCTCAGTTTTAAATTTTTCCATGCTATGATATTCTGAGGACAATATCCGGATATGGATCTTAGAAAGTATTGGTCTGTGGATTTTCCGTTGTAGCTTATGCTACCTTGGTTGGACTGAATCATACCTGAGAGTATCTTATAAAGTGTGGTTTTTCCGGAACCATTGGGACCCAATATTGCTAGAATCTCTCCTTTTTGTATCGAAAAAGATATCTCTCTTAAAATGGGGATACCATTGTAGTTTTTGGAAATGGAACTTAATTCTAGCATTTGGTATGGTATTAAAAAATGTGATTTTCAATCAATAGATTCACTTCATCTTAGACCGTATTGATGGAAACAACTTTTCAGAAATGGATCTTCGCATCCAAGATAATGAGCTGGCCCAAATTATTGGTCGCGTATATTTTGGGCATCTCTATTGGTATTCATAAGAATCAAGAATATTCCTTGTTAATGGTTGGATTGGGATTTTTATTTACCATTTTTTTATTACTATATATAGTTTTTTTAAATGATTATGCAGACAGAGAAATCGATGCCTTAAAAAGGAAATTATTTCCAAAGGAGTCACTGAAAACAATACCGGATGCTATTCTTCCCGCTCAACATCTTTTGAGAGCAGGTTTGGTATTCTTTGTTCTGGGAATTATCGTGAATGTTATCATAGGTATTATCATTTCATCTTGGATTTCTTTTGTGATTGGATTGTGTTGTTTTGTATTTTTCTTTATTTATTCATTTCCTCCAATTCGCCTGAATTATCGAGGTGGAGGGGAGATACTGGAAGGATTTGGCGTTGGCTTGGTTCTTCCTTTCTATAATTATTACATTCTTACACTTGATTTCACTGATACTCTTTATCTTCCTGTTGTAGTATTTTATATTTTACTTTCGTTAAGCAGTGCTCTGGCAAGTGGTCTTAGCGATGAAGCAAGTGATAGGCAAGGTGGTAAAATTACATTTGTGACAGTTTTTGGGAATTCCTATGCTAGAATGGGAATTTTTATTTTGGTAGGATTTGCCATATTGGTTTTGGCTTTTCTGCCGTTTTTCTACAATTTATTTCAAAATTGGGTCATTGGCTTGGTCTTGCTATTCTTACTTTATAATTTAAATCGAATGAATCGTGTTTCCCCGCGAGCGATAACCAATGCATTTATTGAGCAGAAATTATTTAAAAAGTATTTGCACAATGCGATCTGGGGTTCTATTCTTATCTTATCAGTGCATCTGATTTTTCTCTAAACTATAAAAATGAAATCTTCTTCCGATCAATATCTACATTCCTCTTTTAATTCTCATACCTTACCGAATGATTTGCTCGATAAGTTCGTAGAATTGAACAGGATGACTCTAGACTTGGGTATTCATCCAAAAAGTCTGAATCCACAGAAAGAAACTCCCACAAGTTTTCGAGAATTGCTAAACTATATTTCTTCCGAAACACCAAATGTTGAGGATATAGAATTGATTCATTCATTTTTCCATGGGTGTTTAAATGCAATCATAGAAAATTATCCGGAAAATATCTATTGGGACATGGATTTTTTATTTTGTCATGTTTATCGGCAGTTAATAGAAAGGAATACTTTTGTTGAAAAGAAAAAGTGGTTAGAGGATTTAGAAAGACGAGTTAGACATATAATGGAAATATTTGGTTCTAAATCTAAGATTCAATTCCGATATATCCACGATTTTTTGTATGGATTCGACTGGTGCAAATGGAATCGTAAGCGTGTAGAAATTGGAGAAGAGGTAGAATACAATCCTTTTGGTGAAGAATTCCTTACCTATATCGAAAATAGAGGGTTAGAAATTCTAAAAATGATTGAATGCAATGATAAGAATTATGTGCAGATGGAATCAGGTAAATTTCGCAATCCATTTGTTTTTAAAAGGGAAACAGAGCAAGAGATCGCAATACTTAGCAATCTTGCATCTACGGGAGATATTCCAATTTTTGCATGGAAGGTAGACGCAAAATTCAACTCTAAAAAAGACTATTCATTGATTCGCAAGGAAAGGGCTGTAGAACTTGGAATTGCACCGAACACTATGCCCGGTGCACATAAACATACTTGAGATTTTTATCTAAGCAATTGCTCGGTTAGATTCTTTTCTTATAATTGGTCGGAAGAGAGGCCCTTTGCTAAGGATTTCAGGTCTTTCTATACCTAGAAAATAGAATTTATCTTTCTTCTTATTCAACCCTTTGAAAAAACTTTCAATCAAAGCAGCCATATTGTTGCTTGTAATATTTCTAAATGTTTTTTTCTGAAAATCCCTATTCCAAGATTCCAATTCTTTGGAAGAGGGGTTCTTTAGGATAATATTATGTAGGTCATAACGTTTTATGAGAATCTGAGCTAGACTATAAAATTCCATTCCTTCCATCTGTTCTGAATTGAAGAATGTAAGAGTGTAGAGAATAGAATAATCATATACTTTTTCTTCTTCTTTATCGACAACTTTTTGAACACCATCTAAAACTATGAATTTTAAATCTTTTGAAGTCATCCAGTTTTTCATATCTTCATGTCTCTTGAGGTTGACATCTAACGAATATTTTTTCTGGAAAACACTGGATAAAATGAATCCTTGCGAATCCTCAAGGGAATCAATTATTCGATCCATCGAAAATCTCTCAAAGTCAAGGTTGTTGTATTTTGTATAAGTTTCCATCTTCCTTTTTATCTACGGCAGAAATGAGTCGCTTCAAGATAGGGAAAATTCATTCAAATAAAAATTTTCTCTCCGGATCGTGTATCCAGCCCATCCCCAGCTCGTCCAATTTGGCTAAGACTTTCGCAGATCCTTCCGTTTGAGATATGATTTTTTCTTCTTCGGATATCGGTATCAATACAAGAAAATTGACAGGATTTCCATTTTCCGATTCCAGAGATCCCAAGTTTGGGAGTTCCTCAAAGCAAGAGTAGAAATCCGGATGGCTTATGTTACGGAGTAGGCATGTATTGAAGTCGAGGTACAACTGATCAGGATCTTTTCGATTCATCTGAAGTGTATGACCATGCCCAAACCATTTCCCGGTATTCCAGGGAAATTTTATCATTTCTCCAATTAAATGCTGAACCCACTCTTCCGACCGATCAGAATGTTCAGGAATTCGAAAAGCGAGTAGAAGCTCTACACGAGAAAATTTTTCATATTCTTTATGGTATAATTCTATGGTCGGCTGATTTTGAGCACTCATACCTACTGTAGAAAAAACTTTAACTCCAGGCATATGATCCGGTGTGAATAAGGCTATACCCAATTGAGGAAATTTTCCTCCATCCGCAGACCAGTATTTTTTATGGGTTCCGAATTTTGACTCCAGATAGTTAAGTCGTAACTTTTGTATCTTCGACCAGGAATCTTTTTCTGCACGGGATTCCCAATAATTTCGAGATGCAATCATTCGATCATAGAGAACACCGGTATTAGGATCACCTAATGGGCTTGCAGTGATAGCTATTTCTTTTGCCCCTCTAGCATAACCATGAAATTCTTTGATTCCTGACCATGCAGGAAGAAAGGCTTCCATCTGATCGTTTAAGAAAAGGAAGACTGCATCACCTTCTTCTGTCCATACAAAATGAACATCATTAGCCTGGATAGAGGGCATTCCCTCCGATTGAAATAATTCCTGATTAGTGAGTACAGGCGCCAAACCCTGACCGAAGTCTTCGGGATTCCTTTCTTCGGGAGCAGGTATGAGATTGCGAATCCAAAGAGACTTGATTCCCCATTCAGGATTGTTCTCGCATTGTAGATAGAGATAAACGGTTCTACTGTCTTCCTCTAAGAATGCGGTGAAAGAGGAATAAGGATTGGTTTCTTGGTAAATTATTTTAGAATCGGACATTTAGAATTTGTGTTTTACTTCTCTGGCTTTGTAGGAAGCAATGATTGAATCAATATTCTTATCCATATTCTCTTCAAAATAAATTTCCGGATAGTATGCAGATGCATTTTGCAATCCAATCAGTTCGCTCGGTTTCCATTTTTTATAGTTCTTAATGACTTCAATGCTTTCCGGGGGTGGATCGATACCCTCTTTTTTGGCATCTATGAAGGATTGAACGGCACGAATTGGTGTAATAGTAAGAATCTTACTCATATAAATCAGACTCAGGGATTAGCTGAAATTTTCACTATTTTTTCCTGAGATTTTCGATATTTTTTAGAAGAAAATTTACATCCAATGGTTTTTCTAAAAGGGTAACTTGGTTATCTTGGAGGAATTTATCTGAAATAGGGAGTGTATTCCCCGTATAAAGAATTATGGGAACTTCTTTGTTGAGATTTCGGATTTTTTCTACGAATTCTACTCCTGTCATTTTTGGCATTTTATAATCTGTGATGATTAAAGAAATTTCGGAAGAGTTTTCCTTGAAATATTCTATTCCTTGTGTCGCCTCATCAAAAGTCCGGAAAGGTATAGATTTTATCTCGAGCAAGTCTTGAATAGATTCTTTGGTAAATTCATCATCATCTACCAATAGAACTTCTCCGGTAAAGCCTATCGCCTTGGATGTTTCGATAACCTTCTCAGATGAATTCTTTTCGATATTTTCATTGAATGTTGGAAAGAAGAGCCTGAAGGTTGTTCCTTCATTTAATTTAGAAATAACTTCTATGCTTCCTTCCGAATTTTCCATTATCCCATAAACAATAGAGAGACCTAAACCCAATCCTTCACCGGAAGGTTTGCCAGTGAAGAATGGGTCAAATATTTGTTTCATTTTTTCTGAATCAATTCCAATTCCCGTATCGCGGATTTCTATAATATGACCGGAATTATGTTTTGTTTTTAATTTTGCATTCCAATCCGATGGTAAATCATTTACAGGATAGCCTATAATTTCAATGAAAGAATTCTCTCGATTTTCCATTGAATGAATTGCATTGTTAATTAAATTCATTAAAACTTGAGTAAACTTAACAGGATCCATATGGAAGTAAGTTTCTGTTGCGATTCTTAAATCAATTTTCTTACTGATATTGCAGGGGATATCGAGTAATAATAAATTCAGATTGTCTTCTATAGATTTCTTTAACGGAAGGTTTTCTTTTTTATCATTGGGATTTGAATTGTTACGTGAAAAGTCTAAAATCTGAACAACTAGTTTTTTAGCTCTTTCTACGGAAGCCAAGATCTTATCGATTTTATCCAGAGATTTTTCCTCTTGATTCCTTTCCTTCCATTCATCTTTAAGTATCTTAGAGTAGATGAAGATTGGTTGCAGCATATTGTTCAAATCATGCGCAATGCCTCCGGCTAAATATCCAATAGTTTCCATTTTTTGCGATTGTAGGAACCTGGTTTCTAATTGTTTTTTTTCTGTTATATCAATAGCAGACCCAGTTATTCCTATTGTTTTTCCATCTTCAAAATAAGGAACAATTCTTGAAAAATACCATCTATCACGAAAAGTAAATTCCGTTTCTACTGCACTTCCAAAGAAAGCCTGATCGTATTCTTTTCTAAGTTTAATGGCTTCTTCTTCTCCGCAAATTTCTTTAAGAGTATGACCTACTACTTTTTCCGTTGTGATTCCAAGTGATTCTCCGATGAATCCATCATTGAAAACATATTCATATTCTCCATCTTCCAAACGCTTAAGTTTGTATACGACAGCAATTACATTATTAACTGTGTTTCTAAACTCTTCTCGTATCTTGTTGGCAATCTGTTCTTGCTCTTTTTCCTGAGTGGTGTTCAAAAGCACTCCATCAAATATAATTGAGCCATCTTCTCTTTTCATTACAGAGGCATGGGCTTCCCAATGAACAATTCTTCCATCTTCAAAAAGCAATCTCGCATTATGATTCCAAGGAGAGACTGTTTCCATACTTTTAATTAAGCTGGCTTTCCATTCCTCTTTATCTTCAGGATGAACAGGAAAAGCATGCCTTCCTTTTTCATAAGCTAAATGAATATCAATACCGAATATGGATTCCACTTTAGGACTAATATAAGTAAAATGGAAGTCTGAATTATTCTGAAATATAGCGCTAAAAATAACTCCTGGCACATTATCCACCATAGCACGCAGAGTTGCTTCTTTTCGGCTTAGTTCTTGTTGATTTGATTTTAATTGTTTATTGAGTGTGGATACTTCGGCATAAGCATTATGAAGTTCTTCGTTAGAAACTCTAAGCTCCTCATTGGATGCTTCTAATTGCTCATTTAAAGATTGATAGCGAGTTGATGCAAAATTCAAGTCTTCATTGGATCTTAAAATTGCATTGTTGGTAGTTTCAAGTTGTTCAATATAGCTTGCTAGTGAACTCTTTGTTTTTTCCAAATCTGCTTCAAGTAACTCAATCTGCAGTTTTTGATATAAAATCCATACTGTAGTAGTTTTGTAACTACTACTTAGACTGCTTTTCTTTTAAATCTGTTGTCAAATCTCTCAACTTATTCGGGTAGTCGGTTATGATTCCATCCACACCCAAAGAGATGAGTCTCTTCATTTCTTTTTCATCGTTCACTGTCCAAGGAATAACAGATATCTTTCGAAATTTTGCTTCTTGCATAAAATCTTTATTTACATAGAGAAAATAAGGAGAAACGATGTCTGCTCTCAACTCTGTTGCAGAATCTAAGATTGCTTTTCTATAACTAGAACCCATTCCCATAACCATCATGAAGCCTTGAAAATACGTGGGAACATACAAAGCGGAAGTCTTTATTTTTTCGTTTTTTAACTTAACAACACCTAGTGCAGGCAAGTAAAAAGATTGTATTGTCGTCCTATCAACAACCTTGGCTTTTTCCACCGCTTTTACTAGTTTTGTCACATGCTCTTGAACTCTTTCATCACTTACCGATGATTGATGGTCATTAGGAAATTTAGTTTCAATATTAAAATTTAAAGGAGGGGTTCCTCGTCCTTTTCTTTGTTTTTCTGCTTCTGCAACTAATTTAAAGAATTCTTCGATAGTTATTAATTTAGTTCCGGGAACGGGAGTCTGATCCGGAAAATTAGGGTTTTTCTTGGCACCACAATCCAATTCTTTCAATTCAGAAAGAGTCATATCGTATATATTTCGTTTCTCGATTGGTGCCCCATCAGGCATCTGACAGATTGTCGGATTGGTATCGGAATCATGATGGACAATTATAGCTCCATCTTTGGTGAGAACTGTGTCCAATTCCAGTGTTGTCATTCTGTAATCAATAGCGGCTCGAAAAGCTGGCCAGGTATTTTCAGGTTTTAATCCTCGTGCACCCCTGTGGCCTTGAAGATCTAAAGTATCCAAATTACTAGGCTGTACCCCGGTTGTAGAGCATTGATTGACAGTAAGGAATGCTATAAGTATAGCAAAGATGGAAAAACGTTCATAAAAAATTTTCATATTATAATCTCCTTTAAATATAAATTCACATTGAAGTCGGTAGTTCTAAGTCTTTTATATGCTTAATGGTTTCCATTACTTCTGTAAACCTTGCATGGTAATTGGTAATTGAATCTACAAGGAGAACTAAATCAGATCTATAATTTTTAATAGATTCTGAGTCGGGCATTTCTCCTTTTTCCAGTAGATCTATTAAACTTTTCAAATTATCAATGGAAACTCTAAGATTAAAATTGTTTCTCTTTTCTTCATCTAGCATAGTATTTAATTTTTTCGATATTTGAAGAGTCTGTCAAGTAGATTAGGAATTTTTGTGAATTTTATTCCACTTGGGGAAAATAATCTGAAATACTGTTCCTTTTCCCGGTTTAGAATAGACCCTAATCTTTCCGTTCATTTTGTGAACCATGGTTTGTATAACTATCATACCAATTCCGGTTCCCTCCTCAGAAGATTTTTTGGTAAAGAATGGCTGGAAAATTTTATTCAATTCTTCATCCTCTATGCCCATCCCTTCATCCTCAACTTCCATGATCACATCTCCAAATTCTTCAAAAAGTCTGAGAAAAACGTTACCTGTAACTTTGAATTTCATGGAGTGAAAAGAATTGACTATTAGATTTTCCAAGACTTGTTCTATCCAAACAGATTCTCCCAAAATTGGAAATCTGCCTTTTTCTAATTTGATAACAATGTTTATATGAGAAGGTTTTTGAAGATTGATTATATCCATAGCTTTAGGTATTTCTTGTTCCAGATAAATAGGAAACAGTTCATAAACACCGGATTGAGAATATTGAAATAACTTTTGAATTAAAGTTTTAGCCCTTTGGGCGGAGACTGAAATTTTTTCCAAGTAGTTTTTAATCGGTTTTAATTCCGGCTTCTCTGCTAAATTGTATTTTGCAATTTCTTGCAATGCAATATCCGAACAAAGAGTAACAGGGAGAAGCATATTATTAAAATCATGTGCTATCCCTCCGGAAAGCTTGCCCAATTCTTCCATCTTTCTCGACTCAAGAAGTTTCTGCTGTAGATCTCTTTCTTCTGTTATATCCAAATAAGAAACAATGACCAGGAACGGATTGCTCTTTTCATCTTTGATAATATTGATAGTTTCTGATACAATTCGAATGGCACCATTGGATTTTTTTAATCTTTTTTCTTGACGAAAAGATTTGGAATCTTTAGCAATGAGTTCATGAATTAAGGAAGATTCTCTGCTGGATTTGAAATCCGGAAAGAGTTCTTCAGGTGAAAGACTAATTAATTCTTCACGATTGTAACCGGTGATTTCCAGGAGCCCCTGATTTACTTTGTAGAAGCCACCTTCAAAGTCTCGAATTCCCAATCCTATAGGAGCCATGTCGAAAAGTATTTTAAATACATCGAGCTGTTCTTTGTATCGAAGTTGGAGTTTCTGATCTTCCTTGATTTGCTTTGCTACATTGATACCGGCAATAACCCAATAAACACCAATCTCATCATCGAAATTCTTTTTAAAGCTCAACTGAATAGAAAGTTTTTCAGAGACGTCAATTCTATCTGTAAATTGAATATTTCCATCTTTGTCATGGTCTCGAATAAGATCTATCAACCATGTACCAATAAGTTTGTAATCTGAATTTTCAAATATTGATGTAAAAGTTAAACCTTCTTTTAGAGTCAATGACGCCATTTTATCAAATCGATTTCTTGCGTATTCATTCGCATATAATATTTTAAAAGAGGAATCGAGCACGAGAGCGGGCTGCCCCAATAGCTCAAGGAAATCAAATTTAAGCATAAATGTATTTCAATTATTAATTTTCTTGCCACTGTATGGCAAGTATTTTCCATGATGGTAAGAGGTTGAAATATGAAAAATGCTTATATAGTAGATGCTGTCCGAACTCCGAGAGGAAAAGGCAAAAAAAGAGGAACTCTTGCATCGGTTCACCCACAAGATTTGTCAGCGGCTACCCTCAAGTCATTAGCAGAAAGAAATAATTTAAAGCCGGAAACAGTAGAAGAAGTTGTCCTTGGATGTGTAAGTCAAGTAGATGACCAGGCTGCGTGTATTGCCAGATATGCAGTTATGGCGGCACTCTGGCCCAATGCTGTTCCGGGGTACACAGTGAACCGTTTTTGCGGTTCCGGATTGCAAGCTATCAACAACGTTGCCAATCATGTTGCCTCCGGTGCAATGGATCTGGGAGTTGGAGGTGGAGTTGAGTCTATGTCCCGTGTGAAAATGGGTGCCGATATGGGTGGAAGAGATTTCACTGTTGGCAATCCAACAATAGCTGACCACTATCATTTGGTTCCACAAGGTATTTCAGCTGATTTGATTGCAACAATTCATAACATTTCCAGAGAAGAAGCCGACAGATTTGCCGAGTCTTCCCAGAAGAAAGCTGACAATGCAATTAAGAATGGTTATTTTAAAAATTCTATCGTTCCAGTTAAGTTAGCTGATGGAACAATCGTAACGGATGAAGAAAATCCTCGAATTGAATCTGACTATGCTTTTCTTTCCGGTCTAGGTGCAGTTTTTAAAACCATCGGTGAAAAAGAATTGGATGCGATTGCACTAAAGCAGTATCCGGAAGTTGGAAAAATCAATCACATTCATACCCTGGGAAATTCATCCGGTATTGTAGATGGAGCGGCATCTGTATTGATTGCCAATGACGATGGTTTGAAAAAGTACGGACTGAAACCAAGAGCCAAAATTCTTGCAACCGTTGCAACTGGAGAAGAGCCCACAATCATGCTTACAGGTCCGGTATCTGCTTCGCAAAAAGCTCTGAAGATGGCAGGTTTGGAAGCAAAGGATATTGATCTATGGGAAATCAATGAAGCATTCGCCTCAGTTGTTCTCTATGTAAAAAAGAGCCTCAACATTCCGGAAGAAAAAATCAATGTGAACGGTGGATCCATTGCTTTGGGTCACCCACTTGGTGCAACCGGTGCCATTCTAACCAATACAGTTTTGGATGAATTGGAGAGAAGACAAGCTCGTTATGGGCTCATCACTCTTTGTATCGGTGGCGGTATGGGAATTGCAACAATCATCGAAAGAATCTAGTCATTAGATGAAAATTGAAAATAATCAGCCCCGGGAATCCACCGGGGTGATCTACAGCTTCAGCATAGTTTATGTCGGATTCGGTCATATGGCAGATAGAGCTCCGTATGCCTTGATTCAGATCGAAAAACCCAAAAAAGTGATTGAAATGGGTCTTATTTACGATAAAAGTTCCCTAGACAGACTCCATATCGGAGCTAAACTCTATTACGTAACAGAAGATGATTCAGGTACGATATATTCGGTAAAATAATAGTTTACTATTTTTATGTAGAATGTAACAAGAATCCGTTGACTCCTGTTTAACCAACCTATCCCTCAATCAACAAAGCATGGCATGGTTTCAAATGAATATCTCGACTTTCGACAATGGTTCGATCTTGAATCCCCGGTTCATAATTATCCAAAATTACTTTCTTGGGTATCCAATCCTCGGGTAAATTAAAAGGCGTATCCTCTGAGGAAAAATTCATAACAATATGATATTTTTCTTTTCCTTTTGCCCTCGTAAAATAGAAGACTTTTTCGGAGGAATCAATACCTGTTACTATGCTACCATCCTTTAGTGCTTTGCTTTTCTTTCGAAAATGGATGATGTCTCTATAAAAACTCCAGAGGCTTCCCGGATCTTCTTGCATTTTTTTTACATTACGATTTTCGTATTCCGAGTAGAGTGGAAGCCATGGGTTGCCGGTAGTGAATCCGCCGTTCTTGCCCCCGTCCCAGCACATGGGTTTTCTCTCGGAGTCTCGTCCCGGATGAAAGGGCCAATAGGTGATACCTAAAGGATCTTGGAGATCTTTTTTCGGGACGCGTTCGGATTCCATGCCAATTTCTTCTCCGTAATAGAGAAAAGGTGTTCCTCTTAGAGTGAGTAGCATGAGTGCAGTTAGCTTAGCTCTCTCCATATCCAGTTTTCTTGTATGATAGCGAGTGATATGCCTACGGAAGTCATGGTTGCTGAGGGTATAGTTCGGCCAGTTGTCTTCGCCCAATGCCGCTTCCCATTCATCAACAACTTTTTTGAAGTTGCTTGCTCCCCAGAAAGAATAGAGAAAGGCAAAATTAAATGCCATATGCAATTCATCATTATTCCCATAATAGGATGCAGGTATTTCAACTTTACCGGGAGGATCCATCATCACCTCACCCACAGTCATGCGATCTTTTTTCTTATCCACAAGAGTTCTTAGGTCACGAAGAAGTTCATGCATCTCCGGCTGATCCCTGTCATAGATATGAACCATTCTGTCAAATGGTCGAATTCCTTTAAAAATTCTCGATGGATTATCTCGCCATTGCGCATCTTTATAATATAGGTTAACAACATCCAAACGAAAACCATCCACTCCCATATCCAACCAGAATTGGATCATCTTGAAAATAGCTTCCTTAACTTCGGGATTTCTCCAGTTCAGATCCGGTTGCTCTGTCAAGAATGAGTGGTAGTAGTATTGACCTGTCTTTTCATCAAAGGTCCATGCCTTTCCACCGAATGTGGCAAGAAAGTTATTGGGTTCTTTCCCATCAACGGGATCTTTCCATATATACCAATCTCTCTTGCCGGACTTCTTGGAGGATCTTGAATCCAAGAACCAAGGATGCAGATGAGATGTATGGTTTACAACCAAATCCATGATAATTTTTATCTTTCTTTTATGGGCTTCCTTGAGAAGCTTCTGGAAAATTTTTAGATCACCAAATGTAGAATCAATGGATTCATAATCGGATATATCATAACCAAAATCATACATAGGAGAAGGATAGATGGGAGACAGCCAGATTGCATCTATCCCCAAAGATTTCTCAGTTCCATCGTTCAGATAGTCCAAACGATCTATAATTCCTTGTAGGTCACCTATTCCATCACCATTGGAATCCTGAAAACTTCTTGGGTAAATCTGGTAAACGACTCCGTCTTTCCACCAACTCATGCATTGCTCCTAAAAATAAATCTCTTGGATACCGGTAGGATCCTTTTCTTTCTCTCTGGATGCCATCATCAATTCATCCCGAAGATCATCCATCTCTTTCTTATCTGTAATCTTGGATCCGATATGATTTTTTAAATAGAATGTGTCATAGGCGAAATCAGCACTGGTGGAGATCCTGGCAAATATTATCTCATATTTCTTCCTATACAAAGATCGGAGTATTTTATATAACAGCCCAATTGAGTCGGGGAGGCGGATTTCAAGGATTGTGAATTCATCACTGTCATTGTTGTTGAAAGATATCATTTCTTCAACAAGACCAGCCGGCACATCTTGTTTAAAAGACCAGTAGTTGGGGATAGATGGTTTGTTTTCTTCGGGATTTTGTTTTCCGGAAAAAGTATTCTCAAGCTGAGTCTGTAATATTTCAATAGTGTTAGAAGGTATATTTCCCGATCCTATATGATCTGTTATCTGAACTTGAGTAATTAAAAAGTCGTCCTCCTCATCGGTATATCTATAAGGTTGCATACCAATAAGATTTAAATTCAAAGAGCTTACCGTGCTGGATATATGTACCAAGATATCATTTCGATATCTGGAATATACCGAAAGAGTGAGAAAAGAAGGTTCTTTTTCAAATTCTATTTTCAGAGCCAGGTCATTTTGCTTGATAATCTGAAATTGAGTAAAATGGAAAACGATTCTCCTAAAAGTATTGGAGTTTAGATAGGACTTGGGCATGACCTTCTTGGCAAAATATGTCAGACCTTCCGCAACTTGTTCCGAAAAATTTTCCTTTGTAATCAAATAGTTTCTAAGTTGCGATATAAGACTGTCTCGAATCTGACTGGTGCTTGTTTCTGAATTCAAATATTGGTGGGTCGAAATGTATAATTTATATAGAATATCCTTCTTCCAATTGGTTAAGATATGAGGACCAACAGATTTTGTGTCAATGATTGTAAGAACATACAATAAAGCAAGCCTCTGCTTATTGAATACAATTCCCGCAAATTCTTGTATCAAGTCCGGATCAAATATATCTCGTTTGGTGGATATTTCCGACATATCAATGTGGTGAGCAACCAAGAATTGAAAGAGATCCTCTTCCTCTTGTGTCAAGCCGAGTCTTCTGGATATTGCGATAGACAATTCGGCTCCATATTGGCAATGATCCCCTTCTTTAACCTTACCTGCGTCGTGAACCAAAAGAGCTAAATATAGAATATGAACATTTTCGCAAGTATTGAATACTTCCTGTACTTCTCTATCGGGGAATTGACCTTGAACCAGAATGTCCAATTCCCTAAGTATCAAAAGAGTATGTTCATCAACAGGATATTCATGATGATAGCTAAATAGCGGAAAATTTGTACAAGCTCCGAATTCCGGGATGAATTTTCCAAGAACATTTGCCCTATGCATGAAAGTTAGAATTTTTCCCACAGCCCTATTTTCCTTTAACAATTGAAGGAATAATTCGATAGCGATTTTATTATTTTTGAAATCTTCATCCAAAAAGTGAGATGCAAACCTCAACTCATTTAACAGTGTAGGTGACGGATCTAAATCCCAATCTTGACAAGCTAGAAATACAGTAATTACGTCTTTGTATAAATTATCCGGTTGAGTGAATATTTTTTGAATTATGGATGGATATAGATAGGATTCTTTTCTTGCCAAAGGAAGGGTCATATATTCAACCTCCTCCATTTCTCCATAGTTTGATTTTAATTTCTTGGAATCTATAAATAGACCTATGTAATGTAAGACATCCATTTGATACTTATAAAAAGTTGCAACAAATTCTTCTACTGATTCGAGTCCTCTCTCACCAAATCCTAATTCAACGGCTAGCTCGGATTGAAGGCTGAGCTCGATTCGATCGGTTTTCTTTTTGGTGATTTTATGAAGCATGATTCTTGTCTTTAGAAAAAAGTCATAAGCAAGAATGATAGGTAGAGATTCACCCTTTGTAAAAAAATCTATAATACCATTCTGAGAATCCACTTCCAAACCGTGATAACTCTTTTCTATCCAGTATAGAAACTGGATATCTCTCAATCCTAAGGCACCGTTTTTAATGTCAGGCTCAGTCAGAAGTAATGGTGTGTGGCTTGAATAAATTGATTTTTCAAGACTATTCAATTTTGCTTGATTGAAATCAGACACTATTTCACTCGGGAGCTTGTGTAAGAATTCAGTTTCATATCTTTTGTAAAGATTCATCGAGCCGATTAAATAACGTGAATCCAATATTGCATGATAGGTTTGAAAATGATTTAAATAATCCCAAGATTCCTGAATGGTTCTACAACTATGACCCACTTCCAGTCCGGAATCATAAAGAAAGTTATTAATTTTAGAAATAACTTTTTCCAGCAAGGAATGATCCAGATTGTCATGTAAGTATAAAAGATCGATATCAGATCGGGGCGCTAACTCCATCCTACCATAACCACCAATAGCAATAAGACATAATTTCTCTTTATCTTGATCTATATCCAATGATTGGAAGACAGTGGTGATTGCTGAATCTATAATATATGTAATTTGTTTGGCTAGTAATCTTCCGGAAGCTAAAGAATTTACACGATCGAGAGTTCTTTCGATTCGGGAATGTAGTTCATGTTTCATAAAATTGCTCATTACAAAGTCATTCCCGTGTTCAACTCTGTCAAATATATTATGACTAAGTATTTCTTATTTACCTATAAGTTTGTTTTGGTTTTTTTGATTACTTATTTGATATTTGGAACTTTTTTTTATATATTTATAACATCAAAATACTATGGCATTGAAGGTGCTTTTTCAGCCTTTCTGGTAGGGGAAGGGGACAGAGAATTATGGGATCTAGCCAGGAGTTTGATGATACCTTTCCAAATAATCAGAGGCATATTGCTTTCTACAGTCTTATATCCTTTTTATGATCAGATTTTAACCTTCACTTATAAGAAAAGAATGCTTGTGATCTGGGGTTATATCACCATAGTTGCCGGTGTGGCTAGTGGGCTTCCAGCTCCTGGAAATCTAGAAGGAATACTTTTCATGAAACCGGTTATAACTCTTGGTATTCATTTTGAAATTTTTTGTGAATTACTTTTGCAAGGTTTTGCTTTTTCTTTAATTTTTTCTAAATGGGTTGAAATAAATCGTCATTAAAATTGTTGAATTAATAGAAAGAACTATAAAATATGGTATGCTATTTTGTCAGCGCAGTGTATTCAATGGAGTTAAAGATTTGACTATCTGTTTTGATGAAGTGTGTAGATATAAAATTGACTTTTATCTGCCAAATATGTGGCAGAATATGGTGTAATTGTGTCAATTGATCCAATACTTTATGAAGAAATACTTTCCAAGGCAATGGATGCAGTTTGGGTGATAGATGAAGAAAATAACATAGTATATTTAAACCCTGCTGCAGAAGTTTTAACAAGTTACAGCTATAAAGAGTTAGTTGGCAGATCTTTTTCTACTCTCATACCAACTAGCTACTCCATAAACCATAAAGAGATTATTAAAAAGTATATTAATAATGAAATTTCTGATTCCAAGGTATTGAATAAAATAAGAGAATTTTATATTCTTAGCAAAGATAAAGTTGCGATTCCAATAGAATTGAAAGCATTTCAGTTGGAGCATGATTCGAACGGAAAACATTTATTTGCTGCAATTATGCGGGACAATCGACCAAGGAAACAATTGGAAGAAAACCAAAGAATGGCAATGGCAACACTTAAAAAACTTGCCTTCATTGATGAACTAACAATGATTCCTAATAGAAGATCTTTTTATGAATCCTTCCGAAAGCTACTAGCAGGTTTACATCGTCACTCAAGAGATGCTGTTATTGCAGTAATTGATATTGACAACTTTAAAGAGATTAATGATACATATGGTCATGATGTGGGAGACATGGTTCTAAAAAATGTGAGCAATGTATTTTTGGAGAATCTTCGAGAAGAAGACATAGTCGGCAGGATTGGAGGGGAGGAATTTGGCTTTCTTTTACCGGAAACAGATGAGGTAGGTGCTCAGATCGTTTTGGAAAGACTGAGATTATCTGTGAAACGGTATCGGTTTTTTGTTTTTGAAAATTTTTACCTAAATGTTACAATCAGTGCAGGATATACAAAAGTAAATCCCAAGCAATCCATAGAAGAAATCATAAAATGTGCTGACATAGCTCTTTACCAAGCCAAATCATCCGGTAGAGATGCAATCGAAAAATTTCTAGATTGAATTCTCGAATTTGCATTGACCCATCGACCTATTCCCAAAAACTTGTAAAAAGCCTGGAGAGGTGGCTGAGTGGTCTAAAGCAGCGGTCTTGAAAACCGTCGTCCCAAAAGGACCGTGGGTTCGAATCCTACCCTCTCCGAATAGGCTTGCATCAGGGAGATGTGGCTGAGTGGTCGAAAGCAGCGGTTTGCTAAACCGTCGTACGAGCAATCGTACCCAGGGTTCGAATCCCTGCGTCTCCGATAGTGAATTCTTAATCCATCCTTGACATTCTGATTTCTATTATTATTCTGAAAAAAGAATGAAAAACCCTGTTGCGTTCTTTTTAGAAAGAAAAATGTTCATAGACATTCTTCTTTTCTCCATCTTCATCCTGGGAATTATCAGTGTTGCCACTTCTCGCAAGGAAGGCTTTCCCGAGGTTCGCCTCAATAAATTCACAATCCAGACCATATATCCGGGTGCCTCTGCAAAGGATGTGGAAATCAATGTTACAAAACTCATTGAAGATGAACTGAAAGAGGTAGAAGGAATTAAGGAGATCATCTCTTATTCGGAGGAGAGTTCTTCCCGCATACAAGTCCAAGGTTTGGAAAATTTGTCCAAGTCAGCCGTCCAGAGATTGTTCAATGATCTGTACAATGCCCTCTCCCGTGTGGACGATCTACCGGATGGGATCAAGGGGAAGCCCATCATCCATGAAGTCGCAACCAGTGATGTTCCTGTGCTGGAGATTTCCTTCCGAGGGGAATACAAAATTCTAAAACCTTTCCTGGAAGAGCTCAAGATTCAAGTCCGAAAAATTCCGGGAATCAAAAATGCCACTATCATTGGACTTCCCGATGAAGAGTTGCATATACTGGTAGATTCACAAAAAGCGCGTCGCTACAACCTAGACATTCGAAATATTGCCAACGCTATCCAAAACAGAAACCGCGAGGGAACCGGTGGAATCATTCGCACGGAATCCGGAGAGAGAACCATGGTCTTGGAAGGCAAATTCAAAGTCATAGAAGAAGTTTTGGAAACTGAACTTTTAACAAATGATATTGGATACAGTGTTAAGCTCAAAGATGTGGCTTCCATTCAACTGATTCCCGAGGATGTCAAATTGGTGGTGCGGAATAATGGAGAGAGGGGAGCGGTTCTAGCCATCCAGAAAATCGGTTCTTTTGATCTTTTGGATACGGTAGCCGCCATCCGAAAACTTCTGGATTCCACCCCACT
>JAFIGA010000018.1 GCA_020831715.1 Leptospira sp. | reverse complement strand
CATCAACGGATTCATTATCTTTAGATTCCGAGGAGGCTTCTTTTTTTTGGGAGGCTTCTTTTTTTGAATTTTACGTTTAGGATGAAGATTGCGATTTTTTAGACGAATCTTTTTTAGAGGAGGAAGAATTCAGCCTTTCTTCGGCTTCTTTTTTTAGGTCGGATATATCTTCTCCTTTTTCTCCCAGGATAGCAACGGGCATTCCTACTGCAACTTTACTGCCTTCGGGTGCAATGATAGCAAGAAGAACTCCTGAATCGTAAGCTTCCATTTCCATTACGGCTTTATCTGTTTCTACTTCGGCAACGATATCGCCCGGAGAAATCTCTTCTCCTACCTTTTTGATCCAAGTTACAATTGTTCCTACCTCCATGGTAGGCGATAGCTGAGTCATTTCTGTTATGATTGCCATGGTTTCCTCCTAGCTAAGCATTTCCCGAATCTTTGTTAGGATTCGTTCTGTGTTGGGTAGACTTTCTTTTTCGAGATTAGCCGCATAGGGCATAGGAACATCTCGTTGTGTAACTCTTTCTACCGGATGATCCAAGTAATCGAATGCTTCTTTTTGAACAAAATAGGCAACATGAGCTCCATATCCTGCCATGGGCCAACCCTCTTCAACGATTAGGACTCGATTGGTTTTCTTGACTGATTTTAGAATCGCTTCCTCATCCATGGGGCGAAGACTTCTAAGATCCAAAACTTCCACATTGAATCCTGCCTTTTCGAATTCAGGTAGTGATTCCATAACTATATGGCAAGCTCTAGACCAAGTGATTATTGTTAAATCAGTTCCTTCTTTTTTTAGATCGGCTTTTCCAAAAGGTATATAGAATTCCTCTTCGGGAACATCTCCCTTGATTCCATATAGGACTTCGCTTTCTATAAATATCGTCGGGTTGTTATCCAGAATAGCAGTCTTTAACATTCCACAAGCATCCTTGGGTGTGGCGGGAGCCATCACCTTGAGCCCGGGAATATGAGCATACCAAGATTCAAAAGCTTGTGAGTGCTGAGCCGCGAGTCTACCTCCCGCACCACCTGCTCCTCGAAATACGATGGGCATGGGGAATTGTCCACCACTCATATAAAGCATTTTAGCCGCTGAGTTTATAATCTGATCAATTGCAACCAAACTAAAATTCCATGTCATAAATTCTATGATTGGCCTAAGCCCGGTCATAGCCGAACCGACTCCAATTCCGGCAAAACCATTCTCTGATATAGGTGTATCGATTACACGCTCTTCGCCGAATTTATCCAACATGCCTTGTGATACTTTATAGGCACCTTGGTAATGTCCTACTTCTTCGCCCATGAGATAGATGAGTGGATCTTTTTCCATCTCCTCTACCATTGCTCTATTCAATGCTTCCCGATAGGTCATCTCAGCCATATTACTTATCCTCCACTAAAACATTGTTATAGAGCCATGAAAGTGGTGGTTCTTCACTTTCCTCGGCAAATTTCACAGCTATTTCTACTTCTTTATTGATTTCTTTTTCGATTGAATCCAGATCTTCTTTTTTTAATCCTAGTTGGAGAAGATCAGCATGTGCTTTCATAAGAGGATCTCTTTTTTTATATTCATCCAATTCTTCTTTGGTTCGATATTTTGCCGGATCGGACATAGAGTGACCTCGAAAACGATAGGTGGAAACTTCTATTAGGGTCGGACCCTCTCCTCGTCTAGCTCTATCAACGGCTACCTTTATATGGTCGCGAACTTTTGTGACTTCATCGCCTTGGATGAAATCGCGTGCTATGTCATAGGCGACAGCTCGAATGGATACATCTTTTACAGATAAGGATCGATATTCCGGTGTACCCATGGCATAATGATTGTTCTCGCATATGAATACAACAGGCAATTTCCAAATTGCCGCTAGGTTTAGTCCTTCATGGAAGGAACCGATATTTGCCGCTCCTTCACCAAAGAAGCATATGGTTACAGAATCTTCTTTTTTGTATTTGGAGGCAAAGGCAATTCCCGCCGCAAGGGAGATGTGACCACCCACGATCCCATGTCCACCCATGAAATGCTTTTCCTTATCAAAGAAATGCATAGAACCACCGTATCCCTTGGAGATTCCTGTTTTCTTGCCATATAACTCAGCCATGAGAGCTTTGGTATCCAAGCCCCGTGCGATAGCATGTCCATGATCTCGATAGGTGGAAACGATATAGTCCTGCTTTTGGAGAGCGGCAATAGATCCCACACCCACAGCTTCTTGACCGATGTAAAGATGAAGAAATCCACCGATTTTCCCTGTGCTATACCCTTTTGCAGCTGCTTCTTCAAATCTTCGAATCAGTAGCATTTGTCTGTAAAAAACTTCTAATTCTTTTACATTTTTCGCCAAATTACCGTCCTCCTATCCTTTCTTAGACTTATAGAAAATATTAATTCCTTAATTTTAAAAATCAAGTCCTTTTCTGGATTATTTTCTTGTCTTGAAAAAACCAAGCTTTAAATTGGAGCCAAGATTATGAAAATTACTTCTACCGGCTTCGAATTCAATGACTTTCAGAATTTTAAAAAATTTGCGGTTGACCAAGAACTTGTTGGTTCTATTCAGCTTCTTGAGCCTATTCTGGATAAGAATGGAAATGTATTGATTAAAGAAAAAGTCAGTGTAAAAGAATCCATGATGAAAAAACTCGAAGACTTGGATGGTCAATACATTCCTGTTTTCAAACTCACACTGAATGGGGAACTTCTAAAGAAAATTAAATACCAATTGGCGAAAGCCGTTTTTAGGAGATTTGAAGATCCGACCAATCGCTTTTTGCATTATTTATATAGAGAAAGCAACACAGAGCTTCCCAATTATAGGGGAATCATTACAAATGCATTTTGTACTAGAAATTTAACTCTTGTATTCTTTCGTATTTTATTGGAGAAACCTCAGTTTTTCAATCACTGTGCTGATTTAGGCTTACTGAGTATGGGTTCGGTTATCCAGAAGAGACTGGGAATTAAAATGGTGAACAGATATTCCTTTTTGTCAGGGTTGCTTGCTGATATTTGCCTCATTGACACTGATTATTGGAAGAGACCTTTAAGTGGAAAGCATATAGCCAGTTATTCTAAGTTAAGTGCAAATGTGGTTGAGACTTTAAGTCTACCGTATGAGCTGGTAGATGCAATCAATGCACATCCTATTCTGGAATTGGTTATGGATACAGATGAAGAACAGACCGAAATCAATTTGGATATGATAAGAAGTGGATCAAAACTTAAAGATATTCTAACAACAGATGCAAATTCAGATGAAGTGACTTCTGAAGATACACCCGGTGATGATGGTGTAGGGGAAAAGACAGCAACCTATGCTACGGAAGCATTACGAATAGGTCGTTATATTGTGGAGAATTTGAAGTCCATATCCGAGCGTGATCAGATATCCGAAAAGCTTTTGGTCATGTTTACCTACAATACGGAAAAAGGATTTTTTGCTAAAGAAGTTGCTGATCTAATGATTAAACAATTCAAAATGTTCGATCATGTTGTGAAACGAATTCGTATCATAACCGATGTGGAAAAGAAATGCCGTTTCCCTCAATCAGCATGGGCTTATCCCAAACCTAAAGCGGCACAAATTCTTTGTAAGGATAGAAAGTATGAATGTCCTATGATGGTGAGTGGATGGGACATTAAAGTTATTCAGGCACAAGATGCCTTTGGATACATTGGGACGAATCTACCTGCAGCAGTTTATCCTAAATGTGCGTTGGAAGAGGAACTTCAGGAGAGGTTGAATCAAATGTCAGCCCCTCCTACAAAATAATACTAATCGCTTTGGATCAAGCTATAGCTTTACTTCCACTTGAGAGTTCCGTTAGTTGCATAATTGAAATCCGATTTTTCCGATCTGATTCCCGGAAAAGATATTCCGGATAATCCTTTCAGATTGTATCTTGCTGTTTTATTCTTCAGGGTACTAATCAGCGAACTACCTGCATCCACTATAGGAATTTCTGTTTTTACTTTTACAATATTGGATGTATCTTCTTGAATGATTTCTTTGGGAGCACCCTTTAAAAAAGAGTTACCTTCCAATTCTAAGTCAAATTTTAAATCGCTCAGTAAAAATTTAGCAGGGCTATTATTTGAAAACTTTAAGTCGAAACTGGTATCAATACTTGGGCTTTCAGCCTCAGTCGATCCTCCGAATAAACCGCCCAAGTAATTTGTTGCAGTTTGTGTTGCCAACTTGGTAAGATCCGGCATCGCTACAGAAAAATTGGACAATTCTACACTCGGTTGGAGACTGGGAATTGGACTTGTGTAATCTATAGGGAAAGATATTTCATTCTGTCCGGCAATTTGGTAATTCTGTGGAATAGGAAGCTTAAGATCTCCTTTGAAATTCATATCCAAAGATTCTTTAGAAGGATAGCTTTTGTAAAATTTCAATAAGTCTGTGTATTTTAGCTTTATGTCAAATGGCAGAGTTTTGGTCGATTTCGCATCAATTGCACCCAGATCAGTATCAATATGAGAGAGCTTCATTCCCTCGATTGCCATATCCAAACCCAGTTTGGATGTGGGAAGAGTCACATTGTATGGGTTTTTAACCACTGAATTTAGAGTTAAAGTTAGCTCAGATAGATTTACCTCTTTTATTTTCATTCCGGCAAGCGAAAATTCAGGTTTGGGAATTCTGGACTGAATATTTTCCAATACTGCACATGAGGTTAAGGAGAGGATTAGGATTGTGTAAATAATTCGCTGTTTCACAGGTCAAATTTCCGGGTAAGTAATCCGAATGTAAAGGAAATAAATAAATTTTAGTTGATTTTAGATCGAGATATGGTATAAAAGGTTGTCGGAAAGATTGTTTTTTGTGATTTTTCTGCAAAAAAAAATAAATCAAGTGTTGTAGTTAATATAGGGAGTATTGCTCACTAAATTAACTATGGAAAGGTCAGTAGGTATGAAACAACCATCATTAAAAATTTTTATAGGAACCTTAGCATTGGCTATGGTTTTTGCAGTTTGCAAAAAGCCGGATTCTTCATTGGGAGATGGTAAGTCAAAAGACACAAGCTTGAGTGCTGTCGTTGTGTTTAGTGTTGGGGATTCTAAAATCGCCCATGCTGACGGAACTGAAGAAAAGGCTAAATTGGGTGTAGCTGTTAAGACTGGTGACAGAATCGAAACAGGAACCAATGGAAAGGTGGATTTACAATTTGAATCCGGATCTTCCATTCGAATAGCTCCATCAACTGTATTGGATTTTGCCAAACTATCAATGAATAGCGATGGAGGATCTGATTCTAAGCTGTCACTTGCTTCCGGTAAAGTATTTGCGGATGTGAAGAAAGCAAGAAAAACCGATGGCTTTTCAGTTGTTACTCCAACCGCAATTGCGGGAGTTCGTGGAACCTCATTTATCGTAAATGCCGATGGCAAAACCGGAAAATCAACTGTGAGAGTATTGGAAGGTGCTGTTGCAACATCACCCAGAATTCCGGCATTGGATAATCTAAGCCAAGAACAAATCGATGCTGACTCTAACTTGAAAAAGTTACGAGAATCATTGCAAAACGTAGAAGTTGTAGTGGATGCAGGTAAAGAAACATCCATTGATGCCAAAACGCCTGCTATGAAAGAGGCTACATTGGAGTCCTTGGACATACAAGGTTTAACTTCGGGAATCGAGAAAAACAGACCTGTTTTACGTGAATCCAATATCACTAAAAGCGAAGAGCAAGAGCTTAAAACTATTGTGAAAGTGGATGAAAAAGTAGTTCAGGATATGGTTGCCTTGAATCAGAAAGCAAACAATTCCGATTCTGAAGAGAAACTGGCTGAAGTAGAGAGAAAGAAAAAAGAAATCGAAGAAATGCTGGCTACTAAGCAAGAAGAAAAGAAAAAAGCATTCGAAACCTCTATTGCCCAAAAACCAAAAGAACTTGCTAAAAATAAAGACATAGTAAGCTACTATGAAAGAATAGAAAAGATTGTATTGGCTGATGGAAAAACGGAAATCGTTGGTGCCATTATCAACCAAGAAGACAATATGATGATTGTTCATACTGAGCAAGGTATCAAAAAGATTAAATTGGATGATATCGATGTGGTGATCTACGACTACCAGACCAAAACTAAATTCTAAAACCAACCAAACAAAGCCTACTGACCAACTTCCTTTTCAGGAAGTTGGTTTTAGGTAGGATTTCCCTTTCTACTGGCTATAAAAGTATTCCACACCAATTTTACCGCTTGCAGTATGGGTGTTAGATCTAACACTGCTATTTTATTTTCATGCGATAGCAACACCCTGTTCTTTCCGTATGTATTGCGATCCCCCCATTCGACGGATATATTCGGAACTTGGTTTAGGGATTTAAAAATAATATCTTTAGCCGTGTAATCTCCAATTTCCTCACTTAAAAGAGAGAGTTCCGACATCAATGAGTGAAAAAAGAGTTTTGATAATTCAGGGTTTGGGAAATGCGGTAGGGAATTCTGTATTCCTTCCCAGTTAGTTGAATTGTGCTTGTTCATCTGCATGATAAGAGCTCCTAACTAGTGGTCCGGAAGCAACAGATTCATATCCCATTTCTTTTGCCTTTTTTCCAAAAAATAAAAACTCTTCCGGAGTAAAGTATTTTGAAACCGGATAATGGGTTGGAGTAGGCTGCATATATTGTCCGATGGTTATCATACTCACACCGACATTTCTTAGATCTTGTAAAGCTTCCAAGACTTCTTCCTCTGTTTCCCCCATTCCTAAAATAATTCCACTTTTAGTTCGAAATCCATTTGAATGAGCATCTTCCAAAACAAAGAGAGATCTTTCATAGTTCTTGGAGGGAGTTATTTCCGAGAACAATCTTTTCACAGTTTCTATATTATAATTGAATATATCGGGTTTTGCCGCATAGAGAGTATCTAAGGCTTCTCTTTTTCCCTTGAAATCTGGAACCAATACTTCGATTTTGCATTTGGGGAGACGTTTACGAATCTCTTGTATTGTTTGGGCAAAATGCTCCGCCCCTCCGTCCGCCAGATCATCACGGTTCACGGCTGTGATTACTACGTATTCGAGTCCCAATTCTAGGCAAGATTCAGCAACTTGTATTGGTTCTTGAGAATCGAGGCTGCCCGGTTTTCCGAAGGCAACATCACAGTATTTGCAACGCCTAGTGCAGATATCTCCTCCAATCATATAGGTTGCTGTCTTTCTGGACCAACAGTGATTGAGGTTGGGACATGACGCTGATTCACATACTGTATGAATTGCTGATTTGGATACAGTTTTTCGGACTACCTCAACAGGATTGGATTCATCGGGAAAACGAAGTTTCACCTTCATCCAAGAAGGAATTTCCGGTGCAGGGTTCAATTCTTTGGTTCTTGGCTTTTTCTTGAGTGGATTCATTCCCATTCTTTAGACTTTCCTTGACAGGCATATTTTGTAAATTGGATTTTATGAGGATCAATCGGTATTTGGCGGAAGCGGGAGTTGCAAGTAGAAGAAAGGCAGAATTACTCGTAACCCAAGGTAGAGTTCGCA
The DNA here is from genome assembly GCA_020831715.1 of Leptospira sp. Taxonomy (GTDB): domain Bacteria; phylum Spirochaetota; class Leptospiria; order Leptospirales; family Leptospiraceae. The sequence continues at coordinate 5,896 of JAFIGA010000018.1, read as the reverse complement.
TCAATAAAGAAATTGTTACCGATCTCTCAACTCAAGTCAATTCTCCCGATGATTTGGTTGAGCTGGATGGAAATCCTGTTTCAATCAGCAAAACCAAAAATTCCGGTAAAATTATAGCCCTTTTCAAACCGGCTGGATATCTTACTTCTCATGCGGATAAGCATCATGATAAAATCATTTTTGACCTACTTCCCCAAGAATTTTCGCTTTATAAATTTGCAGGTAGATTGGATCTTTCTTCCAGGGGACTGATTTTCCTTTCTGATTCGGGTGATACCATTCAGAATTTAACTCATCCAAGTCACGGACCGGAAAAGGAATACCGAGTTGAGTTGGAATCTCCTTTGGATGCTTTTAAAGTTGCAAAAGAATTTCGAATTGGAATTCGAGATGATGGGGATACACTTCGTGCGGTTTCAGTGGAGCCAAGAAGAGGTTCCTCTAAAGTATTTCAAATTATTTTGAAAGAGGGCAAGAAAAGACAGATTCGTAGAATGTTTGCAAAGTTAGATGCTCGCGTGAAAGATCTTCTTCGAACAAGGATTGGCAATTGTAATTTGGCGAGCTTGAATATCAAAGAGGGAGAGTATTGTGAGATTTCAATTGATATGGTTTATAATTAACTTGAGGATCGGAATTAAGGTTAGGTTGGTAATTTGAAAGATAAAAAGTTTTTACTCTATCCGGTTTTATTTTTAATATTGGCAATTCTTGTTGATAAGATATTTCTTTTGGATTTTTTCAAAGAAAAATTTCTCCAAAAGGGAAATCCGGTCTTCTACGCTCATCGGCATAAACTTTTTGATAAGCTGAAAAATGATCCTAAGATAAGTTCTCAAGAAAAAAAATTCGCCCTAGCTCTTGGTGATTCTCGTGCCTATCCATTTTCCAATCCGGGAATTCCCGAAAAAGAAAAAGGGAAATGGCAAGTCTATAACTTTAGTGGTCCTCAAGCTGTTCCCATGTATTCTCTGCTATGGTATGAGCGTATATTGGATGCAGGAATAGTTCCGGATATGGTATTCTTGGCTGTGAGTCCGGAGGGTTTTGACGATAGCAAGGATTTGATCTACGATCCCTTTATTCGATTGGGCATGGATGAAAAGTTCAAGGAAGATTATTGGGAGTTGATGCCTTGGGATGCCCGTTATAAGTATTATATAGATATGCTTTTTAGTTTCAGAAAACTCCAATTCGATTATAAATTATTCATGGAAAGATTGTCGAATGGTAGAATGAGAGAATACAATCCTATTATGAATGAAGATATGATGGTTCTCCTTATGGGAAACGGTGAGTATCTTGCCTATGCAGCTGTTGCGAATGTCGAATCCAAATTAAAAAAAGATGCCAAACGTATTCGAGAGATCTACTTAAATAATTATCAAATGGATGAAACTCAATTTATATTCCTGGAAAAGCTGCTGAAATTGGCAGAATCGAAGGGAAGTAAAGTTTTTGTTGTCTGGCCCAGAGTTTACAAAGATTATAGAGAAGGATACAAAGAGTTTAATCTGGAAGAAATATGGTGGTCTAAAGTTCTAAAAATGAGTGAGGAATTTGGTGCCTATCCGATCAATTATAACGATGATAGTAAACCTCAGTGTGATTTATTCAACGATGCCTCCCACCAGTCCATTCATTGCTTTAAAGAACAGATGGAAGACATTTTTACTCTTTACCGAAAAGTTGAATCAGGGAATTAATTTACCAATTGATTGATTTTGAATCTTCTATGAATTTTTTCAATCCAATATCTGTCAAGGGGTGACTAGCCAACTGACCAAATACACTATAAGGAATTGTTACACAATCCGCACCTCTCAATGCTGCTTCCTTAAAGTGGATAGGATGGCGTATAGATGCTGCTAGTATGTTAGTGTCGTAGCCATAGTTGTCGTAGATTTCTCTAATCTCGGAAATGAGATCCAATCCATCATGACTTACATCGTCGAGTCTTCCCAAGAATGGAGAGATAAACGCGGCTCCCGCTTTTGCGGCAAGCAATGCTTGGCTAGCAGAGAAACAAAGTGTAACATTTGTGGCAATGCCTAGGTTTGAAAACTCGTTCACGGCTTTCAATCCTGTTAATGTTAGTGGAACTTTTACCACAACATTGCTGGCAATAGCGGCTAGTTCTTTTCCTTCTTTTATCATTCCATCATAGTCTTCTGCAATTACTTCCGCACTTACCGGTCCGTCAACTATGCTTGCAATTTCTTTTATTACTTCGGTGAATTTTCTTCCTGATTTGGAAATAATGGATGGGTTGGTAGTAATTCCATCCAAAAGTCCTAGTTCATTGATTTTTTTAATTTCATCGATATTGGCTGTGTCCAAAAATATATCCATGGACACAGAATTCTTTACTGTATCAAATCACGCAAGGTTTTTGTCTCTTGCACGCTAAAGAATTCTTTGTATTCTTTGGCTATCATTCCTCGTATTGTGTGACTGAAGTAATCAACTCTTCTGGTGTAAGGATTCTTTTTGTATGGTTCTCTCCACATTAAAATAAAGCCACCTCGGGGAGGATCCTCCCTTCCATCTACCAATTCCCAGATTGCTACTCCTCCGACCTTTTGGTCATCCAGAGTTTGCTTTTTGGGTTTGCCATATTTTGCTTCTAACTTTTCCAAAACCTTTTCGGATTCCACAAAATTGAATACGACTCCAACAGAAAAAAGAATTCCATTGGCTCGGTATTCTGTCTGATTTTCGATGGTGGGATCGTTTTCGGGATTTGCATCTCGCTTGGGTCTAGCTGACTTGACCAATTCCGGTGTTTTATAGAATCTGTAGAGATAATTGATTCCATTTCTTCGGATTAAGAGTAGGGCATCTTTCTTTTCATACAGGATTTCAATGTCATCCTCCGATTCCGGATCGGTGGCAAGAGAAATGAATTTTTCTCTCAAAAGCTCATAGCTCATGCCCCAGGAAGCTTCGGCAAAACCTTCCAGCGGTCTGATATCTCTCTCAACTTCTTGGGATGTCGTTGGTGTTGTAATAAACAGCAAGGAAATTGCGGATATTAATATTTTGGACTTGAGAAGAATTGGCATACGGACTATCATAAATCAAGTATCGGAAATTCCAAAAAAAAAGAGAAGGGTTTTTTCCAAGTCACCGATATTGGAAAAGGAGAGAATATGGGAACTATAAGAATTTTCACCGTCATGATACTTGCCATTGTGCACCTATCGAATTTGGGAGCTGTATCTCCCGATAGGACCAACCTGGGTTTACTCATAGAGGAAAACAAAAAGAATTTAGCTTTTTTGAATACTGCTATGAGCAATTTAGCTCCTCCTCAAGAGAATCAAGCCGAGCCTCCCAAAGAAGGGGAGGATGGTGCAACACCTGCTAATTTGGAATTTGAACATTTTAAATTCATTCGGGACATCAACCAGTTGGATTTTAATGGAAACATGTGGTATCTTCAAAGTAACTACAGCCTTGCCTTTCGTGAGTTGAGACAAGCCCAGTCCAAAATGAAGGATGGTTACGAATTCGCAATTCAGCAGTATTTGGAAGACACTCGAGCGCTATTGGAATCCGCCGCCCCATATATCATCCGATCCAATGATGACGTGGCAAAATCTTTACTTCGATTGGGATTTCGAGATTTAAGAACCGGTGAAGACAGATTTACAATGGGTTTCAATTCATCTCCTTACCAATACCGTTATAAAATTCTCCTTTATTCCGAAGGAATCACCATATTAAGACGGGGCAAAAGATTTGCTATCCTAGCCATGCTTGCTTCCAAGACCCCGGATGAAGATAAATCAGAATACAAATATTGGTCATTGGAAGATCTCGAAGAAGCTCGGAATGAACCTAAAGAGCCGAGGTATGAGCAAGTTCGAAACAATTTAAGTAACTTTGTGGAAAACAAAAGAATGGAAAGATCTGTAGTTCCTCCGGCAAATCCATCCGGTAAACCTTTGGATCTATTTGAACAACATGACGATAATTATGGAATTATAACCGAAAATCGAATTGATTTATTGGAAAATGCTTCGGCGATGATCAAGCCTACCGATGCAGTGGATAGAGAAAAAGTTCCTCCTATTCCCAAATTTGATGAAGAGGGTAATCCAAAGTATGAATAAGCTAACAAAATATTCTTTTAGCAATATATTATTTTCATCAATTGCAATCTTCTTGATGACATTGGAGTTGATGAGTGCCGGTTCAACTATGTCGGTTCGGGAGAGAAAGAAAATCATTGACAGTCGATTGAAGGTCGTTCGAGAAATTGATGAAGCTGTGGGAGGTTGGAATATCAACCAATCTCAATCCAGATTCACCGCCATTCAGCAAAAATCGGACGAAGTATACTATGAAAAAAAAGGGAATCAACAAGCGAAACAATTTTCTTACTTGGAGGAGGATCTCTATGGCTTGCAGATGGATTACTCCCGAAAAATGAAGGAATACAGTCATGATTTGATTGAAACTTTTTCCAGAGATTTCTATCTAAAAACCGATCTGAATAGTTTTAAAGATCTGAATAAAAAAGAAAAAATCCAAAGATACTTTGAAATGGCAAAAAAAGAAAAAGTTCAAGCTGAAAAATATATGAGGATGAAAAATCCAAATCTAGCCCTCTTATCTTTTAAAAGATCCGTAGTTTATAGTTTTAACGCTTTTCTTCTGACAGAGACAGAAGTTCCTAGCCAATACCATATAGCTTTCCAAAATTGGATGAAAACATCACCTAATTTTTCCGCAGGGAAAATGGTGAATAGCGGTGTATTGGTAAGGGATGAGGACTGAGTCATTATTTAAACATTTCATGTTAATTCAAGTTTCCCATCTTCCCGTCATAGGGGAGGATGGTATTCTTATAGGCTTTCTTTCCAAAGAAAAACTTCAATTGGAAATGGCTGATCTATCCCGAGAATCCATGGATTGGGAATTTATTCCCGAAGACTTTATCGAATCCAATTTACCGGAATCATTTTTAAGTTTTTTCAATCATCATTCTACCATAACTGTCTTGAATCGATTGGGACAGAAAAAAGAATCCTGGGATAAATCCAGAATTTTAGCAGAATATTCAAGATCTATTTCCAAAGAAAAGCAAATATCAAATGGTCAAATGGATTCTTCGGAACCGGCGAATTCTTTAGATAAAAATACCAAAGAAAAATCACCATCGAAAGATCCGATTGCTTGGTTTATGAAATTGATCTTAGAGAGTTTTGCCGACCCGCTCTTTTCTACAGATATAAATGGAAATTCTATTTTTTTCAATGATCGATTCGAAAAAGAAATTCTATCCCAAGCTTTCTTTCGCAATTCTGTATCATTTGCAGAAAGATTTCTTCGTGACCTAAACAAAGATGTATTCGCATCTTTCTTGAAAGCAAATGAATTGGATATGAATTCCACCCAAAATAATGGAAAGGTTCTTCAGACAATGCTCCCCAAACTGGGATATATGGTGCGAATTGTTACATTGATGGAAAACGATAAAATAGTCGGCTACCTTTACCATTTTTTAGAGATGAAGAATCGTATAGCAAGTCAATCGGATTCAGGAATCGTATTTCCCTCATTGGAAGAAGCATTTGCCAATAAACTCCCGTTGGAGTTGGTTTTGCAAGAAACTGAATCCTTCTATATATATCAAAGTCTTCTCCGGAACTATCGAAATGTTTCTCATGCTGCCAATGAACTGGGAATTCCACGTTCGACCCTTCAAAATAGAATTCGCCAGTTGGAGTTGGATAAGAAATTTCCGGAAGAGGCTAAGGACCCCATTCCTAGAAAGAGAAAAATCGATAAACCTAAACCTAAACCCAAGTCCACGTCTAAACCTAAATCGAAAACTGTACCCAAGAAAAAGAAGCCAATTGAGAAAAAGGCTGCTGTGAAGAAAAGT
>JAFIGA010000185.1 GCA_020831715.1 Leptospira sp. | reverse complement strand
TTAAAAATTTAATTTTAAAAAATGTTTGAATTTTGTCTAGTTGGTATTGTATATTCAATTATCTAACATGGGGGAAATTTTAAACTATGGTTAAATTTGGTCAGTGGATATTCAAAAATACTTTAATTATGTTTGTTTATTATTTATCTCAATTCACTATATTTCAATTAAAAATATTTAAGGATAACTCTCGTGTTCAGTGAAAAGAGCTTTGAGAATAATTTCATAAAGAGATTAGAGGATTTAAAATATACTTACCGCTCAGACATCAAAGATCGAGTAGCTCTTGAGCAGAATTTCAGAAAACATTTCGAAGAATTGAATAAGGTCCATTTGACCGACTCTGAATTTGCTCGGCTTAGGGATGAAATTGTGAATTCGGATGTCTATCAGTCTGCGAAGGTACTTCGGGGCAGAAATACTTTCGAAAGGGAGGATGGAACTCCACTGCATTATACATTAGTAAATCTAAACGATTGGTGCAAAAATAATTTTGAAGTAATCAATCAGCTTAGGATGAATACGAATAATAGCTTTCATAGATACGATGTTATTATTCTTTTAAATGGTATTCCTATCACACAAATTGAGCTTAAGACTTTAGAAATTAGTCCACGGAAAGCAATGCAGCAGATTGTGGATTATAAAAATGACCCAGGGAATGGTTACACGAATTCACTTTTATGTTTTGTTCAGTTATTTATTGTAAGTAATCAAAGTAATACTTATTATTTTGCCAATAATCAAAGCCAACATTTTAGTTTTGATGCGGATGAACGCTTTCTACCAATTTATCAATTTGCAACAGTTGATAATAAAAAAGTTACTCATCTTGATGATTTTTCACAAAAATTTCTGCCTAAGTGCACGCTTGCTCAATTGATAAGCCGATATATGGTTTTAGTTGCCAGTGAGCAGAAATTAATGGTAATGCGGCCTTACCAAATCTATGCTGTGAAGGCAATAGTCGATTGTATAGAACAGAATCGCGGGAATGGGTATATCTGGCATACAACCGGAAGTGGAAAAACGCTTACTTCTTTTAAAGCGTCCACTTTACTCAAAGATAATCCTAATATTGAAAAATGTTTGTTTGTTGTAGATCGCAAAGACTTGGATCGGCAGACCAGGGAAGAATTTAATAAGTTTCAAGAGGGTTGCGTCGAAGAAAATACAAATACAGAATCCCTGGTCAGAAGGCTTCTTTCTACTGACTATGCTGATAAGGTTATCGTCACTACCATCCAAAAGTTGGGTCTTGCCTTGGATGGAAGTCAGAAAAATAACTATAAAGAAAGGTTAGAACCTCTCCGCAAGAAGAGAATCGTATTTATCTTCGATGAATGCCATCGTTCACAATTCGGTGAAAACCATAACGCCATTAAAGAATTTTTCCCGAATGCACAATTATTTGGATTTACAGGGACTCCAATTTTTAGTGAAAATTCTAACTACACTCGCGTTGAGGGAGATCAAGCTTCCTATATAACAACCGAAGATGTGTTTCAAAAAAGATTGCATGCGTATACAATCACTCATGCAATAGATGATCGAAATGTATTGCGTTTTCATGTTGATTACTTCAAAGAAGATCTGAAAGACCAGAAAGATTTAAAGGTTAGTGATTCAGTTTCCAAGAAAGCTGTTGTTGAGTCTATACTAGAAAAACATGATATAGCTACGCACAGTCGTCGGTTTAATGCGATTTTTGCTACCGCCTCGATCAATGACGCGATTGCTTATTATGATTTGTTTCAAGAAATTCAAAATCAAAAATTAGTTGAGGATGAGAACTATCGCCCTCTAAAAGTTTCTTGTGTATTCTCTCCTCCAGCAGAAGGGAATCGGGATGTTCAACAAATCCAAGAAGATCTGCCCCAGGAAAAAGAGGATAATCAAGAAGAACCCGAAGAAAAGAAGAAAGCCTTAATTCAAATTATCGCAGATTATAATAAACAGTATGGAACTAATCATAGATTGAGTGAATTTGATCTTTATTACCAAGATGTCCAAAAGAGAATCAAGGATCAAAAATATCCGAATAAAGATTATCCTCGCGAGAATAAAATTGATATTGTTATTGTTGTGGATATGCTCCTTACAGGTTTTGATTCAAAATATTTGAATACTTTGTATGTTGATAAGAATTTACGTTTTCATGGATTGATTCAGGCATTTTCCAGAACCAATCGAGTACTCAATGATACCAAGCCGTATGGAAATATTCTGGATTTTAGAAATCAACGAAATGCAGTGGATGAGGCAATTGCGCTTTTTTCTGGTGAGGAAGCGAATCGATCTAAGGAGATATGGTTGGTTGATCCTGCACCTGTTGTTATCACAAAATTTGAAACAGCTGTTTCCAAGTTGCATGATTTTATGAAATCACAGGGTTTAGAATTTGCACCCGAAGAAGTGAATAATTTGCATGGGGATGATGCAAGAAGCCAGTTCATAAACCTCTTCAAAGAAGTGCAAAGAGTAAAAACACAGCTTGACCAATACACCGATATTTCCAATGATCAGGTCGAAGCTATTGAAAATGTGATCTCTCCAGATACTCTGCGTGGGTTTCGGGGAGTGTATCTGGATACGGCTCAAAGATTTAAAGTGGAAAAGGGATCTAACGGTATGGATACGATAGTCCATCAATTGGATTTTGAATTTGTGCTTTTTGCATCGGCTATCATTGACTATGATTATATCATGGGTCTCATTTCTAATTACACACAAAAAACCTCCAAACAGAAAATGAGCCGCGAGCAGCTTGTAGGCTTACTTTCTTCTAGTTCAAACCTTATGGATGAGAAAGAAGAAATCATTGCCTATATTGGAACTTTGAAGGTAGGTGAGCCTTTGAGTGAGGCTGAGATTAAGAAGGGTTATCTTGACTTTAAAGAAAGTAAATTTCAAAATGAACTGGCTACTACTGCGAAATCGCATGGATTGGATCCAACCGTTTTGAAAGGATTTGTGAAGTCCATAATGGATCGGATGATTTTTGATGCGGAACTACTCAGCGACTTGATGGCTCCGTTTGAACTCAGTTGGAAGGAAAGGACAAAAAAGGAGCTTGCCCTTATGGAAGACCTGGTTCCTTTATTGAAAAAACTTGCCCAAGGTAGGGAGATCTCGGGTCTTGCCGCATATGAGTAGAAATTCCGTATCTATCAATCCAACTCTCATAACTTGGGCTCGGGAACGTGCACGTCTGAGTGTAGAGATTTTGTCCAAACGATTCCCAAAACTTCATGATTGGGAGAGTGGTCGATTGCATCCGACACTCCGCCAATTGGAAAATTTTGCTACCGCAGTTCATGTCCCTATTGGCTATTTATTTTTGCCAGAACCGGTGCAGGAGACACTTCCCGTTTCTGATTTTCGAACCATTGCCGATCGAGAACTATCTAGACCTAGTCCCAATCTACTCGATACTTTGTATATCTGCCAGGAGAGGCAGAATTGGTATCGGGAATATATGCAATTGCACAGGTTGGACTCTCTCGCCTTTGTTGGAAGTGCAAAACTTTCTGACTCTCCAATATCCATTGCAAGAAAAATTGAAGGTCTTCTGGATCTATCCGTTGCCAAAAGGCGATCCTTTTCCACCTGGACGGAAGCTCTACGTTCCTTCATTCAAAGGGTAGAGGAGGCAGGTGTCTTGGTAATGTCGAGTTCTATCGTTGGGAGTAATACTCATAGGCATCTGGATTTAGAGGAATTCCGAGGTTTTGCACTTGCTGACACTTATGCACCGCTTATCTTTATTAATGCAAGCGACAGTAAGGCGGCGCAGATGTTTACACTCTTCCATGAGCTCGCCCATTTGTATTTAGGGGAAAGTGGAATTTCGAATGCCAGTGTGGGACAATTTTCCGAAAAGGAAATCGAAAAGTGGTGCAATGCGGTAGCTGCTGAGTTTTTGATGCCTATGGAGGAAACTCTAGTTGCCTACAAAGTGGATGTTCCCATCCCGGACGAGATCCAAAGGCTTGCTAAGATTTTTAAGGTGAGTAGTCTTGTTGTCCTTCGAAGACTGTATGAAGCAAAAAAAGTCAGTCATCAGGACTTTTGGAAGTATTTCCAAGAGGAAGTGAATCGTATCTCTGTAGTCCAATCTTCCGGTAGTGGTGGAGGTGATTTCTACCGAACTTTAGGGGTGCGGGTGGGTAACCGATTTGCCAAAGCAGTGGTGACCAGCACTCTCGAAGGGCAAACTCTCTTTCGTGATTCTTTTCGTATGCTAGGTATTAAGAAAAATGAAACCTTTTATGAAAAGGCAAGGCAGTTGGGGCTGATCGCATGAATTACCTACTGGATTCCAATATTTTTATCGAAGCTAAGAATCGATACTATGGTTTAGATTTTTGTCCAGCCTTTTGGAATTGGATTTTAGAAAAGAACCAAAACGGTGTCGTGCAAAGCATTGATAAAGTAGCTGATGAAATTACTGCTGGGGATGATGCACTAAGTGAATGGGCGAAGGAGAGTGCAAGACATATCTTCCGTAATACAGATACTTCGGTTCTCTCTCAGTTAGGAAGAGTAAGCTTATGGGCAACAAGTCAAAGCTATGAACCAGGTGCTATCAGCATATTTTATGAAAGTGCAGATTATTACCTAATTGGTCATGCATTGGCACAAAGCAGTGCGATTGTCACCCACGAAGTTCCCTCGACATCTACAAAGAGAATCAAGATCCCAAATGTATGTGCTGGACTTGGGATTTCATTTTTAAATCCCTTTGAAATGCTTCGACGAGAACGGGCAAACTTTGTATTAGGTGGCACTGTATGATCGAAAGAGAAGAAGGGGTTAACCACGGAAAGGACGGAATGGTAAGGAATGGGAGAAGCAATCGGTGAAAAAAGAAAAGAAACATAACGCTGGTTCCTTGGTTCCCAAACTGAGGTTTCCTGAGTTTCGAGATGCAGGGGAATGGGTGGAGAAAAGTATTGGCGAGATTGGTGAAGTCATTACAGGAACAACACCAAATACTCTGAAAAGAGAATATTATGGTGGCGAAAAACTTTTTGTTTCCCCAGCTGATATTGATGATAGTCGATTTATATTGAAAACTAAAACCACTTTAACGGAACTCGGTTTTCAGCAAACGAGGGCAATTCCGAAGAATAGTACTCTATTTGTGTGTATTGGATCGACTATCGGAAAAGTTGCTCAAAACTTAGTTGAATGTGCAAGTAATCAACAGATTAATGCAGTGGTTCCATACGATGATTTTGATTGGGTGTTTAATTATTACATACTTGATTTATATTCCAATAAAATTTCAAAACTAGCAGGACGACATGCTGTTCCTATTATCAACAAATCAAAGTTCA
>JAFIGA010000182.1 GCA_020831715.1 Leptospira sp. | reverse complement strand
CAACCATTAATTTATATTTATTTTAAATTTATTCTTAACGATCGTTATTTACTTAATAGGTCGATTAAGAAATCATTCACTCGATCACCTATCACTCTTCGTACCTTTGTGTGAGACCTCTTCTTCTTTTCTTTTTATTCCACACGAAGCCACTAAGGGCACAAAGGGATCTACTTCCGAAGCATTCTTTTTAAATTTCATTACCGACTTAGCGGCTAAAGACGTTGCAACAAATTCGTGACTCACTTTTTCGGTATGGGATTTCTGTTTGGTTTTTCTGGGACGATTGGATTCAGCGATTCGAATTCTCATTTCTTTTCTTCTCCTTTTGCTAAGGTTAATTTTAAGTTGACGGGTGGTAGAATGGGAATGATATGATTCAATGAAGCTTTGGTAACTCGACTTTGGAATTCTTCACGAAGATAGGGATAAAGATGACTGGGAGCATTGGATTCCCGAAATTTTTCCAGGTTCATACTACCCTCTTTACCTGTTGATCGGAATACTCCAACATAATTGCAATAAAAGTATATCGGATCTTCGGGTGTATTGATCTCCATTATGAGATTTGTAACAAGAGTGGACTTATCGGGACTGATATCATCTTGTTTATTTAGTTTTACATCAAGCTTGGTGTCCTTTGGAATGAACGGATTCCTGTGAAAATTCGAAGTAGCCAGGAAAATCGATTCAATGATAATCTCCGGTTGTTTGTTTTCATCCAAAGTAGATTCCTTCATTTTACAAACCTCATTTTAGCCATCTCTTGGTTTGCCGTAACAATAGGTAGATCAGCATTCCATTTTTCATTCGAACCGGCAACCTTATTTGGAAAATTGAACACTACTTGATTGTCTTCTTTTTCAATTCCAATGCTGAGTCTCTTTCCCATTATGGCAAGGACTCGCGCTAGATTGGAGATTGTGAGATTTTCCATTCCACCGACTAATTTAGATATATATCCCTTGCTTACGTTCAATTTACTTGCCAGATCTTTTTGTTTCCAACCTAGCTCCTGCAAACTATCCCAAATTAAATTTCCTGCCTCCAAAACCTTTTCGGTTTGGATCATTTGGATTTCCATTTCAGATTTTTCTTGTTCTGTCCAATCTTTCTCTAAAATGTCTGAAACTTTATATGTAGCCATATTCCTTAGCACCTCTCATCTAAGAAATTTTTCAATAATTCCTTTGACCTTTCAATCTCCTTTTTCGGAGTCTTTTGCTTCTTTTTTAGAAACGAATGAGTGATCAATACAACTTTTCGATTCACCGGATCATAGGCAAAGATCACTCTCAGTCCTGTCTGAACTTTAAACTCAAACAAATCTCCTTCCAACTTTTTTATCTGCTTTGGATTGTTCCAAGCTCCCGTTTTGGACATCCTTTCAAAGTAATATTTTAGGGTTGCATAGTTGATCGACTCTACGTCACGAGATTTTAAGATTGAACCTTCTATGGACTTTGCAGTTTTTGATAATTCTGCAAAATACTCAAAAAATGGGCTACTTCCTTGAGACGTGGTTGTCGCAACAATTGAAAAACCATGATTCGGATCCTTTACATCCTGAATCAAAATACCCCCGAATTTCTCTTTGATCTCCATAATAACTGAGTTTACCTATAAGTAAACCATTTTTCACCCTTTCTGCAATTCTTTCAGGATTTTCAGGGAATTCTGGAAGGATTCTTCCAACTCTTGTAGGATGGATTTCTTGTCCAAGATGACCTCTTCTGCCTTTTTATGTGGATTCTTGATATCCAGATCATAATTTCTTTGGATGATATCGTCGATTTTTACCTTCCAGGCAATCTCCGATTCCTTCCGTTTACCCCACCATTTTTTCAAGGGGTCGAATTCTTTTGCTTGGATGGGCTTGGTCTTGCTGTAAGCCTTCACGCCTTCGGGAAGTCTATGCTCGTAGTACCAGATTTCTTTGGTGGGCTTACCCTTTTCAAAGAAGAGAAGATTGGTGTTTACAGTTGCATAAGGAGCAAATACAGATTGCGGAAGCCTCACAATTGTATGCAGATTGCAATCCTCCAAGAGTTTCTGGCGGATTCTCTGTTTCACTCCATCTCCTGTTAAACTTCCATCAGGAAGAACGATACCCGCTCTTCCACCGGGCTTGGTTCCCAAAGGATCTTTTAGATACCGAACCATTGATAATAAGAATAGATCTGCAGATTCCGTTGTGCGATAGGTAAGTGGAAAGTTTAATTGCACACCATCCGCAATGGAAGCTCCGAAGGGAGGATTGGCAAGAATAACATCTACCTGGTCTTTCTTTCCAATACTCGTATATTCCTTGTTTAGGCTATCAACATAATCTATATTGGGAACTTCCACATCGTGGAGAATCAAGTTGGTAACACAGAGCATAAATGGCAATGGCTTCAACTCCATTCCATGAATGGTATCTTGCAAGGTCTTCAAGTCTTTGGATGTCTTAATGTCCTTCTTTCGGATATTCTCAATAGCGGAAGTTAAAAACCCACCCGTTCCACAAGCAGGGTCTAAGACTCTCTCTCCCAATCTTGGATCCAAAAGATCTGTGATGGTTTCTGTTAGAGCTCTGGGAGTATAGAATTCCCCGTAATTACCCGCACTTTGCAAGTCCCGAAGGATGGTCTCATAAATCTCACCGAACAAGTGTCTATCTTCCGATACATTGAAATCAATCAGATTCAATTGGTTCACAACTTGCCGAAGAACCGTGCCGTTCTTCATATAATTGTTGGTTCCTTCGAAAATCTCTCGAATGATAAGAGCTCGCTTATTGGTAGATGCGGATTTGAGATTGCGAAGCCCGGGAAAGAGTTCTCTATCAATAAATTCTTTCAGTTCATCCCCGGTCATTCCCTCATCATTTGCCGCCCAAGAACGCCATTGTAATTTCTTGGGGATAGGAGACTTGTAATTATCCTCCAAAAGTTCCAACTCCGCATCTTTATCATCCAGAATCTTTAAACTAATCATCCAGCCGAGTTGTTCAATTCTCTGAGCATCTCCAGAGACACCTTGGTCTTTTCGCATAATGTTCTGTAGATTCTTAATAATGCTTCCGATATTTTTCATTTATGCCGCCGTATTGTATATTTCCCTTTCCAAATCTCGAATCGCTTGTTGAAAGTTCTCCTTTCCTCCAAAGAGATTCACAATCTCTGTAGGTGTTCCATACTCTGTGAATGGATCCACTTTTAAGACACTCATCTCTTCCACATTTTCAATTCCATCTATGGCATATTTTTCCAAGAGGGCTTCCAAAACCATTCCCGCCTTGTCCTCATAGCGAGAAAAGTAATCTCTTTTCTTGACATTGTCTGCTCTCTCACGTCTCGAGAGAGGAGGTCTGCCAAATGCGACATGGCAGATAAGGTCAAATATATCCAAATCCTTCTTAACATCTTCCCGCAATTCTTCGAGAAGTATGCCTTGCTCTTCCAGGTTCCGAACCAAGATTTCTTTTCTCTCCGAAGCCATCCATTCCTTGAGGAAATTTTCCAGACTACGAAATCGCTTAATAAGTCCATTCTTTGTAAATTCCTTCAAACTAATTGTTATCAGACGACCTTTTTCATCCAGAAATTGAACCCTCTCGTTCAATATCCCGACATTTACACCTCTCACATAAACTTTGTCACGCTTGGGAGATTTTGCCTTAAGCAGGGAAGTGGAAGCAGAGTTCACACCTAACAACCTGGGTTTAGTTGAAACATCGGCTTCTTCTGACAAGTCAAATTCCACATTCAGACCTGTGGCAGGGTCAATGATGTCACTCCCCGAAGTATCATCCCCGGAGAACAACTCATCGGGCAGGTCGGAATCGGCAGGAGTAGTTTTTATCTGAATCGGATCCCCATCGAATTCGGGGTCAGCGAAAAGATCTGTCGCATTTCTAAAATCCATGATGGTAAAATATTCCTTCCCATGCTCCTCTTGAATTCTTGTCCCTCTTCCAATAATTTGCTTGAATTCAGTCATGGAACGGATATTGGATTCTAAAACTATGAGTTTTACAGTTTGGGTATCCACACCTGTTGTCATCAATTTAGATGTAGTCGCGATAACAGGATAGGTCTCCTCAGGGTTGATAAAATTCTCCAGTTCCCTCTTTCCTTCCATGTCATCGCCTGTGATCCTCATCACATATTTGCTATTGGCTGTAACTTCCTCCGGGAATTCATTGCAGAGGGCTTGTCGCATTCTCTCTGCATGTTCTATATCAATACAGAATACGATTGTTTTATCATAGACATTTGTCTTTCGCAAGAATTGAGCAATCTTGGAAGCTACAGTCTTGGTTCTCTCGTCAATGACTAGGTTCTTATCGAAGTCTTTCAAGTTATAGGTTCTATCTTCCACAGGATTCCCATCGGAGTCCTTAGTCTGAAGATCGGGACGCCAACCTTCTAAATCAATATTAATGCCAATACGAACTACTTTGTAGGGAGCCAAGAATCCATCGTCAATACCTTGACGAAGAGAATAGGTATAAATCGGATCTCCAAAGTATTCAATATTGGAAACAGTGGAAGTCTCCTTCGGTGTTGCCGTTAAACCAATCTGTGTTGCGGAAGAAAAATATTCCAAGACCCTTCGCCAATTGCTCTCTTCGGCGGCACTTCCTCTATGGCATTCATCTACAACAATAAGGTCAAAAAAATCAGGGCTAAACTCTTTGTAAGCATCCGCATCTTCTTCATTGCCTGTAATACCCTGGTATAAAGCCAAGTAGATTTCAAAAGCTTTATCAATGACTCGCTTTCGTATTACTGTCATTTTATCCTTGAAGTGACGAAAATCTCCTCTCATAGTCTGACTAATCAATGCATTTCTATCTGCAAGGAACAGAATTCTTTTCTTGGTTCCGCTTTTCCAAAGTCTATAGATAATCTGGAAAGCAGTATAAGTCTTGCCTGTTCCGGTTGCCATGACAAGAAGGATTCGATCTTGTCCCTTAGCAATCGCCTCTACAGATCTATTGATTGCTATCTGTTGGTAATACCTTGGAGACTTATTCGATCCATCGGGAAAATAATCGAAAGAGGCAATCCGCTCCTCTTCGGTGGATCCTATTTTTTTATAAAGTTTGTATTTTTCCCATAGCTCTTCCGGACTGGGAAAATTTTCCAATGATAGATTTCTTTCGACCTGTTTGGATAGACCTGTCCGATCGTGTTCTAAAAAACCGTAGCCATTTGTGCTAAAAACGACCGGAACATCCAAAATACTCCCATAATCCAAAACCTGCTGCATGCCTGACCCAACAGAATGCTTCTTATCTTTAACTTCAATGATTGCAACCGGAATATTCGGTTTGTAATATAAAACAATATCAGCTCTTTTTCTATGACCACGGGCTGTCTTCTGACCTCGGACAAATATCCTACCTGCTGTAAAATAAACTTCTTCTTGAACTTGAGTTTCCAAATCCCAACCGGCATTCAAGATAGCGGGAATTATTTTCTTGGTTATAACATCCCGTTCCGTTTTGGTAAAATTAGAGTCCATCTGCTACAGATTAATTTTTAATATTGATATATCAAGAATCTTTCTTCTTCTAAAGTCATTTTTTAAATAAAATTGAATAATAACAAAATAAATATTTCAACACCGTATAAAATAATTAAATTTAATTCTTGAAAAAGGCTTACAGATAAAATCCAATCTAACTATATGAGATTGGAGATAATACCTATACCAAAAGACCTAAGTCATGTTGTGAGAAGAGTATTCTACCTTTACGACATAGGCACTGTTGGTTTGAAATTGGATATTTTTGCGGATGGGAACTCTTGTTTAATCTTGGAAATTTCAGATGATCATTATTGTTTTAAGCAAAATCTCTTTTTTCAAGGTGCAATCTTAGAGCCTTTTAAAGAAAATCTACTTTATACTCACAAGATTATATTGATGGATTTTTTTCCCGACTCTTTCTATAAATTAGGATTGAATCCGATTCCACTGGTGAATCGATCGAATTATTTTTCTCATATGACTAATTTAAAACCAAAAACAGAATTGTTTTCAAAAGAAAAAACTTTATCAAAGCTTTTTGATCTAATCAGACAGATGGAAAATAAGTTCGGAAGAAGGAATAATCTATTACCTTTACTAGATGAAAGTCCTATTGATATTTTATCAAGAAGAAAAAGTAAATTTATTTCATACAGACATTTTGAACGAGAATTTAAAAAAATGACGGGTTATTCCATTAAGACCTACAATAGAATACGAAGGTTCCAAGTTTCTCTGAATGCTCTCGATAATTTAGTGGGCAAAAAAATGATTGACACTTGTTTGAGCTTGGGATACTACGATCAATCTCATTTCTCAAAAGAATTTAAAGAATTTTCGGGATATACTCCTAAAGAATTTTTAAACCTTTCTAAGGTTGATGATTCTCTTTATACATAATTTGTCGTTTTTTTACAAGACAAAGTATTTTATCTATACTAGAGTTAAAATCGTTGATCCAGGAATTGCTTGGTATAACTTAAATAATTCTAATTGAGGTAAAACAATGAATTTCAAACCTAAAGGATACAATTCAGTTTCTCCCTATTTAGTAGTGGATGGAGCAGAAAAATTATTGAATCAACTCAAAGACTTGTTCAATGGTAACGCTGAAATCAAGAGAGTGTATAAAGATTCAAGTGGCAAAATCTTCCATGCAGAAATTCAAATAGATGACTCCATTGTTATGATGGGTGACAGTAGCGAAGTTCATAAACCCACCTATTCAATTATCCATATCTATGTTGAGGATGTTGAAGTTATTTATAAGCGTGCCATTGCTCTAGGATTTGAAGAAGGAGAGCCCCCAATTCAAAAAGAAAATGATCCTGATCAGAGAGGATTTTTTAAGGATCATTCAGGAAATATCTGGTCAGTTGCCACTGCTGGGGGAAAATTATGAAAAACTGCTTAATCTCTATTTTAT
>JAFIGA010000167.1 GCA_020831715.1 Leptospira sp. | reverse complement strand
TCATTGTTTACGACATTTTCTTTTCTTCATCCTCTTCCATCCGGGGCAGCCAAAGTACGGGAATCCCCTCCTTCCCGTTTCAATAAAAATCTGGAATTTAGACAAAAATCGATATTTTTTGATTGAAAGTCATTTAGAGGCAATATAGTCTAAGGACAGGAGAAAAATTTATGCGATTGATTTATTTGGCCGTTTTATTTGCCCTTCCCCTAGTTGCTTGTTCCAGTTTGTTCTGGAGATCGGCATCCCTTCCCCCTGAAACATTGATTTCAGGCAATTCACAATTGATCTACCAAGTAGTATATTTAGAAAGAGATTCTTGGAATCCTATGATGGGAACAACAATCAAAAAATCTTACCAGACTCGAGTTACTCTCCAAGACAAAAAAGATTCCCAAGCTATTAAAGAATTACCGAATATAAATTCCTGGATTTTGCCGGGCAAGATGACCTATGTTTCCGAAACGGACAGTCTGTTCTGGATACAAGGAATTGATGACGAATACGGAACCTTGCAACGAAAAGCAGGTATAGCCCAAAATATTAGAACCAAAGGATTTTCAGAAACCAAGTTTTGGGAAGGAGAGAAGGAATTGATTCATTTGACACCTTCTCCGAACGGAGACAAGGTTGCATTTGTATTCACAAGATCCAATTCATCCGGAATGCCAGAGACTTTTCTAACTGTTTGGAATCATAAAACAGAAGAAAAACCAACACAGAATCATAAACTTCCTACTTGGGACGAATCGGATGGTTCCCCCAATCCGAATTATGATCTGATTTGGCGAAGCAATGATTCTCTAAATGTCAAATTAGATAAAAAATCACTTACATGGACTGCTTCCGGTTTAAAATAGATTTGCATTATATGAGACATAATTCATAATCAGTCACAGGGGATTGATTTTCCCTGTAAGATATGATTGAGAAGAAGTTCACAGAAAAAGTAGATGTCATGACCAAATACTTGAATGTATTGGAGAAGGCAGAACCTCTTCGTAAGTCCGGGTTTGTCATTCAAGTTGTGGGAAATGTCATCTACTCCAATGGTCCTCCGGATTCTAGGATAGGTGAAATCATGGAAGTGGAGAAAGGAGAAAAGAAAGGTTTTCTTTCCTGCGTCTTGGTAGGTTTTAAAGACCACAATTATACTCTAATGCCACTTGGTGAAGTGGAAGGTGTGTTTCCCAATGCCTTCGTTTTTAGTTCCCGAAAAAGAATTTCTATTCCTGTATCCAATCATATATTGGGAAGAATATTCAATGGCATAGGAAGACCCATTGATAATAAAAAAGTTATTGAAGCCAAAGAAGAGCGCTTTACGGACAGCCTAACACCGAATCCATTGGATCGTCCTCCTATTACGGAAATTTTGCCAACGGGGGTGAGAGCCATTGATGGGATGTTAACTGTTGGGAAGGGTCAACGTGTGGGAATTTTCTCCGGTTCCGGTGTAGGTAAATCCAGCTTACTGGGAATGATATCAAGATACACCACTGCTGATGTGAATGTGATCGCTCTCATAGGAGAGAGGGGAAGAGAAGTAAATGAGTTTCTTGAGTCAGATCTGGGTAAAGAGGCAATGGCAAAATCCGTCGTCCTTGTTGCTACATCGGACGCTCCCAAGATGGAACAAGTCACTTGTGCACAGTTAGCTTGCAGTGTTGCCGAATACTTTCGTGACCAAGGAAAGGATGTCCTACTTCTTATGGATTCTTTAACGAGATACGCTCATGCCTTGCGTGAAACTTCCGTAGGTGAAATTCCCATTACAAAAGGATTCGGCTCATCCGTATTTTCAAAATTATCCAAGTTAGTCGAAAGAGCCGGAACTTCCAAAAGTGGTGGTTCTATCACAGGTTTCTATACAGTGCTAACCGATTCCGATGAAGACATGGATGATCCTATTGCTGATGCAGTTCGAGGATATATAGACGGACATATTGTTCTATCTCGTAAACTTGCCGAGCAATACCACTACCCTGCTATTGATATTCCATCTTCTTTATCCAGATTGATGCTAAAAATCACCGATGAAGATCATTATATGCATTCTTCTTTGGTTCGAGAATTGCTTTCAAAATACAAAGCCACAGAGGATCTTATTTTATTGGGAGCCTATTCCCGTGGAACTGATGCCAAAGTGGATATGGCTATAGAAAAAAAGGATCTTATGGATAACTTTCTAAGACAAAGAATCGAAGATAAAGGAACTTTAAAGCAAGCAACTACAGGGCTCAAAGATATAATTCTTCATAGTAATACAGAGGATGATTTTTAAAAATGAAAAAGTTTCAATTTCGTTTGCATCCACTTCTGACTCTAAAAAAAAGAAAAGAAGATGAAGAGATTCGAAATTTTTCTACCATAGTTTCCGAAATCAATCTATTGAAAGATGAGCAGGATAATTTAAACAAAGAAATCAGCAGCTTGGGAACGGGTATATCCGAGAGAATCGGAAAAAGCATGAATATTCGTGATTACAGTGAATACATAGATATTTCAAGATATCTGAATTTGAAAATATCGAATTTAGAAAAGGATATTCAATCCAAACAGCCCAACTTGGATTTGGCAAGAATTCGATTGAATGAAGCCAGTAAAGAAAAGAAAATCCTTGAAATCCTGAGAGACAACGAATATAAAAAATATAAAAAGAAACTCCAAAAAGTAGAAAAGACCGAATTGGAAGAATACATTACAGTCTCTCATTTTCTGAATCAAGACTCCGTTGATTTGGAAAAGAAAACAAATGATAAAAAAACCTTGGAAGAATGGGAAGACTGGGAAAGACGCGAGTTCGACAAAGAAGAAACTACGGAAGATAAACCGGAACTTACGGAGTATGAAAAACTCCAACAATACTATGATAGCTTCAATAAATAAAAATATAGGCAGGCGAGTTTCACTATGGCAAGCTTAACAGACAAAACACGAGCATTTTATCTTATTTTGCTGATATTATTTCTCTTGGCGATTGGATTTTTTGTTTTCGATTACTTCCGAATCATTGATGCTGAAGAATACCTTCCCTTCTTACAAAAAAAGCCGGACTATGTGCAACAAGACAAGGAATCTCCCACCGAATTGGAGAAATTGGAATTGGCAAAAGCACAAGAAAAACTCATCGAAGAACGCGAAGAACTTGAAAAGAAAATCGAAGAACTCAAACAATCGAAAGAAGATGTAAGCATGGAAAGGGAGAGACTTGAAGAACTAAAAAAGGGTCTCTTGAAAAAAGAAGAAGAAATGGAAGAACGTAAGAAAAACGAACTTCTTCGTTCTGAGAAAATCAAGGTCATGGCAGACAAAGTTGCGAACATGCCTCCTGAGTCAGCAAGAGATATGTTGGTGAATTGGCCCGATTATGATATCATTGCTGTATTCGAACAGATGGATAAAGATGCAGAACAAGATGGAAGACAAACCATTACAACTTATCTTCTCACTCTATTTCCGGCTGAAAGACGAGCTGTAATTACCAATAAATGGTTGGACTCGGAATCCCAAAACATTCCAAGTATTCCCAATCTTGCCGACTAAGATTTAGGACAATCTTACTCCAATAACGAAGCAGGGTCAGCGAGTATTCGATATTTGGTTCTGGTTGTTGCCGATATATCATCCATACCAACCAGAATTTCCGTTCCATAAGGAGTATCTCTTTGTGGTTCATAAATGATACCTATTAGTCGAATGACCAATTTGGAATTCAATACAGGATCATTTTGATTCAATCTCTCTCGAACGGTGAGTGTGATATTCTTCCAACCTCGAAAATTCAGATTAGTAAGGAATAACTTCTTATTTTCATAATCATGAGTTTGGAGAATAACGGAAAGTGATCCACCTGATTTGCTGGAATAGATTGGAAACTCTAACTCTTTTACATGATCGGCAAACTCAATGGTTTGAGGAAAAATGAATTCACCCGGAATATTAGTATTTTCATGGAAGCGAAACAGAAGAGCTCTCCGCGATCCGGGTAGAGGTGCTGTGATATTTCTAGTGATGAAGACATCAGGGGAGATGTCTCGGCCCATACCCCTCTGCCTCCAGTTTTTGGAACTGAATTCACCCGTTTCAAAATCCAGAACTACGGACTTTTTCCAGATAACATCCTCCCAATCGGATGAATGGATTGGCACAACCGTTGTGATGAGAGTTGCAAAAATGCAAATAAGGAAAAAATTTGAAAAAAAACCATAGTAACGCATATTTTTCTTAATATCGGTTGACAAGAAACTTTCCATAGCTTGGAATGAAAGCGAAACCGAAAAAATTAGGAGATAAATAGAATGGCGGTGTCCGCATACAAAAGAATCCTTGCGATTGCTCTGGTTTTCGCATCCATATCCTTGTTTTCCCAAGAAACTGAGAACTTAGAAGAAGAATCTGTTGAACCTACTGCAACTGAATCAGCAACCGGTGAGCCTAGAGAGGCTACGGAACCTGCGTCAACTGTTGACAGAAAGACAGGAACTTCATCCACAACCTCAAGATCCGCAACCGTGACTACTTCAGAAGCTACTCCGGTGGGAGACTCCAATGAAATTTTCATTAATTCCAATACAACATTTGAGCTACGCGCTACTGATGACTCTTCAATGGTTGATTTCATTGAATACAGAGTGAACAATAGTGATCTTATCAAGTATACGAACCCTATTTCTCTTTCAACAGAGGGTATTTCACAGATTACCTATCGTTCTGTGGATAAAGCGGGAAATATTGAAGCTTTCAAATTATTGACTGTTATCGTTGATAACACGCCCCCTACTGTAAGCTTGCTTTCCGAAGAACCCTTCTATTCTACTGAAGGATCTAGTTATACTTCCAAGACCAATACTTTTTCTTTTAAAGCAAAAGATGAGTTATCAGGTGTTGAAAAAGTAGAGTATGCAATCAATGACAGTGAATTCCAAACCTTCTCGAAAGACAA
This sequence comes from Leptospira sp., assembly GCA_020831715.1. Lineage (GTDB taxonomy): Bacteria > Spirochaetota > Leptospiria > Leptospirales > Leptospiraceae. Next base: position 5,305 of record JAFIGA010000167.1, on the reverse strand, counting down.
TCCTTTCCGAGTAGAAAAAGACGGAACCAACTTGATTCGTTACACTGCTACTGATAATGCAGGAAACAAAAGTAGAGAAGCTTCTGTTGCAGTTATCATTGATGATAAAGCACCAAAAGTAGAAATTCTTCCAGCTACTCCACTTGTGGATATCGATGGAAAAATTTATTCCAGAAAAGGAAACACTTTTACAGTAAGAGCTACCGATGCAGAGTCCGGTGTAAGAAGAATTATGGTTAAGATGAGTGATGAAAAAGAATTTCGTCCTTATGTAGAACCAATAGTTGTTAATACCGGTGGTGAATTTACCATTGAGGCTAAAGCTATAGACAATGTAGGAAACGAATCAGAAGTAGTTAGTACATCTTTCTACGTTGATGTTAATCCTCCACAGTCTGAAATTAAAAAAATTAAGCAAGAAGAACAATAAAGAGTTATCTTAATCTAATACACTCTTAGTTTTCTCAGAAAATTTTTTAAAAAAGGAGCAATTTTGCTCCTTTTTTTTTGCCAACAAATGCTTTTTCTATACATCCATTGGTATGAGACTAGATGAAAAATGGATTCAATTTTTATTTCCTCAGGAATGTGTTCATTGCGGTAGAGAAGATTTCGCATCAAGGTTTACGGGTGTTTGCAAAATCTGCCAGAAGAAGGATGAACTAGCCTATTTTCCGCAGGGACATTCCCAGCGTTGCATTAAATGTCAAAATCCTATCCAACCGGAAGAAGAGTGCTCTTATTGTGTGAGTCGCAATGTTTTTTTCGATAAAGCTTTTGTTTTAAGACCCAGAAGGGATTTGGAAAAAAAGATAATGAATCAATTGAAATTTGAAAACCAGAAGATATTTACGAGGTATTTTGCCATGGGGATAGGAAAAATTATTCCTCAGTTGAAAAAAGAATCAATCCATGGAATTGTCCAGATGCCCTCCCACAAAAATTCCCTAAAAAAACGTCCATTTTATGCAATCAACCTTCTCTCGGAGCGATTGTCCCGGAAGCTTTCCATACCTATACTCGATGTGGTGGAAAAAACATCTCCCACTCACCAATCAGGACTTAGCAGAAAAGAGCGATTTTTTCATGCAAGAAATGCCTTTTCCATTAAAAAAAATACTTTTCCAATTACTAACTATAATTTGATATTGATAGATGACGTGTTTACAACAGGGTCAAGCATGAATGAAGTGTGCCGATTATTATTGGAAAATGGGGCTTCCAAAATTTTTGTAATTATTGCCTCTCGATCTCTGGAGGGAATTGAAATATGAATGCTAATATGAAAAACAAGACTAAGATCATCCGTTTCCAGGGAGCAATACTGCGAAGAGATGCCGAATCAATGGAGGCGGAATTTTCCAATACAACAATATTAAATTCATCTCTCGTAGTATTGGATTTTACTCGTGTGCACCATATCTGCTCATCTGCTTTGGGTGTTTTGGTTTCATTCAAAAGGAAAATTCGGAATAAAAATGGTGAACTAAAATTAGTCATTGATGATGAAGATTTATTGCAGGTATTTGAAATTACTATGTTGGATAAGGTATTCGACATTTTTCAAACTGTGGAAGAGGCAGTAGCCGATAAAAATATTGAATCATAAACTCGCTCTTGCCTCCGGCAATCAACACAAAATTATAGAACTGGCAACCTTACTATCTCCCTTAGGATGGGACGTGTCTTCACCAAAAGATTTGGGAGTGCTGGATTTTGATCCGGAAGAAAATGGTGTAAGCTTCGAAGAGAACGCTCATATAAAATCCCAAGCACTTTTCGAAATAACAGGACTACCTAGTCTTGCCGATGATAGTGGATTGGTAGTGGAAGCTTTGAATGGAGAACCAGGGATCTATTCAGCAAGATACGGTGGAAAAGCATTGAATGATCGTGACCGAGCCGAATTGGTTTTGGAAAAGATGTCGAACATATCGAATAGAAATGCTTATTTTATCTGTGTATTATCTTTTCGCGATCCTACCGGTATCTATAGCTTCGAAGGTATAGTGAACGGAAAGATAGGTTCTAATTACCAAGAGGGGAATGGATTTGGTTATGATCCAATATTTTTTCATCCGGGATTGAATCGATACTTCTCAGAAATTTCATCGGAAGAAAAAAACAAGATATCTCATAGGGGAATTGCCCTTCAGAAATTTTTAACTTTTATTCAGAATAGAGATAAAACATAGAAATATCATCTAACGGGCTATTTAGCGAAAATTCCATTAATGCATTTTCAATGAATGTGATTGGATGACTTTCTTTTTGTAGAAATGCAGAGTGAGCAATTTGCTGAAAGCCCTCATAGTCAAGAAACTCCTCATTGTTATTTTTTATCTCATAAACCCCATCGGAGAAGAATAGAAGTTGGTCACCTGATTCCAATTGTATGGAATAATCATTCAGTAAAATATTACCGGATGGGAACAAAGGCATACCCCTGCCTTCCAAAATTTTAGTTTCGCCATTCCGATGAAGAAGCCCGGGCAATTGACCTGCATAGGTATAGGATAAAACTTTTGACTCCACTTCAAGATTTAAAAACACACCACAGATAAATTCATCGATCTGGATAGCTTGTATTGCGTTTCGAATGGCAAGTAATGAATGAGAAGTTTTTACTTCATCCTTGTCTTTTAGATCGTCCATTTGTTGAAATGACAGAGCAACAACAGCAGAAATAAGAGCCGATGCTACACCATGTCCGGCTATATCTGCAAGAAAAATATCATAACTATCATTTTTGTTCTTTCTAAGTGAAATTAAATCGCCACTCACATCCATAAAGGGTAAAACAAAAGCCTTCCATTGGAAACCGGGGATGTCTTGGATACGGGGTAGAAGGTATTTTTGAGTTTCCGCCGCCAATTGAATGTCTTCTTTTATATTCTGATAGAGATTTCGAAACCTTTCTTCGGACAAAATCAACTTTTGTTCCGCTAACTTTCGATTAGTTATATCGTTTCGAATGGCTATATATCTATTAGGTCTACCTTGATTGTCACTCAATGGAACAATTGTTGTTGCAACCCAATAATAACTGCCGTCTTTTCTTTTGTTTTTAATTTCACCAATCCAAACTTTTCCCTCAGAAATAGTTTTCCAAACATTCCTAAAAAATTCAGGCGGATGATATCCCGAATTGATAATTCTGTGAGTGTTGCCTAATAATTCTTCTAAACTGTATCCAGAAATTCTTTCAAAATTACCATTGGCATATGTTATCACACCTCTCAAATTAGTGATGGCTACAATGGAAGATGCATTCAGAGCAAGACGCATATCATCCACTTCTCTGCGGGATTCTTGTATGAATTCCATTGCCAATTCTTTGGATTGGATGATTTCTTGGAACTTTTGGGCTTGGCTACTTCTACTTACCATTGCTATATAACAGATGCCCATCGCCACTAAAAGCAAGACATGAAAGTGGAAAAATTCCTGTTGATAGGCTCGGTCAAAAAGTATGAAGTCTTTGTAAAGCACAATCAATAGTATATCAAATGTCCAATAGAAAGCCAGAAATAGGATTAACTCTTTAATATTAACTATAACAAATGTAATCGAGATTACAATGAGTATCTGAGCAACCAGAGATGCATAATAAAAATCGTATTCATAGGATATAAACAAAAAGAGGTAAGAAGTGACTAATCCAGTAAGGATAAATACTTTTCGTATATGCCTTACAAATGAATCCGAAATGTAAGTCAATAGATAGAATGCCATACTAAAGATGGCAAATAATATAAAAAATTGGAATGCTTTCGGAAGATCATCATTCAAATAATCTGCGATAAATAAAACGATGGGTGACAACAATCCACCGAGCAGAAGATTCAATCGATAAAAGGCAAGACTCGGAATTAAGAGACTTTTTGATTCTTTCATTACCTTTTATTAGACGAAAAAAAGCTATTAATTCTTCGCAGTTAAAACCGGTCCACCGGTAAGTCTTTTATAAAATTCCGCACCTTCTCTTTCCAGGAATTCATCGTAGGTACCCTTGAAGTCAATCACTTGACCGGGTGAAACCTCGATAATCCTTGTGCATAAAGAAGAAATAAATTCCCTATCATGTGATACCAATATAACTGTTCCTTCGAATACATCCAAAGCGTAGTTCAACGCCTCGATGGATTCCAAGTCTAAGTGGTTGGTGGGTTCATCAAGAGCAATTACATTATCACCTGCAATGATCATACGACCTATGATAAGTCTGGATTTCTCGCCTCCGGATAGAACAGAAGTTGGCTTGGTTGCCATATCCCCACTGAAAAGCATCCTTCCCAAAATTGCACGAATGTCTTGGACTTCTGTTCCGGGTTGGGCATGACGAAGCAACCATTCGACCAATGTGTCCGCATCCTTTTCAATACCGTCTCTATGATCTTGCGGAAAATACGATGCGCAGACCGAATCACCCCATTTCACAGTACCTGAATCCGGTTCTAATTTTTTCATTAGAATTTTTAGAAGTGTGGTCTTACCCACACCATTGGTTCCGATGATACCAACTTTTTCACCCTTACCAATATTGATACTTACATCTTTCAATACAGGTTCATCGTAGGATTTAGAAATATTAATTGCATCAATTACATCTTTACCTAAGGGCTTTTCGGATTTAAAACGAATATAAGGAGAAACCCTAGAAGATGGTTTGATATCCGAAAAGTCGGATTTGATTTTTTCAATCTGCTTTTGTCTCGAAGTTGCTTGTTTGGACTTGGAAGCATTTGCCGAGAATCGGCTCACGAATTCTTGCAATTCAGCTATTTTTTCTTTCTTTCTCTTGTTTTCATTTACCAACTGTTCTCTGGCTTGCGTTGAGGCGGTCATATAACCATCGTAATTACCCGGATAGACCTTGATTGTGGAATAGTCCAAGTCGGCAACATGAGTGGATACAGAATTGATGAAGTGCCTATCGTGTGAGATTACAATCACTACGCCGTCGTAGTTTTTAAGAAAATTCTCCAACCAGAAAATAGTCTTGATATCCAAGTGGTTGGTTGGCTCATCTAAAAGTAAAATATCGGGTCTCTGAAACAGTACTTGAGCGAGTAATACTCGTAATTTGAATCCACCTGTAAGCGTGGACAGAGCTTGTGTATGAACAGGTGTTGGAATTCCCAAACCTTCGAGCAATTCCCCTGCTCTACTCTCCGCCTCATAGCCTCCCATATCGTCATAGACCTCTTCCAATTCACTGTCGCGGATTCCTTCTTCATCAGTCATTTCTTGCTTGGAATAGAGCTCGTCTCTTTCGTTATGAACCTTCCAGAAAGCGGGGTCT
>JAFIGA010000163.1 GCA_020831715.1 Leptospira sp. | reverse complement strand
AAGATTCTGGTCGTATTCATCGTAGAATCCGTCTTTATTCTGGGACATAATGGATCCTGGATGTAATAAAAAAGAAAGAAAAATGGCAAATGCTATAGAATTTTTAAAAATCATAAATTCTAAGGTTCATTTTCCAAGATTCATTCTCTCTGTCAATTTTAAAGAAATATGAATATATTTAATTCAACTATCCCATTTGAATAAATTAGTGATTTTAGTATAATTTTACTTGATATGCTCAAAATGACATAAAAAAGAAAATATTTTTTAAAAATACTTGACTCCATAAGGACTTTATGATGTTGATAACTGTATCTTTTAGCCACTGACTTAAGTCTGTGGCTAAAAAATCTTGGTGGTTTAAGTGTTTAAAAAGTTTACGTTCATATTTCTACTATTTTTTACTACATTCTCTTCTTGCAATGATAAAGATAAATCTGACCCATTGGGTGATTTGTTGATGCTTTTGTTTCTTCAAAATTTTTTAAATCCACCCGTATCTGCTTGTGCCGGAACTTCGAAAATCGCCGGTTCAGATCCTCTTTTACAATTCCAATGGCATTTAAAAAATGAGGGAAATTTTGGAGGAACTACTAATTCTGATTCTAATGTTCAACCTGCATGGGATTCTGGAACAACAGGAAAGAATATCAAAATTTTAATAGTTGATGATGGAGTAGATATCTGTCACGAAGATTTGAATAATACAGGCGCAGAGCAATTCAATGTGGATTTTACAAATCGATTATCAAATCAAATAAATGGAACAACTTCATGTGATAATGGGAATGCTTGCCATGGAACTGCAGTTGCCGGGGTTGCCGGTGCTGTAAGAAATAACTCAGTTGGTGGTGCAGGTACTGCGCCTGATGCTTTAGTTGCCGGTAGGAATTTACTTTTATCGTCTAACGATAGTTTTTCAGCAAATATTGTAACTTCTATGTCCAAGGATATTTCCGGAATAGATATCTCCAACAATAGCTGGGGAGCACCGGATACAACTGGAAAATACAATGCAGGCTTAGCTTTTTCAGGATGGCGTGATGCAATACAAGAAGGAGTCACTGCTGGTCGAGGAGGGAAAGGTGCATTATATTTCTGGGCTGGTGGTAATGGGGGAAGACTATTTTCATCTCCACAAACAGTTTTGTCTACTTTTAATGATGGATTAATATGGGTAGATAATTCGAATTATGATGGTCAAGCAAATGACCCTAGGGTTATGGCTGTTTGTGCCATTGGAAATAGAGGACAGCAAGTATTTTATTCCGAAAGAGGGGCAAATCTTTTGGTCTGCGGTTATTCTGAAGGAGACAACCGGGTTGCTACAACTACTACAGATATAATGGGTTCAGCAGGATACAATCCGAATTCTAGTAGAACACCATTTAGTACTGTTTATACTAATAATTACACAAATATATTCAACGGAACTTCTTCTGCAACTCCCAATGTTGCAGGCGTTGCTGCATTGATGCTTGAGGCAAATCCCAATCTTACATGGAGAGATGTTAGATGGATACTTGCTAAGACGGCAAAAAAAACTGACCCAGATGATGATGATTGGGATAGGAACAATGCGGCTGAGAAGTTTGATATAAATCATAAATATGGCTTTGGTGCTGTAGATGCAAATGCTGCTGTATCTCTCGCTAAAAGTCAAACTTTATTGGGAGCTGAAGTGACACCACTAAATGGAACTGGTGGATCATTAAGTATAACAACAAGAGCTGAAGGAGATGCTTTTAATACTGCAGAAGATGAATCAACAATTTCATTGGGAACGGGAATTGGCAAAATAGAATCAGTGGAAGTTACAGTTTCCTTTAACGCATCCAGCAATTTGGGTGATTTAGACTTACGACTGATATCTCCGGGTAATACAGAAAGTAGACTTTCGGAGCCACATCCATGTCTAGGTGATGGATCAGGAACATTCAATCAAGTTCCATGCAATACCGGAGCCGTTACTTGGACATTTAGTACATTGAGAAATATGGATGAACCTGCTAACGGTACATGGAGATTAAGAGTAGTAGATCGTAGAACTGCTCCAATTATGATACCAGGAAGTTATACCTCAGGTTCTTCAACTATAACTGTAACGAATTCTGCCAATCATAATAATCCAGATGCCGCTATCACATCCTGGTCTATTCGAGTCCGCGGAAGAGCGAATTAAAAATGAACTTGGTATATTTATTTAGAGGAAATAATTTTATGAATATGAATCAATCTCTTACAAGTCTAAATTTACTTTTTAGAGTAAACATTAAATCAATCTTATCTGCTCTAGTGGTTATGACATTTGCCATTGCGCCCGGAGTACTGTATTCTCAGACAATTCACTATTATGATGGTGATAGAAAAGTCACATTAACACAGGAAAATGATCTGTTGGCAGAAAAAACAGATGTTCTAGCCGGAAGCAGTAGTAATAATCCTGGTGCTAGTCTAGTTAAAAAAGCAGATAGTAACGCCGGAGTTGTTCAAAATATGGGAGGAATGAGAATTTGGAAGACGAATCCAACTTCTGTGAAAAATTCTCTGTCGAAGAATACGGTCGGTAAAAAATTCTCTGAGGATAAGTTGATTCCTGTATTTCGATCAGAATCCGGCACTATGATGGTTCCTACCGGAAATATAATTGTTTATTTCCAAATGGGTATGACGGAAGAACAGATTGAGAAATGGTCGGCACAGAGAGGTCTTCGAACTATTCAAAAGTTACCTTTATCCACCAAAAATGCTTGGGAAATTCAGACACCTCCCGGCATTCGATCTATAGAAATTGCCAATGATGCTCGTTCCGATTCTTCTGTGGTTACTGCTAGTCCTAATTTTTGGATTGAATTTTCCAAAAAATAAAGGTTTACTCAATACCAATATTCTTAGATTATAGTAAGAAATTCATCTATTCTATAGAAAACGGGAGATTTTCATGAAATATATCATATTAATGGTGAGCTTGTTATTTGTTTTGCAAAATTGTTCTTCACCAAACGGAAAGTGCATTGACGGTGATTGCAAGGCAGGTACCGGAACACAACAAATGGAAGACGGATCTGTATACATAGGATCTTTTGAGAATAATAAAAAAACCGGAAATGGAACACTTACCTTCCCAAATAAAGATAAGTATGTTGGTGAATTCAAGAATGATCGCCAAGAAGGTATGGGAACTTACACATACGCGAATGGAGATATTTACGTAGGTAATTATAAGAAAGGTTTGAGAGACGGTCAAGGTACATACAAGCACGATAATGGTGATACATATGTTGGGCAGTATGAGAAAGGACTTCGCCATGGACAAGGTGCTTATACTTATGCGAATGGAGACAAATATTCCGGAAGCTATGTAAAAGGTGTTCGATCCGGAGATGGAACTTATCTATATTCTACAGGCGAGAAATTTTCCGGTCAGTGGAGCAATAACAAAAGAAATGGAAAGGGTCGTTTTTTCAATAAAGCAGGACAAGTTGTTCTTCAAGGTGAATGGAAAGATGATGTCTATCAAGAAGAGAAAGCTGCTGAATCCGATGAATCTTCCGAAGAGAAATAAAACAATTTCTCAGTAATCTTATATTCATGAAATAAAAAATAATGTTTTGTGAATAGAATATATATTAAAATAAAAATTAGGAATTTATTGAAACAATAAATTTACTTTTTTTCCTTGAGTCTATTTTTATCCCTCTTAGGATGGTACCCATTCCAAGGGGGATAAAACAATCGCTTTACAACTCGGAACTATCGTTTTTTTCTACATTTCTATTTTTGCTGTGGGAGTATATGCCTCCCGTAAGGAAGAAAAATCCACAGATTCAGGCGACCTCATTCTTGCCGGTCGCAACATCCCCTTTTTTGTAGGTATTTTTACAATGACTGCCACTTGGGTTGGCGGTGGATATATCAATGGAACAGCGGAAGCAGTAGCTGATCCGAGCAAGGGTATGCTATGGGTTCTCGCTCCTTGGGGCTATGCCATTAGTTTAGTTCTTGGTGGTTTCTTTTTTGCCGGGAAAATGCGTGACCTTGGTTATACGACTATGTTGGATCCATTTGAAAAGAGATATGGCAAAAAGGTAGCTGCACTTCTATTTATCCCCGCATTGATTGGTGAGTTGTTTTGGAGTTCTGCTATATTGACTGCATTAGGTACAACATTTGGCGTAGTATTGGGCTACGATTTTCAAACTTCGATTCTTATTTCCTCCCTTGTGGCTGTCGGATACACGGTATTAGGTGGATTGATGGCGGTTGCTTATACGGATGTTGTTCAATTGGTCTGTATATTGGTTGGACTTGCCATTGCAGTTCCTTATGTAACAGATTCACAAGGAGGCATTCTTAATTCTTGGGCATTGTATAAAGAAAGAATGGGTGACTCGGCTAAGATCTTACCTGATATGAAATTCTTAATGGGCAAGGAAGGCTTTACCTGGATGGATTCTGTTCTTCTGCTCGCACTGGGAGGTATCCCTTGGCAGGTTTATTTTCAGAGAGTGTTGTCCGCTCCGAGTGCAAAGCAAGCAAAACAACTATCTTATATAGCGGCTATCGGCTGTGTGCTTATGGCGATTCCTTCCATTTGGATTGGAATTGCGGGTGCTACTGCAGATTGGGAATCATTGGGGATTGAAGCCCCCGATAATTATTCTCTAATACTTCCTTATGTATTGCAACATTTGACCCCTACGATAATTGCAACGATAGGATTGTCAGCTGTTGCGGCGGCTGTCATGAGTTCGATAGATTCATCGATACTTTCGGCAAGCTCCATGTTCTATTGGAATGTGATTCGTCCATTTTCAGGAAAAGATGGAACCGGAGAGGGTGAAAATGGAGAATCAGAAGATCCGAAAAAAGTTAAACGTTATGTTCAAGCGGGAATTATCGCTATCGGTGGACTTGCCACTTATATTGCTTTGAAGGTGCAATCTGTTTATGCGCTTTGGTTCTTGTGTGCGGATCTAGTTTATGTGGTTTTGTTTCCTCAGCTAACTATGGCTTTGTTTTTTAAGAAGGCTAATTGGATAGGAGCTGTAAGTGGGTTCTGTGTTTCCTTATTCTTGCGAGTAGGGGGTGGCGAAGAAACTTTTGGTTGGGCTGGGTTCTTGCCCTATCCGGATGAAAACTTTCCATTGAGAACATTTTCTATGTTGATGGGTTTTGTTACAATTTTTGTGGTATCTAGTCTTACTCAAAAATTGAGTAAAACTGTAGATTTGGAATAAGATTAGTGATGGAAAACAATTTTTTGAAAAATATTTGGATTTAGACTTAAGTTATGATAAATAATAAACCTACAAGTGTAAGCAACTGGATCGAAGGGGCAAGAGTCCCCGGCAATTCCGAAATCAGTTTCAAAGTTCATTATCCCGGTACGGGAGAATTGTTGTTTGAAACCCGGGAAGCAAGTTTGGATCAGATTGACGAAGCGGTTACGGCAAGTCATAGGGCTCAGAAAGTTTGGAAGAAGGTTCCTACTCGAGAGAGGGGAAGAATTCTTATTAAAGCGGCACAACTCATTCGTAAGTATGGGCAATCTATAGCTGAATTGGAAGTGTGGGATACTGGTAAACCAATTTCTGAGGCAACTGAGGTGGACGTAGTTACTGCCGCGGATGCCTTGGAATATTATGGAAATCTTGCGGTCACTTTGCACGGAGATTACTATAGCCTGGAAGAAGCGGATGTCTATACTCGAGTAGAGCCATTGGGTGTATGTGCGGGAATTGGTGCTTGGAATTATCCCTTTCAGATTGCTTGTTGGAAATCAGCTCCGGCTCTTGCTTGTGGGAATGGTTTCATCTTCAAACCTTCTGAACTCACACCACTTTCGGCAGTAAAACTCGGTGAAATCTACGAAGAAGCAGGGATTCCTCCGGGTTTATTTCAAGTTGTCCAGGGTGCAGTCACTGTGGGTCGAGCTCTTACCACTCATCCCGGGATACAAAAGGTATCTTTTACAGGAGAAGTCGGCACAGGTAAGAAGATCATGGCGGATTCGAGTGTGAATCTGAAGCATCTGACCATGGAACTGGGTGGTAAGTCACCACTTATCATTTTCCCGGACACCGATCCTGAGACAGCGGCGAAGGCGGCACTTGCTGCGAATTTCTATACCCAAGGAGAAGTCTGTACAAATGGTACGAGAGTTTTCGTTCATGAAGATTATCTAGCCGAGTTTCAATCAGCGTTACGTTCACGAACCGGGAATGTAGTTTTGGGAGATCCCTTTGATCCGGCAACGAATGTGGGTTCTTTGATTAGTAAGGAGCACAGGGAATTGGTTCTGTCTTATATAAGATCGGGATTGGATCAAGGGGCAAAACCCGAGTATCTGGGTGAGATACCGCAGGGAGCATTTGCCGAAGGCTATTTTGTGCAGCCTGTAGTCTTCTATGATTGCGATGATGCTATGAAGATCGTTCAAGAAGAAATCTTTGGTCCTGTGATGTCGGTTTTGACATTTAAGACGGAAGAGGAAGTTTTGGAACGTGCCAATGCCACAGAATTCGGATTAGGTGCCGGTGTTTTTACCAAGGACATTTCTCGTATTCAGAGGATGACAGAAGGATTGGAGTCCGGTATGGTCTGGGTGAATAACTACAATATCACTCCGATGGAAATGCCATTCGGTGGAACCAAGCAATCCGGATTTGGTAAAGAGAATGGTTTGGATACACTGAATCACTATAGCAAAAGAAAGAGTGTCTATGTATCTAAAGCTGATGTATTTAGTCCTTTTTGATATAGAGTAATTCATTTGTTAAATGGTGTTTTGGTGTTAAATGCGAATAGAAATATGGAATGATGGGGATATGGAATGAAAGATAAGAAGTATGATTATATTATAGTAGGTGGTGGTTCGGCAGGATCTTGTTTGGGTGCTCGTTTGAGTGAAAGCCCTGATAATGAAGTGTTGGTGTTGGAAGCAGGAAGGAATGATTCGTTGTGGGATGTTTTTATACATATGCCGGCGGGATTTGCCACGCCGATCGGTAATAAGTTTTATGATTGGATGTATGAATCGGAGCCTGAGCCTTTCATGCACAATCGTCGTGTATATCATGCGAGAGGAAAAGTGTTAGGTGGATCAAGTAGTATCAATGGAATGATATTTCAGAGAGGTAATCCCATGGACTATGAAAAATGGGGTGCCTACCCCGGTATGGAAAATTGGGATTATGCGCATTGCCTGCCATATTTTAAGAAGATGGAGAACTGTATGGCGGCTGATACCGGAGATAAGTTCCGAGGGAAGGATGGTCCGCTTAAGTTAGAGAGGGGGCCGGGCACGAATCCTCTGTTCCAAGCTTTTTTGAAAGCGACGCAAGAGGCTGGGTATCCCTTGACCGATGATGTGAATGGTTATAAGCAGGAGGGGTTCGCGCTTTTTGACCGGAATATATATCGGGGTCGAAGATTGAGTGCGGCTCGTGCTTATCTGCATCCCGCCATGAAGCGTAAGAATCTTACGGTTAAGACCAAGGCTTTTGTCAGCAAATTGATCTTGGAAGACAAGCGTGCCGTTGGTGTAGAAGTCTCGTTTGGTGGGGGCAAAACTCGGAAGATTTTCGCCAAAAATGTAATCTCTTGCGGGGGTGCTTTCAATTCGCCTCAACTTTTGCAATTGTCGGGAATTGGGAATGCGGAAGATCTAAAAAAAGCCGGTGTGGAACCTGTGCACCATCTACCGGGTGTTGGGGCAAATCTCCAAGATCACCTGGAAGTCTATATTCAATATTCTTGTAAAAAGCCTGTGTCGATGCAACCCGCCCTGCAGTGGTGGCGTGCTCCTTGGATTGGATTTCAATGGTTGTTCTTTCGAAAGGGTCCTGCGGCTACCAATCATTTTGAAGCCGGGGGATTTATCCGTGGCAATGAGGAAGTTGCTTATCCGAATTTGATGTTTCACTTTTTGCCCTTGGCGATTCGCTATGATGGTTCTGCTCCGGAGGGTGGGCATGGCTATCAGGTTCATATTGGTCCGATGTATGCCGACACCAGAGGACATGTCAAAATCAAGTCCCCCGATCCACGCGAAAAGCCATCTATTCTATTCAACTATCTCTCCACAACAACGGATCAAAAAGAATGGATTGAAGCTGTGCGCGCTGCACGTAAAATTTTGAACCAGCCTGCTTTCTCTGAATTCAATGGGGGGGAACTCTCACCGGGACCAAGCGTGGAAACCGATCAAGAAATCTTGGACTGGGTGGGTAAGGATGCCGAAACTGCACTGCATCCTTCCTGTACCTGCAAGATGGGGACTGATGATATGGCGGTTGTGGATCCGAAGACTATGAAGGTTCATGGGATTGAAGGATTGTACATTGTGGACGCTTCTGTGATGCCGAATGTTACGAACGGTAATATCTATGCCCCGGTGATGATGCTTGCGGAGAAGGCTGCGGATCTGATATTGGGGAATAAGCCGTTGGAGAAGAGTGGGGAAGGGTTTTGGAGGAAATGAAGGGGTGAGGAAGGAGGGAGAAGAGGAGGAAGCGGAAGAAGAAGAAGAAGAAGAAGAAGTCTCACGCAGAGCACGCTGAGGGCGCAGAGAGGAAGAAGGGTTGGTTTTCTGGTTAATTAGGTAATTTTAATGTATTTTAGTTATCTAGCGAAGTGACACTCACCGCAGACTTTTGGCATTCCGAGTTGGCCACTGAGTCGAGGATGAGTGGCACTGAGCCTTTTCCGCGAAGTCGGGTTCCGAGGAAGGGAACCACGTAGCCACTGAGCATGTTGTGGCTTAGACATGTTGCGATGCACAAAAGTTTGTTTTTTTTTATAAAAAATATGTTTTTAATTTGACAATGATATCTAACATCTCATAGGATTGTCATTCTAGGGGTTCTTTGTAGGAAGAGAATTCCTAAATTTTTCGAAAAAGATATCCTCTTAAGGAGTTAATGGATGAATAAAAAGATCACAGGCATCTTTTTAGGGCTTTGCCTAGTAGTAGGAAGTGGACTGTCCGCAGAACCACGTTCTTATTTAATGTTTGGTATTGGTTCGCAATTTGACCTTGGTCAGTTGTCCGGAACAATCATGAAAGACGGTTTGGATTCTTCTCAGGCTCGCAGAAATGCAGCTGGTGAGTATGCCGGTCGCCAAACAGCAATTTACCCTGAAAACACACTAATCGGGCTCAATAGAGCAACAAACGGTCTTGTTGGTGCAAATACCAATGGTGGAATGGTTGGTTTGAACCTAAATGTTGGTTACGAACAAGAAGGGATCTTTGGAATAGACAGTCTATTCTGGAGAGTGAATGTTAACTATACGCAAAAAATTGCAGGTGGTTACACTTCTTCTACTGTTGCTGGTTACCGATGGTTAGAGCAAGAGTGGGACTACAAGGCTTGGACAATCCCTACTTATATTGGTATTAAACTTTTCAATGAAGCAAAAACTACAGGTATCTATATCGCTGCCGGTGTTAACTACTTCAATGGTGGTTGGTCTGTTGCAGGAACTATCGATGGTGATACTCTGAGAGCGGCTCTTCCAGGTGTAGCCGGTCCCGGTGGTGCACTTCTTGGTGATGCTCCATCTCCTTCTATTATCAACGAGAATGCAAAATTTAATGTTAGTGGATTCGGTCTTAACTGGTTAGTTGGTGCTCAAACCAAAGTAACTGATACCGGTCACCTATTCTTTGAATTGGAAACCATTCTTTCCGCGGCTATGGGAACTGCTTCTACTCGATCTATCGGTGGTGCGGCTGCTCTAGCTCCTTATGTTCCCTATCCTGTTGTGATTGGTGGACAAACTTACCGAGTTGGATACAAACTCGAACTATAATATAGGAGGTAATAAAAAAGATGAAATTTAATACAATTATTAAAAAAAGTATTGCGGTTTCCAGCTTAGCCCTACTTGCAACAGCTTGTAAACCCGGTCTTAACAATAACGAAGATGCATACTTGTTCGCAATTGCTTCTTCTCAAATTCGTGGCTTAGCTGAAGGCAACTGTGCTATTTCTATTAATCACGCTGGTCTAACATATGGAGCATATGTGAATGTAGCGATTAATGATGGAAATGTAGGTGGATTAAATACAGCCTTAGCAGGACTAAACGCTGCAACTCAAGGTGTATTTTCAGCTGTGGCAGGTGGAGCTAATGTAGCAAGATTTACTCAAGCTAATTTTGAAGCTGCTATAGGTTCTACTGTTGCTGAATTAGGTTATGCTAACTATGCTGCTGTACCTTATAACGTAAAATATGATGCATTTTTTACAGAAAGAGGAGATTGGACTGCCGAC
This sequence comes from Leptospira sp., assembly GCA_020831715.1. Lineage (GTDB taxonomy): Bacteria > Spirochaetota > Leptospiria > Leptospirales > Leptospiraceae. The sequence continues at coordinate 122 of JAFIGA010000163.1, read as the reverse complement.
AAGAGGAATGCCTTATTGAATTTCTCCAAAACATTTATGGATAGTTTTTCTCCTTGGCCGATTTTAGGTATTAACAGTGATGGTACTGCGTTCGGGGCAGCCTTAAATGGTCTGACAGGCAC
>JAFIGA010000155.1 GCA_020831715.1 Leptospira sp. | reverse complement strand
TAGGATGTGGTTGGCATTGTGGTTTTATTCCATTAATTTGTTTCAGCGCTTAGCGATAAGCCCTCGGTGAATATTATATAGACCAGTCTATATAATTGTGATCTAGATCCAAGGGAACTTCTCTTAGAATTCTTAAAAATATTCCTATAATTTCCACACCTACTTTTAGATATTGGAAAGTTTCTAGATCTCGATTATCCATAGTTATATTAAATAGATTCTTCGATTAATTTCAAATTTCCAATAACTTCTGATGCAGATTTCTCAAACTCATTCTTTGCCTTGTTTGGATTTTTTTCAATCCAATCTATCAATTTTTCTAGAAGCTCACGCTTAGCGCTTCGACGTTTCTGCTTATCCTGTAGATTTAAAATCTCCTTAACCTCATCCTGAAACTCATTGGGATAATACAATTCTATAGCTTCTTTTTCCAAATTAATAAAATGACTAAAATCCCATGAGTGGAATTTCGTTTTTAAATTCTGAATGGCTGTCTTTCCTACTTCGTCTCCATCAGCAATCACCCAAACTCTCTCTTTAAATTGAGGCTCCAAATATAGAAATAAAAATAAATCATAAAGAGCTTTGGTTTTATTGACTATTTCTTGCGCACCATTAGATGAAACGGATTTTAAACCATATGGTAGTTTTGGTGCAAACCAAGGAATCAAATATTTTACGACTATCTTTTCAGCACTGGATTCTTCAAATATAATCCAACGATTAGCAAGATCAAAATCAGCTAAATCATAACCCAATGATTCTAAAACCCGTCGCCGTTCTTCAGGAACATTATTAATAAGTTCAACTTTACTAGTAGGAATTAAGTCGATGTATTCTTGGGTTACTGAGAATATCTTTGACTCTTTTTGAGCTCCCAGAATTTTCAATACAATATGGGAGTGAGTAGTGATAAAAAATTGATTTTGAGAAGATTTTTCTACAATCAAATCAATCAGCTTCTTCAATGATTCTGGATGAAGATCATTTTCCAGTTCTTCAATAAGAAAAATGCTCCCTTTAGTTGAAAATAATAGAGTCAATAAATACAGAATATTTAAAACTCCTTCTCCCATACTTTCAATAGGAATTTCCGGCATATCTTCTATTCGATAGCAAGATATTTTTCCTTTTTCTGAAGATATAGAGGAAATTTCAAAGCCTATTATATCCTTTACGGTCTCAATAAATTCCCGACCTCGATGGGAATTTTCGGAAAGTAAGTTATTGATTCTCGCATGTAGAAATAGAAAATCTTTAGATAAAGTATTCACTTCATGTTTCGTAACACTGTGTGATATTTCCGGAACCTTTCTATTTGAGGGGAAAAAATAAACCAAATTATTAGGCTCAGAAGAAGCGAAATTTTCTAATGGAGAGCTAACCATACCCGTGCGAGTGCCGGTTGTCTCTTTTGATAAGACATTTAGAGTCACACTTTCTCTGTTATCAATGGAGAAAAGCATAGTGTTAATATTGAAATCATCTAATAGTTCTTGTGTTTCAAAGTTTCGACCTTTTACTTTTAGCTTTTTGAGCTGATAGAAATCAAAACGATACGTCATTGAGAGAGAACTTTGTCTTAGACGAATGTCTTTAGAATCTATTAAAGTCTGATATTGCAATACCGCGATACTTTTTAGTATATTTGACTTTCCAGAATTGTTCTTACCAATCAAAACGTTTATCGAAGGAGAAATTTCGGATAAATGTATATCCGCGAAAGATCGATAATTCTTTATATACAATTCTTTTAGTTTCATCTAAGGCAACTCCGCAAGTCCCAACTCCTTCAAGAACTTGTTGTGTTTCTTCTTCGCCTCTCCAATATTCTTCGCCAGAGAAACCAGCTCAGCGTGGACTTCCTCCAAGTCAACGACCTCATCTTCCTTTGCCGTACTGATATACCGAGAAATATTCAAATTGTAATCATTTTTCTCAATTTCCTTCATACCAACACGACGAGAATACTTATCCTCTTCCTTTCTGAATTGATAAGTGGAAACTATCTTTTCAATATGCTCTAATGTGAGTTGATTTTGCCGTTTCCCTTTATCAAAATATTCACTGGCATTTATAAATAAAATGTCATCAAATTTTTTGCACTTTTTTAAGATAAGAACACAGACAGGAATACCGGTTGAATAGAATAAATTCGACGGCAAACCAATCACAGTATCAATATGAGAATCTTGAATGAGTTTGGTTCGAATCTTTTCTTCCGAACCCCCACGAAACAAAACTCCATGGGGAAGAATAATCGCCATCGTTCCTTCATCGCTTAAGAAATGAAAGCCATGCAACAAGAAGGCAAAGTCAGCGGCTGATTTTGGCGCAAGCCCATAACTCTTAAAACGAAAATCTTCCCCCAAAGCTTCGCTCGGCTCCCATCGCAGACTAAAAGGAGGGTTGGCAACGATGGCATCAAAATGCATTTTCTTGGCTGGGTTGGGGTTATTCAATAATTCCCACTCATTCAAGAGAGAATCTCCATGATGGATTTCAAACTCGGTATCTTTCACACCATGGAGAAGCATATTCATTCGAGCAAGGTTGAATGTAGTGATGTTTTTTTCTTGTCCGAATATCTTCCCAATGCTTCCGCCTTCCTTTAAAATCTGATTTCGAACATTTAAAAGCAACGAACCTGAACCACAGGCAAAGTCCATAACCTTATCTAGCTTCTTCTTTTTCCCTGTGCTTGGGTCTTGGCTATCCAAGGTTACAATACCGGAAAGGATTGTCGAGATTTGTTGGGGAGTATAGAACTCCCCCGCTTTTTTCCCGGAGCCTGACGCGAACTGACCGATCAAATACTCGTAGGCATCACCTAAGATATCTAAATCGGAAGAAAACTGTCGTATCCCTTCTGCAATTTTTGTGATAATAGCACAGAGTTTTTTATTTCTTTCTTCATAATTTTTACCCAATTTTTCTGAACTCAGATTGATTTCGGAAAACAATCCTTGGAATGTGCTGGCAAAGGATTGCTGTTCAATATAATCGAATCCCTTTTGAAGGGTTTTTAACAAATCTTTGTCCTGTGTCCGTGCGAGTTCTCCTATATGACTCCAGAGAAATTGCGGTTCTATGACATAATGGAGTTTACGTCGCATTTGCTTTTCAAACTCTTCTCTGTCTTTGGGATTGGCATCATACCAAACATTCAAAGGAGTTCTGTTCTCTCCTTCTACAATTTTAGGATAATCTTTTCCCAGTTCCTTTTTTGCCGCCGTTTCATAGTTATCCGAAAGATAACGCAAGAATAGAAAGGAAAGCATGTAATCACGGAAATCATCCGCATTCATGGAGCCACGCAATTGGTCTGCAATATTCCAGAGAGTTTTACCGAGTTGGTTTTGTTGTGGTTCTGTCATGATGATCCTTTTATATTATTTCTAATTTAATATTTAGCGATACACAGGAAACTGAATATTAAGCTGCATTCGTTTTATAGGTAATAACATTTTCTCTTAAGAAATATGCGTCCGAAGAACCTAAATCTACCATCGTATTTAAAATCCAAATATATTCTTCTATCAGTTCCCTATCGTTCTTTATTTCAGAGATATAATTGTAAAATATACGTTTCATCAATCTGTTGGCTGAATCTGTAGTCAAGGAGGATATAGCCATATTGTTTTCCTTTAGTATCCTCGTAAGCCAGTTAATACCCTCTGGAAGGAATTCTTTCCCTCCTATCGTAGAAAAGACATTTATTGCAGACAAAGGATGATTTTTACCCTTTCCAAGAAATGACTTCTTATAGAATTCACTTTTCCCATCCAATAAGCTCCAATCATTTTCA
>JAFIGA010000150.1 GCA_020831715.1 Leptospira sp. | reverse complement strand
TGGATGGGGTGAATAATTTTATTATGTATTCTGATCATTTTCATTTTTGGGATAGAGCAGAAATGATTCAAGCGCCGATGATGTCTTGGGAATTTGTTCAGATAGGAAATTGTGGCTCACCATTAGAAACAAGTGAAGGGTGGATCGTGATCACCCATGGCGTTGGACCAATGAGACAGTATTCCATAGGAGCCATTCTCCTTGATCTTGAAAATCCTTCAAAAATCATTGCCCGTCTTGAGGAACCGCTACTTACTCCAAATGAGGAAGAGAGGGAAGGCTATGTGCCCAATGTAGTGTATTCCTGTGGTTCTTTAATCCATAATAATAAATTGATCGTCTCCTATGCTATGTCTGATATAACTTCTAGAATAGCCAGTGTGGATGTGAGTGATTTAATAGCTTGCATGAAAAAAAATACTAGTAAATGAGTGATTCCTGTCTAATAACAGAGGGAATTTAAATGAATAAACTGCTAGGGATTTCAAATTGGTTTAGAAATTATTTATATTTATGTATTTTGACTTTTGCACTGATTCTCCCCACACAGATTGCCTCCCAAGAACTCTACCAAAAACTTCCCGATTCTATCGATACAGTCAAGGAACCTACAACTCATATCCCGGTGACAGGAAAAATGATGACGGATGCACTTCGCAAAACCGGCTATCAATATTCAGATTTAGATATGTATGCCTATGAGCACCAATCGGGAAATATTTCTATTGGAGATCATGATAGAGGAACTGTAGCATTCTATTCACCCAAGGGAACTTGGCTAGAAACCAGGCAAGGATCACATTCACTTTCCAAATCAGATATTGCCAGCATAAAGTCCATTGCTTCCAAATTTGCGACTACACATCCTGAGTATAGATTGTCCTCAGAAGATCTATCTTATGTGCTAACAAAAATTACCAATCGTAAAGGCTTTTGGATTGAAATAGACGCTTATCGCAAAGAGGGCGATGAAGATGTTTTTGTGCAATTGGTCTTTGATAGATCGGGAAAGTTTATAAAAGAAAACTAAATCTATCTCTATGAATTCGCCACGGAGAGTTCTTCCCACTCTTTCATTGCGTCATGGATATTCGTATCTAATGTCTGAATTTCTTTGGTAAGCTCTATGAGTTTATCAGGAACAGTTGCCACATTGGGAAGTTCGGATTCCAACTTGGATTTTTCTTTTTCCCAGCCTTCCATCTTTTCTTCCAGCTCAGTGATCCGCCTTTGGATTTTATAGCTTATTTTTTTGGGCTTTTCTGGAGTGGTGGAAGAAGTGGATTCTTTCGTGGCCGGAGGTGGTGCTTGTGATAGGGAAGAAGTTTCTGATTTTCCATCGAAATTTTTGGACTTTCTCTTCTTCTCCTCATCCAAAAATTCAGAGTAAGATAAATGAGACTGAACCAGTTCCCCATTCTCTCTGAATGCAATGAGACTTCCCGCAATTCGATCCATAAAATATCTATCGTGGGAGACGAGAACAACACAGCCGGGAAAATCTACCAAAAATTCTTCGAGTACAGTCAATGTCAGGATATCCAAATCATTGGTAGGCTCATCCAATAACAAAAAGTTTGGATTGTTCATTAGAATTTCAACCAAGTAGAGTCTTCTCTTTTCTCCACCCGAAAGTTTTTCAATGAGGCTATGCTGCATGTCCCCGGGAAAAAGAAATTTCTCCAGGACTTTTCCCGCGGAGAGTTTGGTTCCATCTTCCATAGTGATGGACTCTCCGGTTTTTTTCTTGATATAATCTATAACTTTTAGACTTGGATCCAGTTCTTGGGAAGTCTGGTAAAAATATCCAACCACATTATTGATTCCGGGTATCACAATACCCGTGTCAGGTTCCAATCTTCCTGTGAGGAGATTGAGAAGGGTGGATTTACCGGAACCATTGGGTCCGACGATTCCTAGTCTTTCTTTCTTACGGAAATGATAGTTGAACTGATTGACTATGGGTTTTCCCTCGAAGGATTTGCAGAGATGCTTGGCTTCGAGAATGGTCTTGCCTTGGCGTACTTCAATACTTGCCAGTTCCAATTTTTTGTCGGCTTGGAATTTCTCGCGACCATCCACTTCTTCATAGCGTTGGATTCGTGCTTTTTGTTTGGTGCCCCTTGCTTTGGGTTGGCGTCTCAGCCATTCGATTTCTTTTCTAAGAAAACTCTTCGCCTTTTCTTCCATCCGTTCTTCTACTTCTCGGATTTCTGCTTTCTTTTCCAGATAGAATTCGTAGTTTCCTTCGAAGACTTGAACTTTCTTCCGGTCAATTTCTATGATGCGGTTTACAATACGATCCAGGAAATACCTATCGTGAGTGATTAGAAGAAGTGCCTTCTTCATATCGGAGAGATGGTTTTCCAACCAAATGATGGTTTCCACATCCAAATGATTCGTTGGCTCATCCAATACGAGGAGATTGCTCTCTTCCATAAGGACTTTTACCAATTCCACTTTCTTTCGCATACCACCTGATAGAGTCCCCATCTTGGCATGAATTTCAGGTATGCCCAATTCAGTCAGGATGGATTTGAAATCTGTTTCCACCTGCCAAGCATCCAATCGATCCATCTCCGACATTGCCTTATTGAAGATTTCTTCTGCCTCTTCACTGTGATCGGTTTCTAGTCTTTCACATGCTGATTCATATTCTCGTATAGCAGAGAATAGACGATTTTCTGTTTCGAAGATATGATCTATGATTTCTTGTTCCGGGTCGAAGGGGGGATCTTGGAGTAGGGCGGAAATTTTCAGTTCTTTGTTTTTGACAATTTGACCGGAATCAATTTCCTCTTCTTCGAGTAAGATTTTAAGTAGGGTGGATTTACCGGAACCATTGGTTCCAATGATTGCGAGTTTTTCGCCTTCGGATATGCCTAAACTAACATCTGTAAAAAGTGTTTTTGGACCTATGGATTTGCTTATGGATTGGGTAGAAAGTAGTATCATGAAATATGTTTTAATTTTCTGAGGTAGAAGTATTGCTCTGGGACGAAGAATTTTCGTCTTGGGAAGTTGCAGGAGATTGGGATGAAGACGCAGAACTAGTTTGGGGGTTAGCCGTATAGGATTGCACAGTCTGGGCAAATGATTCTATGATTCCGGATTTTTGGATTGCTTTTAGAATTCTTCCTCCAATTCCAAGTCTATGCTTTACTTCCTGGAGACTATTTTTCAATTCGAGTTTACGAATCTCCAAGAGCAATCTCAGCTCATCTAAGTTCATATCCTCGGGTGATTTTGGTAAACTCATTCGTAAATCACCTAGATAGAAGGAATCTTAAGAATAGGAAAGATGTGAGAAGAAAAAATATTCCCGTTGCAAGCGATGATTGAATTGCATTCAATCCTGCATATTCCATAAAACTCATGTAGACCGAAAAGGAAAGAAAGGCAAATCCAATGCAAATTGTAAAAAATACCAAGACGAACCAAATCATCTTTGTATAAAGTTTTTTGACGAATAACTCTGTATGTTTTTGAAAGTAGAGGAGAACTGTCTCTAAATAAAGAATCAAAGTCTCCAGAAGTTTTTCCAGAGATGCCTTCAGCCCCCGAGTTCGTTTTGGTTTGCTAGAAGAGGTTGTTTCTGTCTTCTCCGATGTTGGTTTATTGGAAGTGGCTATCTTAGTCTCTCCTTAGGATAGCCGCAAGAACCAAGCCGATTCCAACGCCAACGCCCATACCAATAAGAGCAGATTTTTTAGGGTGTGTTTCCACATATTCATCCACATGATCCACCAATTCTTTAGCACGAATGGAGGCTTCTCCCCCAACCAATTTTGCCATTTCTCTGATGTCATTCACATTCTCTAAGTATTTCTCTCTTGCTTTCTCAGTGAGTTCTTTTGCCTTAGTTTTGTAATTCTTGATTTCATCTTCTAATGTAGCTGTTGTATTTTCCATGTCTTACCCCTTTTTCTATTTGTGTTTTAATATATAAAGCAACGATTTACAGAATCGCTACTTTATTCCGGAATGATGATATTGTCATAGTTATCTGTGAAACGGTATCCGATTCCCCAGATAGTCTCAATCCACTCCGGTTGCGCAGAGTTCTTTTCCAGCTTGGATCGAATTCTTTTAATATGACTGTCAATCATTCTCTCGAATCCGTCCCATTCCACACCCCATACAGATTCCAAAATCATCTCTCTGCTAAAAACTTTTCCCGGAGATCCGGCTAATAGTTGCAGGATGTCAAATTCCTTTCTGGAAATATTGATGATATTATCGTTCAGAGTAACTCTACGTCGGATAGGATCAATTTTCAAAGCACCGCGTATGATTTCCCCACCGGATCCAATATTGGGTTTGATACCAATTTT
>JAFIGA010000148.1 GCA_020831715.1 Leptospira sp. | reverse complement strand
GCATCCGGTTTGAAGATTAGCCAATCCAAAAACCTAGCCGATGTATTACCGGATCTGGATGTTATATATATCAATTCCATAGCTTGGGTCGGGGAAAGCTTTGAAGTTCTAACAGGAGATATCCGATTAAGCAAGAAATTGCCATTGAAAAAAGACTCAATAGTACTCCATCCATTGGCTCGGGGTGATGAATTGGATACGGACTTGGATTATACAGATCACAATTGGTATTTTGCCCAAGCACGAGGAGCAGTCTTTCTTCGAATGGCGTTACTGACTTGTCTTGTGCAGAGAACCACTCTCATGACAGATCTTCCGGATCCGAGCTTATTGCCCAATCCAAATTCCAGGGAGATCAATTAGGGAGATAAAAGAATGAGTACAAAAACCATAGAAACAGTAGATTTTGAAAGATTAAAAACAGATATTATGAATTTAAGTGAGATTGGAAAATCTCCCGATCGAGGAATCTATCGCATGTCTTTTACAGAAGAAGATATGAAGGCAAGGTCTTGGCTCATACAACGCTATCAAGATGCTGGCTTGGAAGTAGAAGTGGATGGAGCAGGAAATATTATAGGTAGGTTAGTTGGAGAGGATGATACCAAATCTTGGATAATGGGATCTCATATTGATACGGTTCCCGCGGGGGGACATTTGGACGGATCCCTCGGAGTGCTGACAGGTTTGGAAGTTTTGCGCTCCATGAAAGATCATGGGTTTATCCCCAAGAATTCCATAGAGATCATATCATTTACGGATGAGGAAGGAAGATTCGGAGGGCTTTTTGGTTCAGAAGCATTCTGCGGGGAACTAACACCCGATAGAATTCACACCGCAGTGGATCTATCAGGATTGACCATTGAGCAGGCAATGAAAAATGTAGGATTGAATGCAAATGATGCCTTGAATGCCAGACGAAACCCGGACTCAATTCTGGGTTATTTGGAACTCCACATTGAACAGGGACCGGTCTTGGATACAATGAAGATTCCCATTGGAATAGTGGAAGAGATCACAGGTCTTTTCAAATGGCAGGTTCGACTCACCGGTGCAGCAAACCACGCAGGAACCACTCCCATGAATATGAGAAAGGATGCCTTCCAGGGGCTTGCCGAATTCTCCTTGGAAATTCCCAGAATCTTGGAAGAGAACGGAAGCGAACATTCTGTAGCAACCATTGGTAGGGTAAGTCTTTTTCCCGGCTCGGCAAATACAGTTCCCGGAAGAGTGGAATTCTCCATTGATTGTAGAGATACCAGTCAAGAGGTATTGGAAGAATTATTTGATACCTTCAGAAAAGCAATTTCGGCAATCGCCAGAAGAAGGGATCTTATGTTCGAGTTCGATGTTCTAAGCCAAGTGAAGCCGGCTCATTCCGATAAAAACATATTGGATGCAATCCAAAAGGCATGTGAATCCCAAAATATCAAATACCACAGAATGCCCAGTGGTGCGGCTCATGATGCACAGATTATGGCTCGCATGACAAAAATGGGAATGATTTTTGTTCCTTCCAAAAACGGAAGATCGCATAGCCCTGCGGAATGGACTCCCTGGGAAGATATTGAAACCGGGGCAAACGTAATGCTAAATACAATGATGGAGTTAACAATTTGAATCTAGAATTCAACCCCAATGCAGAGTTAGATCCGGATATGATCAATGAAGACCCGCTTAGAGAAATCTATGTGGAATCCATCATCGAAAATCCGGAAAGAGAAGAAAATTATGACCAACAGCATATCGCACTCCTCGTGATTGATATGCAGTATTTGGATGCGGCAAGAGGCCATGGGGTCTTTGCCGAAACAGGTAAATCAGGTGTGCCACCGGAAGCAGAAGAATACTATTTTCATATGTTGGAAAATTATGTAGTCCCCAATATCCAAAAACTACAAACTTTATTTAGAAAGAGAAAAATAGAAGTGATCCACACCCGAATTCAATCCCTTACCCAGGACGGGAGAGATCGTTCACCGGGTCATAAAAGGTTAAATCTCCTTGCACCACCGGGTTCCAAGGATGCCGAATTTTTAGAAGAAATTGCACCTGTGGGAGATGAGATCATCATCAATAAGACAGCTTCCGGTGTATTCACATCCACTAATATGGAATTTGTATTAAAAAATATGGGAATCAATACTCTATTTATATGTGGTGTTTATACAAATGAATGTGTTTCTACAACTGTTAGAGATGCATCCGATCTTGGATTCTATGTAAACTTAATCGAAGATGCCTGTACAACAGTAACGGAAGAGTTTCATAATTTTACCATTCAGATACTCAGAGATCGCTATGCGAGAGTACTAACAACGGATGAGGCAATCGAAGAATTGTCTCAGAAAATACCTGCAAAGGTTAAATAAGGAGAAATTATATGTGTGGAATAGGTGGTGTTTTCTATAAAGACAAGAGTCGTCCTGTAGACAAAGAAGTATTGGTGGCAATGGCGGCAATTCAATACCATAGAGGACCGGATGGCTATGGTTTTAAAATTATGGAAGACTTGGGTGTAGGATTTTCTCATACAAGACTTTCAATCATTGACCTGGAATCCAATCGCGCAAGACAGCCCTTTGTCTCTGAGGATCAGAATCTACTCATGGCACATAATGGAGAATTTTACGACTTCCAAAGAATACGTGCCACTCTTACAGCGAAAGGCTATAGATTTAAAACTAAATCAGACTCGGAAATTCTCATGCATCTCTACCAAGAGAGAGGATTTGACGAGAGCCTAAAAGAATTGAGAGGTGAATTCGCATTTGCCCTCTATGACAAAAAAGAAGATACCATGTATGTAACAAGAGATCGATTTGGTATCAAGCCTCAGTATTATACAATCACACCCAATGGGGATTTTGTATTTGGTTCCGAGATCAAGGTTGTTTTCGCTCATCCGGATGTCCCTCGAAAGATTTCAAAGGAAGGCGCCTTCCACCAACTGATCCAAGTTATGGTTCCGGGGAGCACAACCTTTGAAGGTGTCAAGCAAGTTCCTCCCGGTCATTTTCTAAAAGTGACTCGAAAGAATGGTAAGATTGAAGTAGAAGAGCATACCTATTGGGATATGAACTTCCCAACAGAAAAAGAAAGAGACCTATCTATCAGTGAAGAAGAATGGGTGGAAAAAGTTCGAGAAAGTTTACTTCGTGCTGTAGAACTCAGGTTGAATGCAGATGTGCCTGTAGGCTGTTACTTGAGTGGGGGGATTGATTCTTGTTCAATCTTGGGTCTTGCCTCTTCCGTGAAACAGGATCCGGTAAAGGCATTCACCATTGGATTCGACAATGATTCCTATGATGAGAGTCCGATCGCCAAAAGGATGGCAGCATCGGTTGGAGCCGACCAAGATATCATGATGCTTGATGCCACCCACCTCTATGACTACTTTGTCGAGACTCATTGGCATACGGAAAGAACCATTTATAACACCTTAGGTGTGGCAAAACTTCTGATGTCTCGCCATGTGAACAAGGCAGGCTACAAGGTCGTAATGACAGGCGAAGGATCAGATGAACTATTTGCAGGCTACCCGTCTTTTAGAAAAGACTTCTTTCGCCATGGACTGAATGACTTACCTGAAAAGGAAAGACAAGAATGGGAAGACATGCTCCATAAATCCAACGAACTCTTCCGAGGGGCTATGCTCAGTCTAAATGATTTTAGCCATAAAGAGTTGGAAGAGAAAGTGGGATTCATGCCCTCATGCATTGAAAACTGGATTTCTCTCACACCCAAAGCTAGAGAGCTTTTAGCTAAAGATGTTAAAGAGAATTTAAAAGACTATGATCCGGGAAGAGAAATTGCCAATACCTTGGACGCAAGCCAACTGAAAGATCGTCACCCTTTGGATAAGGCACAATATGTCTGGATCAAAACCATGTTGGAAGGACAGATTCTCACTTGGGGGGGAGACAGAGTGGACATGGCGAATTCCATGGAAGCAAGACCTCCCTTTTTGGATCACCACCTTGCCGAACTCTGTGTCAATATTCCACCACGGCTTCGAATCAAGGGTAAGATTGAAAAGTACGTTCTTCGTGAAGCAATGAAAGGAGTCCTTCCCGAAGAGTTGTATAAGAGGGAAAAATTTGCCTTCATGGCTCCTCCGGCTCATACAGATCAGCATAAACTCGATGCTCTCCTAGCTCTCAAGAAAAAGTATCTTACTCCCGAGAAAGTAAAAGCTTTGGGTATTATGGATTACGATTCCATTGAAAGACTTTGGGCGTCCTACAATGATCCCAAGACAGATGTGGGTGATTTAGTACAACAAGATGCCATTTTAAATCATGCTATTGGTTTACAAATTCTCCATGAAACATTCGTAGAAACTGATATACCAAAGAAGGCGATGGATATGGTAAAGGCAAAAGTAAAAGATATTGATTCGGGTGAATATATCTAAAGAAATATAGCCTATAGCTTTTCGATTCCGATTACTGTGAGGTCGTCTTG
>JAFIGA010000128.1 GCA_020831715.1 Leptospira sp. | reverse complement strand
AAAGATGAAAAGGGTCTATCAACATTTCTGATCTTGCCTGATTTGTCTTGGAATGGTTTGGTTCTACTCCATTCCAAAGTTTTTAAATCCATATAAATGATTCCGGATATTTCGTCCGATACAACCATAGAGTTCTTTATGAATCGAACATGTCTTGGTTTTTTGAGATAAGAATTCTTGTAGTCTTCAATGAAATTTCCTTCTTCATCATATACTATGATTCTTGCGTCTATTTTATCCAATGCATATATTTTTCCATTATTGTATTGTATACCGGAAGGAATAGATAGTTTACCTTTGCCAGTGGTTCCGAATGCAAACAACGGTTCCATTTTTGCGTTCCACTTCAATATTCTGTGATTTCCCGTATCTGCTATATAAAAATTTCCTGCATTATCTCTTGTTACACTCGATGGTCCTCTGAATTGGCTAAGATCAGAACCGGTTCCACCAAATCTATCTATATAATTGCCTTTTGTATTGAATAGATAGATATGATCGGTAGGGAAGTCAGCCACAAGAATTTTATCTTCCCATAATACCATGGAAAGTGGACCTTTCATTTTTCTGGCGAATCCTCCTTGTGCCATCCACTTAGGTTCATAATTGGGATGAAGACTAACTAAATTTCCCGTACCAAATGAAAGTATATATATAGATCCTTTTGTGTCTACGGCTACATCAACCGGATTGCGAAATCGAAATCCTCGGTTCTCATCTCCATTCAGAGATTTAAAAAATACCATTTCATCCACTGAAACTTTTTGCCTGGCTATTTCCATTTGTAGAAATTCTAGTCGCGAAGAGATTGATGTTTCCGGGTGGCTACGATTGAGTTCTTCCATAACTTGAAGCGAGTCCAGCCATTCTCCGGACTGATAGAGGCTTCGAGAAAGATAGAGTTTGGCAAGAGGGAAGTCTCGCTTTTGAGCTATTACACTCAGAAGCTTTTCTCTAGAGAGAGAGTATTCTCTGGCATTGTAGTGCATGAGTGCTTTTTGAAAATCAGAGAATGCACGTTCCTCACCGGTTTTAAATTTAGGAAAATCCAATCCTAAAAACAAAAGGCTACAAGCGGTCAAAAGGAACCAAGACCGTCTATTATGAGACATAATGTATACTCGCAGAAATTTTCATAACTCGTCAACCATTTTTATTGTCGATTTAAATGTTAAAATCCTAAATGACATTTCCTCGATTGACATCGTAAAGTGTTCCGAAATCTTGGAAGTATATTTATGAGCTCCACCATTTTAGAGAAGGAAGTCCAGAGAAGACGTACATTTGCCATTATAGCCCATCCTGATGCGGGAAAGACCACCTTAACCGAAAAGCTACTCCTATTTGGAGGTGCCATTCAGCTTGCCGGTATGGTAAAGGCTAAAAAAGACAAGAAAACCGCCACATCCGATTGGATGTCCATGGAAAAGGAAAGGGGAATTTCCATTAGTTCGGCGGCATTGCAATTCGAATACAAAGATCATGTGTTGAACCTTTTGGATACTCCCGGTCACGAGGATTTTTCCGAAGATACCTATAGAACATTGATGGCGGCGGACACCGGTGTTATGGTTTTGGATGCCGGTAAGGGAGTTGAGCCTCAAACGATTAAACTTTTTAAGGTTTGTCGAGATAGGGGAATTCCAATTCTTACCTTCGTGAACAAGATGGATCGTCCGACAAAAGAACTTTTTGAACTTTTGGATGAGATAGAAAAGGTATTGGGCATTGCGGCAATTCCATTGGTTTGGCCGTTGGGAACGGGACCGGATTTTAAGGGAGTCTATTCTCTAGCCGACAAGAAGTTATATATATTCGACAAATCATCGGGTGGTTCCAAGAAGAGCAGTTTTCAGATGAAAGGTGTGGATGATCCTACCTTGGATGAAAACTACGATCCGGAATTAGTTAAAAAGTTTCGAGAGGACATTGAATTGATCGAAGGTGGGTTGGGTGACTTTGATAAGAATGATTTTCTCAACGGAAAATGTTCCCCGGTTTTCTTCGGTTCGGCTGTGAATAATTTTGGAATCGAGTTGTTTTTAAATCAGTTTTTGGACCTGGCTCCCGCACCGGAACGGATTCCTCTCCAGGATGGAGGTTTTTTGGATCCGATTACTTCTCCATTTTCTGCATTTGTTTTCAAGGTTCAAGCAAATATGAATAAAATGCATAGAGACAGGATTGCCTTCATTCGAGTTACTTCCGGTATTTTTGAAAGAGGGGTACAAGCTGTTCACAATCGACTGGATAAACCTGTTAAGCTTGCCAGCTCGTTTGCATTCTTTGGTCAAGATCGAAATACCGTTGACCAAGCATATCCGGGTGATATAATAGGTGTTATCAATCCCGGTACTTTTCAGATTGGTGATATTCTTTCTGCCGGAAAAGCACCGGATCTAAAACCACTTCCTGTATTTGCTCCGGAAATGTTTGCCACACTTTCTGCTAAAGATACTCTTTCTTTAAAAAGTTTTAGAAAAGGGTTGGAGCAATTGGCTGAGGAAGGGATTTTACATCTCTTCACATCCAAGACTGTAGGTTCCGGGAACTCGATTGTGGGAGCGATGGGGAATCTACAATTTGAAGTATTTCAGAGACGACTCCTGGATGAATACAAAGCTGATACGAATTTAGCAAGACTTCCCTTTACAGTGAGTAGATGGATCAAATCTTCTGATCTGGAAAAGATACCAAGTTCGGCGAACCTTGTCATGGACAAGAACGGGGTCGGTGCACTATTATTTGAAACAGAATGGGATATGAATTATTTCTCGAAAAATAATCCCGATATTGAACTTAAAGAACATCCTCTTTGATGAGAAGTTCGATTTCGTAGAATTTCTCTTCCCTGGCAAGGGATTTAATTTTCTTGTAGAGTGACTTTTGTTTTCTCAATTTCATATTTCTAATTCTATCTTGAATCAAAGGAAGGAAAGGGGGAGCTACCGAAAGGTCTCTGTAGCCCATGGCAAGAAGTATTCCCGTCATGTCCGGATCTGTTGCAATCTCTCCGCAGATAGAAACCGGTTTTTTCTTTTTGTTGGCTTTTGTAACAATCTGTTCTAAAAGTTCCAAGAATACAAAGTGAAATGGATTGTAGAGACTGCTTATTGCGTAGTTGTTTCGTTCCACAGCCATGGTATATTGCAACAAATCGTTGGTTCCAACCGAGATGAAATCCACATGCTTCAAGAACTCATCCAAGCCCAAGGCGCATGCGGGTGTTTCAACCATTATTCCCAAAGCAATTTCATCGGAATATTCAATTCCTTCTGAGTCCAATTCCTCAATGGATTCTTGGAGTAGTTTTTTTGTATCTAAAACTTCGGATATCGAGGAAACCATAGGTATTAGAATATTAAGTTTTCCATAGATGGAAGCCCTAAGTAGAGCTCTTAATTGTTCTTTAAAAAGGTTCGTGTGTCTGAGAAGGTATCTTATACCTCGGTTTCCAAGAAAAGGATTGGCTTCATGGGAACCAACTTCATATTTATCGGCACCGATATCGAATACTCGAATGACAACAGGCATATCTTTCATTGACTTTAGTATATTTTTATATACTCTAAATTGCTCTTCTTCTGTGGGAGTGTGGCTCTTAAGCTGAATGTAAAGTATTTCTGAACGATATAGACCGATTCCTTCCGCCTTCTTTTTGATTACATCATCACACTCTTCATCAGTTTCCAAATTAGCTTTTAGAAACACTCGAGTGCCATCCATTGTCGCTAGAGCTTTTTGATTAATAGAATCAGAAGGCAATGGAAGTAAACATCTTTCTCCGAAAGATTTGAACTCTTCCATGTCTGCATTTCGTTTTATGAAACCTCTTTCCGCATCCAGTAAAAGAAATTCTCCATCTTCAATGAATGTTGAAAAGTTTTTCAGACCAACGATTGTAGGGATTCCATAGTTTCTGGCTATGATTGCCATATGTCCGGTTTTACCACCATGATCGGTTGCAATTCCCAAAATCATGGATTTATCCAAACTAATTAGTTCAGAAGGAGAAAGATCTTTTGCTACAAGTATAGCCGGTTCTTTTAGCTCCAATTTATTTCTTGTACTATGGTTTGGATTATTGATATTTTGACTGAGTCTTTTTCCGATGTCTTGGATATGATCTGCACGATCTCTGAAAAATTCATCTTCCAATTCAATGAATTCATCATAGATTCTCTGCACTGTGTTTTCCAATGCAAGGCTGGCACATTCTCCATTATTACGTATTCGTTCGAGCACACCATCTTTTAGCATTGGATCATTTAGAATTTCTTTTTGTGAATTGAGAATCTCAACTAAATCGATTCCACCCGATTCGTTGCGGCATTCTTGGATTACATTTTGTATTTCAACTTCGGTCTTTTGTATGGCATCTAAGAAACGATGTGCATCTAAATTTCTTTCTTCAGTATTTAGGTCTGTTCTGTGGTGAGTTGGGGACGATTCGTATGATTTGACCTTTTTACATTTCGCATAGATTACACCCGGATAAGCTGTAATTCCTATGAATTGTATCTTGTCTTCGACCATCTAAGTTTAGACTGTCTGATCAAAGATTGAGATCAATGAAATAAATGGAAAAAATTAGGCTTCTTTGGATATCTGACCGAAATCATCATATTTTAAGATTCCGCCGTTCTTCCTTCTTGCCAATTCGTTATTCTTTTCTTGTTCCAAGATGCATTTTGCCAAGGATATATCTAGACCATGTCCGGCTTTGGAAGCAATGAGATGACCCTTGAATGGACGACCCATTACTGCTAGATCACCAACCAAATCCAAAACTTTATGTCTTACGCATTCATTTTCAAATCTCAATTCGTCATTTAGATAACTATCTTCGGTCAACACAACTGCGTTGTCCAAAGAACCACCCAATGCCAAACCTCTCGATTGTAGATATTCCACATCTTTTAGAAACCCAAAAGTTCTAGCAGGGAGGATTTCGTTCAAAAGAGTTTCTTGGTTCAATTGAATATGAATAGTCTGACCTTTTAAAAGTGGATGATTGAAGTCTATGCTATAGGTTACTTTCCATTCATCTGCAGGTAGTAATACTAGGTATTTGTCACCTTCTACTACCCAAATTGGGTGGGTTATCTCGATTGGATCGATTGTATGTTTAAAAGTTTCAAGCCCTGTGTCTTGGATGGATTGCAAAAAGGGAAGGGAAGATCCATCCATAATCGGAATCTCCATTGCGTTGATTTCAAGGCGAGCATCAGTGATTCCCATCGCATGGATAGCTGCCATCAAATGTTCAATGGTTTGTATCTTGATTCCATCTTTACCTAAGGTTACCGCATTCCCTGTGTCTATTACATAGTCAACACTCACAGGGATTTTTGTAATATGATTGGGGGATGTATGATAAAATTGTATTCCCGTTCCTGCTTCTGCAGGGTGGATGTTCAAATGCACAGATTTACCGGAATGGAGACCGATCCCCTTCATCTTAACTGTGTTCTTGACTGTCTTTCTGAAAATTTGTTCCATATCTTTACCTCGCCCAAATCGAAATTCGGGGCTCGTATATATAATATTGCAAGTATCGTGCCAATTCAAGGTTTTTTAGAGGAATAACTGACCTTCACAAAATGCCTCTATTGGGCTCATAGTCGCATTATAGATAAGTTTTAAGAATATTGCAAGAATTTTGGAAATCTGTGATCCGTATTAACTGTCTCATTTTTGCAACAATGTATCCGGATTGCAACAAGGATATAAAAAGGCAAAATCCTCTAAAATGCGGAGAGAGCCGAACGAATGAAGCTTGTGACAGGTGCTTGTTCTCTGAAATCTTCCAATCCTTCTCGCAATTCGCGAAGTACAATCTGAGCATCAGTTAGTGTAGTGTTCACATTTCTGTGCATTTCGTTTTCATTGATGAGCCTACCCAGAGTTCCTTCTCCACGATTGATCTTACTTGTGATCTCAGCCACATTGATAAAGGTTTTTCGAATATCTCCTCTGTTTTCTGCAATCAATTCAGCAAGGGAAACAAGAGGGTCTTCAGTCACATTTCCCCGAAGTGGAGGGGTAGATCTTGTTTTGGTAGATTCTACTGTATAATCGCTTAAAACCAAGATTTCTTCAGAGTCTGTATCCATTTCCATGGTTTTTGGGTCTCTATTGAATCTCGAACCGGGATCTAGAGCAATGATTCGTCCCGAAAGTAGGGACTCATTCTTTATTGTAGCCGAATAGTTTTCGTAGATTTTAATGGGTCCCTTTAAAGTTAGGGTAACTTCAACCTTTGTTGCAACACCTGTTGTGCCACGAGGTAAGAATCTTCCTTCTTCATCAATTTGGACAAGATCGATTTTGGAGATATAACCATAGGGGACTCCGTGAACGGTAACTCGGTTTCCTACTTTTACACCTTCAGCATTAGGAAAGTAAACCACAGCTTCCACTCCTTTTTTCTGAAGAGGTCCACCATCTGTTAAAATCGTAAAATAACCAACAATTGCGAGTGATGAAATAAAAAGAATACCGACTATAAGATATTTGATTGCGTTCATAGATGAAATACTACCATATTAGACAAATTCGCCTTTAAAAAGTCAATGCTTTTTCTCACTCTGAGTGGTCGAGTATCATAGGGCCTTGGGTCTTTCCATGTATAAATTGTTGGATAATGGGATTGGATGAATTTCGAATTTCATCAACTGTTCCACAGAGGATTACTTGACCTTCGTAGATAAAGGATATTCTATCTGCAATCATATAGGCACTCGACATATCATGGGTAACTACTACCGATGTCAATCCCAGTTCTCTCTGCAAGCGAATGATGAGTTCATTGATAACATTCGACATTACAGGATCGAGTCCGGAAGTGGGTTCATCATAAAGCACAATTTCAGGATTTGTTGTGAGTGATCTTGCAAGCCCGGCTCGTTTTTTCATTCCCCCTGATATATTCGAAGGTAGAGTATCTTTTGCGGGAACCAAATCCAACCATTTTAATTTCTGCATTACAATTGCATCAATTTCTTTTTCATTGGCAATTTTATGTTCTCTTAAGGGAAGGGCAACATTGTCATATACACTCAACCAATTTATAAGGGCACCACTTTGAAATAACACACCCATCCTTGCTCTTAGTTCTGACTTATCCTTTTCTTTTGTATGAGAAATTTTTTTTCCGAATACTAAACAGTCTCCTTCGTCCGGTTCAAGTAAGCCTGTTATATGTTTCAGAGAAACCGATTTTCCCGTACCGGATGGACCTAGAATAACCATGGTCTCTCCTTTTTTTACTTGTAGATTCATTCCTTTAAGGATATGTCTTTTTCCGAAGGATTTGTGGACATTTTTCATTTCAATAACAAGATTTTCCATATTCCACCTAATTGAAAAAGATAGCAGTTAGCACATAACCAAAGAATATAACCATAAGAAAGGATGTAACAACGGATTTTCGAGTTGTTCTTCCTACTCCAATTGCTCCTTGAGTAGTTCGCAGACCTTGAGAGCAGGAAATAGTTGCAATGAGTAATCCGAAAACGTAACCTTTCAAAAGCCCCACATAAAGATCCTTTAGACCTGGAACAGATGTTATTCTTTCTAATACATCTTGTAAGTAACTTCTGTATTCAATTCCCAATTGGAAATTGCCGACCAAGGCGCCCCCTAATATGCCCAAAACACTGGAATAAACACAGAGTATAGGAACCATGAGGGAAAAACCCAAAATCCTAGGTAACACCAGATAGCGAATTGGATCAATGCTCATAACTTCCAAAGCATCGATTTCTTCCGAGACTTTCATGGTTCCGATTTCTGCTGCCATCGAAGAGCCCACCGATGCCGCAAGGATTAGAGAAGTCATAAAAGGAGCCATTTCTCTGGTTAGAACTATGGTAAGAAGTAGTCCGATCTGACCTTCGGCACCAAAGTCTCTTAAGCCAAGTCCTGTGTTCAAACCCATGATCATACCGGTAAAAACAGAGACAATCGAAACTACAAATAGACTTCCGACACCGGCGATAAACATTTGATCCAGAATTTCTTTTCTTTTAAACCATATTTGATGGGAATTGAGTAAAGCTTGGATTAAAACCAATACTGTAAACCCCGCACCTTCTAATAAGTTTGATATGGGTTTTGTAATTTTTGATATCATATATTCAAAAGCCAAAAAAGCTGAAAGCTTCTTTTATCATCTTGTTTTTTATATCCGAGTAGTCCATAGAAAAACTTCCATTCCTTATCATCTTTATGCGATTCGTAATCTGTTAAAAGGGGTATATAGAAGGCAAATTTATTGTGAGACCATCTCTGAGTATAGAGCCTCATTAATAGTGAAAAGCGTTTTTCTCCGTTAGAAAGGCTTTTGTATTCAATGAAAGAAATAAGTGGATCCCAAGTTTTTTCAATTTCTTGTGATCTAAGAGGAAAAAGAGTAAAAGCATTCCACTCTATCGAGCCTTCTGTATCCCTATGATATCTAATAAGAGGCCATAATTTCCAATATTCATCATATCTATCCAGTTCAGGATAGTATTGATCCATCTGAGAGAAAAAGGGAAGAATGAATGTATAGTGTGATTGAACATGATGCGTATCCGTAGTCATACGAAAATAGAATGGCGAGATAAAGGTTGATTTCTTGGAAGCAAATTGATACTGCCCATAGAAAGGAAAGAATATGAGTTTTCTATAATCCATATCATTGTTTCTTCCGTATTGAACCAAGAAGAAGAGTAAATTGAAATCTACTTCGGATGTTCTTTTGTCATAGCCCGCTCCGAGAAAGGATCCAAGAAACGGAAACCAGAATAGTCCGCGGCTCTTCATATTTCCTTCATCCGAATCTTTGTAAAGATAGAACGGAAAAAACATTCCGTAACTAATTGGCTCTCTTTTGTCCATATACTTTCTTCCCCATTGGAAGAACGGCCAGAGAACGCTGTATTGATAGTATTTTCCCTTGTGTTCTTTCTTGGCAAAGAATGGAAACGCTCTCACATCAGAACGAGTTTCACTTCCACCCCACATCACAATCGGCCACAAAACTCCATGGGCTTTGTAATCTCGTCTCTGCCAATTGGAGTAAATGGGGAATAACACAAAGTTTACTTCCTTGTAACCTAGCTTACCTTTGAGTTGTCCATAAAAAGGAAACAGTCCCCAATATCTATCTTCTTCCGTGTCTCCGCCACCCCATAAAAGAAATGGCGTTAGTAAGTCTTCGTCATCACCGGTATCTTCGTGTTTGAATCCGGTTCCTGTAAATAGGAACATTACCGACCAGGTATACCAGTAGTTGGTTTCCTCTTTATAGTAGAGTGGAAACAATACGGTTCTTTGTTTATATGCTGTTTCGTGTTCTTGGTAAATTGAAAAGAATGGTCTGTAGATTTCGTAATTTTGCCCGGGTCTCTTTTCGCTTTCATAAAGAAACCAAAATTGGAAATAATCCGAGGGCAACTCGCCATGTGGCTTATCAGGGATCTTGGAAAAAATTTCAGATGACCAAAATAAGATTAAGAAAATAAAGCCAATTTGTTTTTTTTTATGTACAAAAATCACCCTAATCTCTAATCTACTATTAGCTATCTATCAGACAAGAAGATTTAGGAGTTTTCGTTGATTTCAGTCGGAGTATTATTGGGTGGTAGATCCACAGAACATAACATATCACTTAGATCCGGGACGTTTATTTACAATACTCTCGATAGATCGAAATTCAGAGTAAAGCCTATTTTAATCTCCCTACAAGGAGAATACTTTTACCCGGAAGATTGGGATTTGGATTGGAATATTCCTACTGAGTGGATGTCGCAATATACCAACGAAGATTATTCCGGGGTAGTTCTGGAGCATTTTTGCAATTCACTAAAAGCTAAATCTTTTTCTCCTTGGACTGATCCCGGTTGTGGCGATTGCCAAATTTTTGTGTTAGGACTTCATGGCGGTGAAGGAGAGGATGGGAGGATACAAGCATTCTTGGAATACTGTAATATTCCCTATACAGGTTCCGGAGTTTTGGCATCGGCATTGGCGATGGATAAATTCAGATCCAATATGATCTTTGAAAAGCAGGGAATTCCTGTTGCAAAATGTTTAGACATAAAAAAGAAAGATTTTTTGAAACATTACAATCATGAAAATTCCGGTTCCACATGGGACAAGTTAGTTTCGGGAAAAGGAATTCGATTTCCTGTTTTTTCGAAACCAACAACGGGTGGATCAAGCGTGGGAACATTTTTAGCAACAAATAAAGAAGATTGGGAACAAAAAATTCTCACAGCATTTGAATCAGAAGAAAGGATGCTTGTCCAAGAAAATATCAAAGGTAGAGAAGTGAGTTGTGGTGTGTTGGAAGTCCCGGAAGGGAATGTATGGGAACAAATTGCACTTCCCCCAACAGAGATTATTCCTCAGAGTGAATTTTTCGACTACCAAGCTAAGTATGTTCCGGGGATGAGCTTAGAGGTTACCCCCCCTGATATGGATAAGGGTTGGATTGCCAAGATTCAAGAATACAGCTTATTGGCGCACAACTCATTAGGATGCTCAGGATACTCAAGAACTGATTTTATTGTTACAGATGATGGAATTCCTTGGATATTGGAAACGAATACTCTACCCGGAATGACCGGAACGTCATTGGTTCCTCAGCAGGCTGAAAAAATCGGAATTCCCATGAAGGATGTATTCAATTGGTTGGTTCGTCTCGGTTTGGAAAGAAAAAATATTCCATGGCCATGGGTATAATACTAAATCCAAATCCATAAATCAACGGATCAATTTCTGAATCCAAATACATTGCTACAAGCCAAGCAATCATTCCAACAAATACAGATATAACGGCTGAGATTTCACGACATCTCTTGGAGAACAATCCAAATACCAATGGTGTAAAAAGTGATACCAAACTAAGTGCTGAAGATTCTTCTACCAATTCGTATATATTTTGCCTTCCCAACGCCAAGCTTAGTGATATAAGAGCAACGACAACAACCGATATTCGAGAGAGAGCAAGAAGCTTCTTCTCTCCCCAAGAATTTTTGGAAACCAAATACTTTAAAAGATTCTCCGACAATATGGAAGAGGGTGCAAGTATTGCTCCACTAGAAGTGGACATGATAGCTGATATCATTGCTCCAAAAAATAATACTTGAACTACAGGACTTGTAAATCCTTTTACTAAGGCAAGTATTAGCATTTGTGAATCTTCTTCCATGACTTCGGGAAGTAGGTGCCTGGCATACAATGCCAATAAGAGAGGAACCAAGGCAACGGTAAGATACAGAAATGAGGCTAAAAGAGAAGAAATTACGGCAACCTTCTCAGATTTAGCGGACATTACTCTTTGGAATAGATCTTGCTGAGGAATGGAACCAAGTCCGATCACCATCCATGCGGCAATATAATTCATATGATTGGTAAATCCTGTCTCAGGAGTGAATCTGAAAAAACCATCAGGTGAAAGACCTAATATTTCGATTATAGATTTTTCTGAGGTAACTTCGAAAAGTGTTAAAAATAAACCCAACACTATCATAATCATCTGAACGAAATCCGTCAGAGAAACTGACCACATACCACCTAAGTATGTATAGAACACAACCAATGCCGAACCCAATATAATCCCCCAATACACTTCCAAACCCGTGACCGAATTTAAAATGATACCCATCGCTACCATTTGAGCGGCAATCCAACCGAAATAAGACAGAACCAAGCATATACCGGAAATTACTTCCATGATTCTTCCATATCGTATTCGATAAAAATCTCCAAAGGTCAGGATGTTCATTCGATACAATGGCTTGGCAAAAAAAACTCCCAATAAAAACAAACAAAGTGCCGCACCGAATGGTTCTTGAATTACGCCCGGTATGCCTTTTTCTGCCATTTCAGCTGAGGCTCCAAGAATTGTTTCTGATCCAAACCATGTAGCAAAAAGTGCAGCTGTTGATATATATACGGGAAGGGATCTTCCTGCAAGTATAAAATCCTTTGTGTTTTTTACTTTTGTACTGGCATAGACTGCTATGGCAACAGTAGACAAAATATAGAGTGTAATGAAAAAGATCATATATTTTATTTCAATAAATTGCTCTAACTGATCTAGCGAAATTTTAGAGATTGACCCCTGGTGCTCATATTTTTTCGTATACTTAATGGAAGGTTTCATTATTGATCCCAGTTCAACCGCTAGATCAATTCTGATGATGGAATTGGATTTCCCTCAGATAAGCTGGAAAGGTTTAGAAAATCCGAAATCAATATTGGAATTGATATCCAAGAATCCTCCTGAGATAATAACAACTTCTATGGAATTCGGTAATGAAACCGGAATTGAGTTGATTTACAAAATCAGAAAGCTTCGCATAAAACAACCCTTAATAATTTTGATAACATCTCATGATGATGAAGTATTTTATTCTAAGGCTTATGATTTTGGTGCTGATATAGTTTATCCAAAAAGTTTCGCCAAGGGCGATCTAAAAAAAATTCTAAATAGAGTTTTTCTTATGTCGAGTCGACCACGCAAGATATTAGTCGTGGATGATTCTGCAATTTCCAGAAAAATTATGACACATAATTTGATAAAGATAGGATACGAGTTTCAAGAGGCATCTTCATCCGAGGAAGCATATGAGATCCTTCAAGAGTCGTCTAATGAGGTTTTAATGATTGTTTCTGACGAAAATATGGATGGTATGAGTGGTTCTGAATTTTGCAAGAAAATAAGAAGAGATAATCGTATGTCCTTAATTCCATTTTTTATCCTAACTGCCGACAACAATATAAATCCGGATAATTCCAAAAATGTATTTTTGCTTAATGGAATGCTTACAAAACCGGTAGATTTTAATGTTATTTTGGAATTGGCGAATTATTATTCAACTAATTGGTTATCTTTCAGAAATGACATCAGAACAATTCTTCCACTTCATCTAAATCAGACTTCTTAGATTTCTTTTGGACTGATTCTTTTTTTAGACTACCGTCAGGCGCCTTACTTAATATTTCTATTCTTGATTCAGCTTCCTTTAAGCGATCCGTGCATATTTTTTTTAGCTCAACACCTCTTTCATAGGCTAGAATTGATTCTTCAAGAGATATTTGACCTTTTTCCAGTTTCTCGGCTATATCTTCCAATTCTTGAATTGCTTCTTCAAAATTTAATTCTTCTTTTTTCTTCATTTATTTTTCCTTAGATTGTACAACAACACCCAACTTTCCTTGGGAGAGAATGAGTTCCAATTCTTCCCCTTGCTTTACATCCTTACTATTGTGAATCACATTTTTATTTTTATTTCGAATTACTGAATATCCACGCTTTAGAGTAGAGAGCGGGGAAAAGTTCTCGATTCTTTCCGATGCGAATTTCAATCGATTATTTCTTCTTTCTATATTTTGTTCCAAACGAAACGCAATTCTATCTAACACCGATAGTTTTTCTTTTTTAGTGGAGATAAAATTCTTGCCAATTAAACTAATTTTTGTTATTATATCATCCAAGTGGACATATCTCTCTTCAAGATAGTGATATGGATCGGAGAGAGATCTTCTGGTTTGAATTTTGTCCAATCGGTCTTTATAAAATTTGATCAATTGAAAAGTGGAATAACGAATTCTCCTGTCAAGTTCATTTATATATTCGAAAATTGCTTCTACCTCAGGAATAGCTAATTTTGCAGCGGCTGTTGGTGTCGGCGCATGCATATCAGCGGCATAATCGGTTAATACTTTATCAATCTCATGACCCACTGCAGAAATAATGGGAACTCGAGAATTATAGTAAGCCATAACAACTTTTTCG
The DNA here is from genome assembly GCA_020831715.1 of Leptospira sp. Classification (GTDB taxonomy): domain Bacteria; phylum Spirochaetota; class Leptospiria; order Leptospirales; family Leptospiraceae. The sequence goes on along the minus strand of JAFIGA010000128.1, from coordinate 16,654 downwards.
GTATTAAATGCCATTAAATCTTCATAGCTTCCCCCACCTCTCCCTGCAATAATCACATCTACATTCCATTGTGGATCATTTAAGCTTTTAATTGCCGATGCAATTGAGTCCGGAGCATCCTTTCCCTGAACCAAGCAAGGAGCTACTAATATATTGATATTGGGATAATTGGTAGTTGCTATCCGAATGATATCTTCAATTGCCGCGCCGGTAGGTGATGTTGCTACCCCCAAAGTTTTAGGAAGTTTAGGAAGCGGTTTCTTGTGATTAGGATCAAATATACCTTTGGATGCCAATTCCCTTTTTAGTTTTTCTACTTGAAGAAATATATCTCCACTACCAACTTCTTCTACCTTGGATACATTGAGCGAATATTCTCCTCTGGGTTCATATACATTGATGTTACCCATGGCAAGAATTTCCATTCCATCTTTTAAGGGACTACCCGAATAGGCTTGAGCTCTTCCTGCAAAAAAGGTGCATCGAATGTTGCTGGCGGAATCTTTTAAAGAGAAATAAAAATGTCCCGAAGGTGCAATATTGAAATTGGAAATCTCACCTTTGACCCATACATTTTTTAGATCAGGGCTTGCTGTTAGCAGCCTGGCGATTTTCTTGTTTACTTCTGAAACAGAGAGAGCTTTTTCTTCAGCCATTTTGGTTCCCTTGAAAGCTGAGAGCATTTTCTTTGAATAATTTCCAAAAATCCCAAAGTATTATAATAATAGTTAAAGCTACAGGTCCAATAATTACTCCAATCAATCCAAATTCTTTGATACCTCCAATCAGAGACAAAAATATCAAAAAAGGGTGTATCTTTAATTTCTTATCCAATAACTTGGGCTTAATCAGATTTTCGAGTATTAAGTATGCACTAAATGAGGATGCCATTAAAAATATTGCCAATATCCATGAAGATTCTATAAACCCCAGATAGAGACTAAGTGGCAGCCAAACCACGGCTGTTCCAATAACAGGGATGAGTGAAAAAAACGTCCCAATAATTGCATACAAAAAAGGATTGGAGAAACCACATATTAAAACCAATATGTAGAGAACCGCTCCTTGGATTAAGGAGATCAAAAGATTTCCCATCACTACAGTTTGAACAGCCGCTTCAATTCTTCTTCCAATTTTATCCTCCAAATCTTTAGGGAAGGGTAAAGATTTGAAAATCCATTTTTCGATATTCTTTCCTTCTTTATAAAAGAAAAATAATAGAAGGAATGCAAAAAACGCATTGAAAATAAACCCGGTAGGAAGATCCAAGCTACCAAGTAGGGTTGTTGAAGAATTTCTTAGAATTCCGTAAATACTATCCAGATTTAGTATATCAACATATTGGCCAACGAATTCTCTGTATACCAAGGGAATCTTTAACCAAAAAAATTCATTATCAGTAATGAAATCTGTTAGAGTACTAAACCGAATCACAGTGGAAATAATTTTATCCTCACTAAATGAGAGACGAATGTATTGAATTAAATTTACAGTTTCTCTAATTAAATTGCTGACTATGAAGATGGAAGGAAGAACTACCAAGGTAAGTAGTATCAAAACCATGATCCAAGGCGATGCCCATCGTAAATTGGGAGAAAGCATATCGTATAGAATCTTGTGAATTTTTCTCGAAGCAACATAGAAAATCCCGGCTATCAGCCCGGACCAGAAATAAGGTTTAAATACAAAATAAACTAAAAGGGAAGCAGTTATAAACATACTCCCCAATATCAATGTTAGGAAAAGTTGATTTTTGTTTTTAAAAAAGAGATTGCTATCCACTTAATAATTGCTATTTTTCTTGAAATAAATTTTTACTTTGGAAGTTCCTTGATCGGTTTTCTCTATCATGACAGTTATTACTTTCCGGGAAAATCCTTCCGAAAGCAGAATTGTCTTTTCTTCTTTAAAATCGGATTGTAATAATTTCCATTCACGAGATTGCATATGCTCCGAATAAAATTTTTCGAGTTCAGGTTTAGTTGCTGAATGCTCAAAAGAAACAAAGGCTTCCACTGATGTGTAAAATTGGGTTCTTAAATCTGTAGAGAGCAAGAACTTGGAATCTTGAGGAATCAAGTATCTAGGAATGGCGGGAGGTGCCTTTTCAGGATTGGAAATTGTAATCATTCTATCGAAATTGAAAATTTCTTGTTTTCGGTTAGAAAACAAACCTGTAGTCAGGAAACAAAATAGTAAGACAAAACTTAGTTTCGTGAAGGATGTGCGTGCATTCATCAGATTCATATTAAAGTTTTATCGACTGGTTGACAAATCTTTTTTTCCCCTGAAAGTGGTGTAATCTATGAAATGGTCTGAATACTTGGAAAATTTACTCCAATGGGTCGAGATGCAAGATAAGATACTTATCTGGATATTCTTCTTCTTTTCCAATCTCTTGGAAAATGTTTTTCCACCATGGCCCGGCGATACGGTCACCGTATTCGGTGGATTCTTTGTTGCCCAGACAGAAGAGGGAAACCCTTCCGGATTCGGCATGCTCGGTTTATGGTCTTCCACGATTTTGGGAAATCTTGCAGGTGCTTTTATCATGTATAAATTCGGGCATAGATTTTTAAATTTTGTGAGACATCGTAATTTTCCATTCAAAGATGAACTTTACAGTGAAGAGAAGATCGAATCTACCTTTGCTTGGTTTCGAAGGAATGCGGTTGTGGTAGTAATTCTATCTAGATTCTCTGCCGGAATTCGTTTTTTTGTATCCATCGTTGCCGGTATGGTTCATATGAATATTTTAGCTTTTACTTTTCTATTTACTCTTGCTGTAATATTATGGTGCGGACTCTTGATTTACGGTGGATATTCCGTTGGTCAGAACTGGGAAGTCATTTTAGAGTATTTGGCAATCTATAATAGAATCATCATAATTGTGATCGGAGTTGCCATTTCAGTTTATATCTTGTTAAAAATGCGAAAAAAAACATCTTAATTCAATAAAAAATCGGTCGATTTCCGGTAATGACCGATTTTAAATATAGATACAATTTGTATCTATTTTGGAGGACTAAGTGAAGATTTTGATTATCATTTTCGCAATTATAAATTTTTCTTTGATTGCTCAAGAATTGCCGGAAGATATGCAGAGTTCAGAGGCAATTCTGCAAACTGAAAAAAAATTAGATGAGAATATTGTTCTAATCAATAAGAGACTCACAAGTCATTCAAAACTCCTGCGTATGAAAGTCAAAATTCTACCTGCAAGAACAGTTCTTTATAAAGGTGTTGCAAACGGAAATAGATGTGAGTTTTCCAAGGACCAAGAAGCTAAAGAAAATAACTGTCTTCACCTAGAAGTTTATGATTTTATTGCTTCCGAGCAAGGTCTTAGCAATAAAGGACTTGGAGCCAAAAATAAAGCTATGGTATTGTTTTTTGGAGGGCAGGTGTCCGAGGAGAACGATCCAAGAAAGATTCCACCGCGAGAAATCAACCAAATCTTTTCCAGAATCTACATGGAGGATTTTAGAAATGGGGCGAAAGTGATTTCGGAAGTAACCGATGAAGCGCCCGGGACTGATCCTTTGCAAAATAACAATTATTTTATGTTTTACCAAGTTGATGGTTATCCTTTCTATGGAACAGAAGAAACTCCTTCTGAAAAAGGTGTTGGAAGATACAACTTGGCAGTTGTGGAAAACACAAAATCCCATGACATCAGAAATTCATTCAAAAAGAAATTTTATGTAAAGCATATTGACTATTTTGACAAACTCTATGCCAAGATTTATAGTTTCAATAACAAGGGTGGAAATAGAGAATACGAGAGAAATATCAGAGTTTTAAAAGAATCACTTAAATATTAAATTGATTTTAGAATTCGTCTAATCCTTAGATGAGTGACTCTTTTAAACTTGAATGGAAGGATTCTTTTTTGGATATCGAAAAGGAACCCTGGAATTCACTAATTTCTCCGGACAATCCATTTTACCAACTTGAATTTCTCCAAGCCATGGAAACTTCCTCCTCAATTGGAGAGAATACCTCATGGAAACCGCACCCATTGCTTTTATTTCAAAATAGCAAATTGATTGCTGCCGTAGTTCTTTTCATTCGTATGGATTCATACGGAGAGTTTATTTTTGATTTTGAATGGGCGAACCTCTATCATAAATCCGGAATACCCTATTATCCAAAATTCACATCGGCGATTCCCTTTACGCCCATAACAGCTCCCAAACTCCTTTATATAGAAAATCCAGCTCCCCAATTATGGGATAAGATCTTTGCGGAAATTCTACTCGAAGGTGAAAGGCTCGGTTTGTCTACAATTCATTTCCTATTTCATTTGGAAAACGAACGAAATATTTTACAAAATTCCCAATTTGAAACTCGCATAACCCACCAGTATCATTGGATCAACAGGAATTATTTGGATTTTGATTCATTCTTGCAGGCATTGAAAAAAGATCGACGAAAAACAATAAAAAAAGAAAGGCAGACTCTACAAAATGAATCGATTGATATACAAATATTGGAAGGGGACAAGATTAATCCCGGACTTTGGGAAATTTATTGGGAGTTCTACAAATCCACTCACGACAAAAAATGGGGACAGGCTTATCTCACCAAAGATTTTTTCAAAATATTATTCAGTGATCTTAGAAAAACTCTTGTCCTAGTTCTTGTTACCAGAGATAATTTACCTATAGCCGGTAGCCTAAATATCAGAGGAAAAAACGTATTGTATGGAAGATATTGGGGTGCTTTGGAGCATATAGATTTTTTACATTTTGAAGTGTGTTACTATTCCTTGATAGAGTATTCTATTCAAAATAAATTGGAAAGATTTGAAGCAGGAGCTCAAGGTGAGCACAAATACATGAGGGGTTTTGAAGTGGTTCCTATTCACAGCAGTCATTATTTTTATCACAATCAGGCTAAAGAAATTTTTGGAAAGTATTTGAAACAAGAAGAGAAAAATATGCTGCAAGTAATTGACGAGTGGAATCAAAAGTCACCGCTGAAATTCTATAGGGAGCAAATGTCCAAAGATGAGTCTATCCAATAACTTAGATGATGGTACTGTTCTATTAGATAGAACAAAGAAAAAATCCATTCTTAAGAAACCCGGTAAATACGCTGTGGTTCTTTTGAATGACGATTATACGCCAAGGGATTTTGTAGTCTGGATACTTCAATCCGTTTTCCAAAAATCTATGCCTGACGCAGAACGAATCATGGTTGAGGCTCATACGAAAGGAAAATCAATTATTGGAATCTATAGCTTGGATATTGCCAAAACCTATGTTGCTGAGGTAAGAGATCTTGCTGATAGAAATGATTTTCCATTGGAATGTAGAGTCGAGGCAACAAAGGAGTAAATTATGCAGTTATCAAAAGATTTGGAAATTTCTCTGGAAAAAGCAATTCATGAAGCAGTTGTAAGAAGACATGATTTTGTTACATTGGAACATTTGTTATTCTCCTTAACATACAACGAAGAAATTAAAGATATTATCCTGAATTTAGGTGGAGATATTGAAGTCATTCGAATGGGATTGGAAAGCTACATGGAAGAGGATCTCCAAGCAATTGTAAGACCCGAAGGAGAAGTGCATCCCAGGTATACCGTCGGTGTACAATACATTTTGCAATTCGCCGCAGTTCATGTGCAATCTTCCGGTAAATCAGAAGTCAAGGCGAGTAATGTATTCATAGCACTTTACAGAGAAGAAGATTCTCAAGCAGTATATATTTTAGAGTCTCAGGATATTCGTAAAAAGGATGTTCTGCGATGGGTTTCTCATGGAATTCCAAAACAAGTCTCGGAAGATATCGAAGACCATGAATTCTTTGAAGAAATGGAGGATATGCATAACTCGAGAGAAGAATCAAGTGATGGCGGAAAAAAGTCCAAAAAAGAAGCATTTGAAAAATTCTGCATTAACATAAATGCGAGAGCATTGGAAGGAAAGATTGATCCTTGCATTGGAAGGGAAACTGAAATCGATCGAACCATTCATATTCTAGCAAGAAGAAGAAAAAACAATCCCATATTTGTGGGAGATGCAGGAGTCGGAAAGACTGCAATAGCAGAAGGATTGGCTCTTAAACTGGCAAATGGGGAAGTGCCGGATCGAATTAAAAATTTAATTGTATATAGTGTCGATATGGGGCTTCTTCTAGCGGGAACGAAGTTTCGTGGTGATTTTGAGGAAAGACTAAAACTAATCATTGATACGGCAAGTAAAGATGAGAATATTGTTTTGTTTATTGATGAGATACATACGATCGTGGGAGCCGGTGCTGTTTCGGGTGGTTCTATGGATGCATCCAATCTGCTTAAACCCGCCCTTTCCAATGGAAGCATTCGAGTGATAGGAACAACCACATTTAGAGAATATAAATCTATATTCGAAAAAGACCATGCACTCAGCAGAAGATTCCAGAAAATAGACGTAGACGAACCATCTACAGATGAATCGATTGAGATCCTCAAAGGTTTACAAAAGAAGTATGAGACCTATCATAATGTAAGTTATAGCGCTAAGGCAATTCAATCAGCTGTTCATCTAAGTGTGCAACACATCCTGGATAAAAAGCTTCCCGATAAAGCAATCGATATTATGGATGAGACCGGTGCCTATGTAAAATTAAAGAATAAAAATATAGAGATCATCCCCAAGGTTACACTTACAGATGTGGAATACATAGTTTCTCGAATTGCCAAGATCCCTGTGGCAACTCTACGAAACTCGGAAAAGAAGAAGCTCGAGGATTTGGAACCCGCTCTCAAGAAAAAAATATTCGGTCAAGACAAAGCAATAGCCTTAGTCAACGAATCCATTCTTTATTCATCTGCTGGACTTGGGGACGATTCCAAGCCAATTGGTTCCTTCTTATTTGCAGGACCCACAGGTGTAGGAAAAACAGAACTAGCCAAGACCATTGCCGAAACCATGGGTGTGAGCTTTCACCGTTTTGACATGAGTGAATACGGAGAGAGACATACAATCTCTCGTTTAATTGGTTCACCTCCCGGATATGTGGGTCATGGCGAAATGGCTCTTCTCACCGATGAAGTTCGTAAAAATCCTCATGCAGTCCTTCTCATCGATGAGATCGAAAAGGCACATGAAGATATATTCAATATATTTTTACAGATTATGGACTATGGAACGCTGACTGATGCAATGGGAAGAAAAGCTGACTTTCGTAAAACTGTTCTAATTATGACAACCAATACAGGGGCTAGAGAAAAATCCACAACGCTTCTTGGATTTGAAGAACGAATTGATGACGATAGAGACACCAAGGCAATTGAAAGAATGTTCAGCCCCGAATTTCGAAATCGCCTTACGGCAATTATTCCTTTTAATGCATTGGGCATGGAACAAGTCGAAAAAATTGTTGAAAAGCAAATCCATGAACTTTCTCTGAAGCTAAAATCCAAAAATGTAGTTTTGGAGATCTCCGACACTGCAAAAAGAAAATTGGCAGAAGAAGGTTACGATCCCTCTCTGGGAGCGAGACCCATCCAGCGTATGATAGATGAGAAGATCGGTAAACCCCTAGCCAAAGAAATCCTTTTTGGAAAATTGCAAAATGGCGGAAATGCCTTAATTGATTTAGAAGAAAATGAGTATGTGTTTAAGCATCCTTCCACATCCCATTCTCTTTGATAAGCTCTACCAATTTTTCGTCGGCTATCTCTTCGGGGACATTTTTCATTACAATTTCCTTGCCCCGGTAGAGATGAACCTTACCGGGAGCGGCTCCCACGTAACCAAAGTCAGCATCTGCCATTTCTCCGGGACCGTTCACAATGCAACCCATCACGGCAATTTTCACACCTTTCAAATGAATGGTTCTTTTCTTGATTCTAGCTGTGGTATCTTGTAAGTCAAATTGTGTTCTTCCACAGGAAGGACAAGATATATACTCAGTTTTACTAAGTCTAAGTCTTGCACCCTGCAATATATCATAGCTAAGACTCAATTGATTTAGGATATCTCCCGGAAATGAAATTCGGATCATATCTCCCAAGCCATCCAAAAGAAGTCCACCGAATCCAATAGATGCATTGTAAAGTGCTTCTTCTTCATCTGAAAAGCTCCCTGAGAAAACTATTGGATAATCACAGTTGGACAAAATAAAAGCCAATCTTCGGTAATCTCGAATTACATCGTCGGATTCTACGCTAAATAAGGAATTTTTTAGATTCCAATTATTTAATATTTCCAAATGGTCATCTAATCGATTTAGATCAGAGGGTCTTAGTATCCATTCTATACAACCACCATTCTTATGGAAATCGGATAGAGTTCCGAAAAATGCTTCCCGATCTTCTTCTCCTGTAAAATAGGGAAGGTAGGTTACCCATTTATCCAATGCATGAATCGCATGCATGTTATCGTAGAACTGATTGGACAAGCTTCCTTGAAGTATAAATGAAATAGGAATGTCTATCAATGCATGCCTTTTGGCTTCCGCCAAATAGCTTAACTCTTCTTCTGTGGAAACTCGAAAATGCAAGGATTCCGGCAAGACTGAGGCTTGGGTACAGGCTTGTATAAGATTGCCCACTTCATTTATAAAATTTTCGGGAAAATTTTGAAAGTTGGCTTCCACACGAATTGGATTGGAATCTCCCAATGCATAGAGATACTTATTATTCTTTAAAGGAATCTCTCTGGCAAAAAAACGAGTATAAGCAAAAGGATTCCGAAATTCTCTATAGTGGATTGAATCGTCCAGACGCTGGAAATTAGCTTCGTTGTATTTTGCAACAATTCTCTTGGCAACGGGAATTTCCACAATAGGATCTTCGGTCAGAGAGACACGAATGGTATCTCCCAAACCATCATCTAGAAGGGAACCGATACCTATACACGATTTAACACGACCATCTTTTCCGTCACCGGCTTCTGTTACGCCAAGATGCAGTGGATAATGCATATCCAAATCATAGAATCGGCTAACGAGTAAGCGATATGCATGAACCATGACCTGAGTATTCGATGCTTTCATGGATACGATAATGTCTCTATAGGAATGAGCCTCAGCTACCTTAATAAATTCTATTGCCGATTCAACCATGCCTTTCGGGCTATCTCCAAAACGATTCATGATTCTGTCAGATAATGACCCATGATTGGTTCCGATCCTCATCGCAACTCCTAATTCTTTGGCACGTAACACCAAAGGGGAAAAAGCGTCGAATAGCCTTTCCAATTCCAATTTATATTCTTGGTCAGTATATTCCAATACGGCAAACTTTTTTCGATCGGCAAAATTACCCGGATTGATTCGAACCTTTTCTACATATTCAACAGCTTTCATTGCTATGGATGGGGTAAAATGAATGTCAGCGACCAAAGGAACAGTGAGATTTTCTTCTTTCATTCTTTTTCGAATGATGGGAAGTGCCTCTGCGTCTGCGGATGTCGGAACAGTGATCCGAACCAACTCTGATCCTACTTCTTGTAGTTCCCGAATTTGCCTGATCGTTGCCTCAACATTTTTTGTATCCGCGTTGGTCATGGATTGAATCCGGATTGGATTCTTTCCACCAATTCCCACGTCACCAACTTTCACTTCGCGAGTGATTCTTCTTTTATATGTATAAGGGGATTCGTTGTATCTGGTTTTCATAGGACTTTAGTTCATGATGGAAAAAAGAATTGTTTTGGCAAATTTTTTTTGTCTCCTTTTTTCCTCCAACCGCTTCGATCTTTTGTCCCTATCTTAAAATATGAAGGTGTAGAGGTCGATACTTAATCTAGGTTCCTACAAAAAATGGATATTTCGGAAGATAAAAAATATAAAATCATGATCACAGTTGCTATATACCGAGAATGAATTCTCTCCTATAAGAGTGAATTGCTTGTACCTACGCTCTATGGTAGGAGATCGGAGGCTAGGGCACATATAAAAAAAGAAATTGTCGAAAGATTGGAGCATTCCAATTTTTTTCGTTCTCCACGTCTCGACTATGACTTAGTTAGATATACAGAAGAAGCTAGATGCAATACCTTCTTGAGATACTCTATTTTGGATATGAGCAAAGAATTCCAAAAGGCATAAAAACCATAAAAGATATGTATTTTGGGAGTTAAATTGTGGGGGTGAGCAATCGATTTTTCTTTTTTTCTTCCCAATATATCGATAATCCCAACGCCCAACTCAATATAAGACTGGCGCCAAATACATAGTAGCTAATAGAAAATGTGTAATCTTTGGGTTTTAGAATATTTGTAAAAGCCAATCCGGGATCTAAGCTTCCCCAAGCAAAAAGAGCAACCAATACGGATTGAATGATTAAAAAAATAAACCAAACCCAAGATGATCTCCAAAATCCTGTGAAAAAAAAGTTCACAAGAGATCCCAAAATAAAAAATACATTCCACCCAATGGAGAGACGAATGATTTCTTCGTTATCGTTGAATACGATTTTGTATTGAACCCACCCCATAACAGAAGTAGCTACTTGAAGAATTAGAAATACGAAAAACAATTTTTCCGGCATGGATTTACTTGCAAAAAAATCTTTTATCCTCTCATAAAACAAAATGCTCAAGTGAACCCAGCCCAAGATTACTGTTTTAAAAATATCGATTGGCAATAGTAATTTATCCATGAAAATACTTTTATCCTTACTTCAGGCTTAGCTAGTTATCTCTACAATGAATTCAATTTCAATAGGAGAGTCCAATGGGAGACTTGCTACTCCGACAGCAGAGCGAACATGTTTACCTTTATCTCCAAAAATTTTTTCTAAAGCGATACTTGCTCCATTTGCAACCAAATGTTGTTCCTCAAAATCCGGAATAGAGGCAACGAAGACTACAACTTTAATGATTCTACTTATACGATCCAAATCACCAATTACGGATTTAATTGCTGATAAAGCATTTAAGGTGGCAATTCTGGCTAAATCCTGTGCCATATCTATGGAGACGTCTTTCCCCAACTTACCTGTGAGGCTTAAATTACCATTAACTAATGGCAATTGTCCGGAAGTAAAAATTAGGTTTCCTGTCTGAATTGCCGGTATATAGACCGCTAGAGCCTTAGCTGGCGGGGGCAATTCCCAGCCCAAAGCATGGATTTTTTCTTCAATAGTTGGCATCCTTTCCTATCGTCGAAAAATGCATTGCTAAGGAAATCAAAAAAAAATACTATTTTTTAAAAAAAATTCTTGAACTTTTCGCGAGGTTTGGCACTCCAATATTTAGAGTGCTAAAAAATATGGCATTCGAGAATAGAGAGTGCCAGTTATTGGCAAGGAGAGTAAACCTATGATGTATAAATTTTTAGAAAATGGGAATTCAGGATCAATTTGGAGAGATTTTGATAAATTGAATGAAGCGATTACCAGATCTTTTCTCGAGACAAGTTCGCTTTCTTCGTCTGTTTATCCTCCATTGAATGTGTATACAAAAGAAGACGAAGCCTTCGTTCAAGCTTTCCTTCCCGGTGTATCCAGAGAGGAAATAGATCTATCCGTGAAAGAGAATGTGCTTACCATAAAAGGTAAAAAAATGGAAGAGGAACTTTCTGAAGGAACCGAAGTTCACATTCGAGAAATTTACTCCGGTGAATTCACTCGAAGTCTTGAATTACCCTTTAGAATTGATGCAGAAAAAGTTACTGCCGATTACAAAGATGGTGTTCTGGGAATTTTGGTTCCTCGAGCCGAAGAAGATAAGCCTAAAAAGATTAAAATTCTTAATGGCGAAAGTATAACTAATGGAAATTAAACTCTAGCAATTAGGAGGAAATAAATATGTCTGTTGCGATCGATAAAACTAAAGAAGAGAAAGTATCCGTGGATTCTAAATCAAGTCCTGCAAGAAGGGAGAGAGTTCATGCTCCTTCTGTGAATGTTTATGAGAATGAAAAAGAAGCTATTTTCATTCTAGATATGCCCGGAGTTTCCGAAACTGATTTGGATATTAGTTTGGATAAAGGGCTTCTTTCCATTGAAGGAAAAATAAACATCATTTCAAAAGATGGATATAGGAAAGAGTATAGTGAATCCAAGGTAGATGTTTACAGAAGAAAGTTTAATCTCGGAAAGTTGGTGGATGCAGATAATGCAGTGGCTAAATTTTCCAATGGCCAGTTGCACTTGAGATTACCAAAGCAAGAGCCACAAAAGAAAAAAATTACCATTCAAGCGAATTAGAGTTAGAATCAATAAAAATAAAAATTGAAAAAAAAATGGACTTCTCCAACGAGGGAAGTCCTTTTTTTGTTTACGAAATTAAAGCTTGGAATAAGTATTAAATCATGGAAAATATTACCGAACCAACAGTACTCATTAGTTCTCTCTTTGTCGTAGCTATCGTTATAGGTACAATCTATGCCTATTTTGTTGTGAAGGACAAGTTGGGCTAAATTACTTAACTCTCAGGATAGATTCCAATTCTTTTAGGAAAATGTCCATTTCTTCTTCAGTGCCTATGCTAATTCGTAGGTATTTGGAAGCTATTCCTTGGGAAAAGTATCTTATATATACATTTTTTTCTTTTAGCCTAAGAAAAAGATCCTCCGCACTATAAGTAGCCGGTGGCTTAGCAAAAAGAAAATTTGTGCTGCTAGTGGGAACATCAAATCCCCATTTTAATAAAGAATTTTGAACTCTCTCGCGAGTGTGTATAAGATTTTCTCTATTCTTTAGAAAATATTCTTGATCCAGGATTGCAGATTTAGCAATTTCTTGGTCAAGTAGTCCAACATTATAAGAATCTCTGATTTTGTTGAGAAGTTCAATCCATTTTACGTTCCCGATCAAGAAACCAAGTCGCAGACCTGCCAATGCATAGGATTTAGAAAGAGTTCTAGATACAAATAGATTTGGAAATTTTTCAACTTCCCCTATCATACTCGAACCCATACTAGCGTAGTCAATATAGGCTTCATCACATAGGGTAAAGCCTCTATAGGTGTTTAAAAAATCTCGAATTGATTCTTTCGATTCTAAAAGACTAGTCGGAGCATTGGGATTGGCGAATGCCATTAACTTCGATTGGGATTTTTTCATAGCTTCCCAATCAAATTGTAAATTTCCTTTCAAGGGAAATTTTTCTTGTTTTATCGACTCAAGAGTTGTATCGGCAAATACAGGATAGGCGGAATAGGTGGGATCCGGATAAGCAATGCTATCTCCTGAATCCAATATTGCCGTAAACAGCAATCGTATCGCCTCATCCGAACCATTGGTGACGATGATATTTACTTCGGATAGAGAATAGACCTTGGCAATGGCTTTTCTCAGATCTTGCGAAGTTGGTTGGGGGTATTTTCGAAGAATTCCTTCTTCCAAAACCTTTCTTCCTGCCTCCATTGCCAATGGTGACGGCGGATAGGGATTTTCATTGGTATTTATTTTTATGATTCGGCTTCTGACAGAAGGCTGTTCGCCCGGAACATAAGGACTTAGATCATAAACTTGCTTTCTAAAATCAGGCATAACTTACAATCTGTTCAAAGCATCAATATATGCCTTGCCACATGCTTCGATAATATCGGTGGAACTTCCCTTGCCAACTACTCGCTTTCCGGCTAACTCCAGAGTAACGGAAGCCTCTGCCATGGCATCGGTTCCTTCTGTTACAGGGGAGATTACAAGGCGAGAGAGCAGGGGAACCTTACCGGTGGTTTTGTCAATAGCCTTAAAGATGCCATCAACCGGACCGTCCCCCGTTGCTGTCTCCTCATGAACCTTGTCTCCAATTCGGATACGAATCGTAGCAGTAGGCAAGGTCTTCGATCCCGTGTTGATATGGAAGTATTCGAGTTGGTAATTATCGGATTCTGATTTTCTTACTTCTTCACTGAATAGAGTTACCAAGTCTTCGTCAAAAATTTCTTTCTTACGATCGGCAATCTCCAAAAATCTCTGGTATGCCGAATCGATCTCATCCGGTTTGGGATCGAATCCCAATTTAATAATTCGTTCTTTGAAACCTGCACGTCCACTGTGCCTTCCCAAAACCATTTTATTGGACTTAAGTCCTATTGTTTCCGGTTTCATGATTTCGTAGGTTTCTCGGTTTTTCAAAACTCCGTCTTGGTGAATCCCCGATTCATGGGCGAAAGCATTCGCTCCCACAATTGCCTTGTTCGGTTGCACTACCATTCCGGTAATTGTCTTAACCAAATAAGAAGCTCTGGCAATATGAGTGGTTTCCAAATTAGTTTCAATTCCAAAAAAATCCTTTCTGGTCTTTAGAGCCATGGCAATTTCTTCCATTGCGGTATTGCCGGCTCGTTCGCCTATACCGTTCACAGTGCACTCAACCTGTCGTGCTCCGTTCATTACTGCCGCCAAGGAATTAGCTACGGCAAGACCTAGATCATTATGACAATGAGCGCTGAAAATAACTTTCTCCGCACCCTTGACATTGTCTCTTAAAAAGGCAAATAATTTTCCATATTCTTCCGGAGTAGTATAACCAACAGTGTCCGGAATATTGATAGTAGTTGCACCCATTTCTATTACGGCTTCAGTTAGTTCTCTTAAGAACTCCCATTCACTGCGAGTTCCGTCTTCTGCACTGAATTCGACATCTTCAACTAGGTCTCTTGAGATCTTGACTGCCTCTCTTGCCATGGCAAGAACTTCGGAGGGAGATTTTCCCAATTTATGTTTCATATGAATGGGGGAAGATGCAATAAAGGTATGAATTCTCTTTCGTTTTGCCGGCTGAATTGCTTTACCGGCTGATTCTATATCTACTTTCATAGCTCTTGCAAGACCTGCAATGATGGGACCTTCTACCTCTTTGGCAATACGTTGGACTGCTTGGAACTGAACCGGGGAAGACACGGGAAAACCTGCTTCTATAACATCTACTCTCATTTTGGCGAGATGATGAGCGATTTCCAATTTTTCATCTTCACTCATAGCCGCACCGGGGCACTGCTCTCCATCTCTTAGGGTTGTGTCAAATATTCTTACAAAATCCATGGTTCTCTTCTAAGTTTTCGATAGAAGGGTTTCAAGTCAAGTAAAAGATCAAGGGATTTTTTGATTCAACCGATGAGTTTTTTAAGAGGTATTTTATGAAAAAATTTTTAATCGTTTCGATGTTACTTTCTTCCTTTCTAACTTGGAATTGCTTTGGAAAATTTGCAATTACTAAAAAGTTACATCAATTTATTGATGGTATCAATTTTGAAGGTCAATCCAGTCTTTTGAACAAATTTGTAAAGTCAGTAGTCATGTGGTTGTGTTTCATATTTCCGGTTGCCGGTTTGGCATTTGCCGCTGATTTGATTGTTATAAACCTAATTGAATTCTGGACAGGTGATAATATTGTAGATGGTTCCAAATCTGCTAAAAATTCAAAAACGCTTTCTCCGGGTAAGAACCTTAGTTTTGAATCAGCAGAAAAAGGTACTAAGTTGACTATTGCTCATTCTCCCGATGGTGAAACAATGACCATTCGTGCTGAATACAATGGTGAACTGAGAGAGATCGTCGCGAAGAAAGATGAACCGGGTAATTTGTATCTAAAAGAAAAAGAATCATTGGTTCCCGTTCAAGCCAAATTGAATGAAACAGGTGACATCGATACTATCAGAGTGGATGATACTCTAATTCCGGTTCTTTAATTGAAGTTTGGTGGATTTTCATTTCAATCTCAGGATATAATTCAATCCGTAGAATCATATCACCAGATTTTTGGCTGGGAGATACTCAGGCAATCTTTTAACCATGCCGAAATGAAAATTCCTTCTGTGGATTCCGGTGGAGTAACACTCTACTGGAGTCCTATGGATGGAGAATGCCCCACCAATCCCGGAACTATGACCTTGATGCTTTCTGAAATTGATAAAGATAAACTCTTGGAAAATAAATTTTGGAAAAGCGAATTCCGTCTTGAATACAATGACGAAAAGCACAATTACTCTTCCTGGCTAGACCAAAATAAAAACCGGATTTGGTTATATTTAATTTAATTCTTAAAATATAAAGAAAACACTGTCCCGTGATCAACCTTACTCCTGACTTCTATTTTACCACCCATCAATTCCATTTGGGCTTTTGAGATAAAGAGTCCAAGACCTTTAGCATCAGGCTGGTTATTGAAAACCCTATACATTTGAAAAATCTTATTTTGGTTCTTTTCCAAATCTATTCCAATGCCATTATCTGAAATGTTGATGATAGAATAGTCTGTTTCAATTTGATGGGAAATTTGAATTTTTAAGCTTCTATTTGGTGATCTGTATCTAATTGAATTGGTAAGTAAGTGATGTAATATATTTTCAATGTACTTATTAATTCCATTTATCAACAATTCTTCCGGAATTTCGATACTTATATGATTCTCTATTTCCAAAAGCCCCGGATTTATATTATCCAATATCTCCTCAATCTTTCTTTTGATCGGTATGGGTTCAATATTGGAAAATGTATGTATATCTTGATTTAAAATTTTATTCAATAATTCAGTTGTTTCGGAGAGACGATGAGAGGATTGAACCAAATAAGACATATGCTTTTTGAAATCAATTTCGTTTTTATCCTCTTCCAAGAGTTCCAACAAAATTGATATATTCGCAGAGTGGTTTCTTATATTGTGCGATACTATTTGCGAAAATTGGTGAATCTTATGGTTTTGTTTTATCGTAAGATCGAGGAGATCCAATTTCTCTTTTTCGATAGAAATCAAAGTTG
>JAFIGA010000123.1 GCA_020831715.1 Leptospira sp. | reverse complement strand
AGTTCATTGAGGAGAAGGGAGGTATTGATGAATTTTACAGAATTCAATGCCATGGCTATATGATAATAGGGAGTCATGGCAGGATTTTTTTTAAGCTGAGTCTTATAGACATTAGCTTCTTTTTTTAAATCATCTGAAAACGATCTAAATTCAGCAGCCTTATCAGCAAATTCCTGCTTTTGTTCCTTAGTTAAAGCCATAGTTCTCTAATAATATCGGTAACAAATGCAGGAAAAGGAAGAAAAAATAGAATCTATGCTTCTACGTCTAAATGTCTTCCGGAAGATTTCGCATTATCATAGTCGGTTTGTGTTCCCGTACCGCTATTAGATGCTGTGGTTGGCGGGATAGAGTCCGGACCTCTGTCTTGCATCTGTGAATCCGATCTAAGAGCTGCCTGAGAATTTACCGGGTGGTAGCTAGTTATGTTCTGGTTGTTGATTTCCATACAATCCCTCCATGGATATAGTTCATTATGGAATCCTTTCATAAAAATGCAAGTCTTTTTTTGAAATGTATTTACTCAGAAAGCTACTTAAATAAACTGTTTCCAATGGCGGAAAAACCACAAAATAAACCATACTATATTCTTTCAGAGAAAAGAGATATTTTGGATATCTACGACACCTATAAATATATGAATTCTTCTATGCTTGCAGAAATATTTATAGAGGGGATCTGGGATCATGGTACAGGATGGGCACAACTCCATTATTCATCATGGGATTGGCGGCATAGGAATGCGAGTGAGTTCACATCCCCTTATCCGGAAGCATCCATTCACTAAAAATCTACTAAATCGAAAAACTTAAAAAGAATCATGAGCAACCGTTCTAGTTGCTCATTTTTAAATCACCTACGTCGATGATTTTTCTCATAATCAGATTATTCTTTTCTTTCGTAGGATCAAAGATCAAAATCCCAACCTTATTGAATGTATAGAAATTGGGTCTATACTTGGTGTAATGGTGTGTGATGATAGTTGCCTGGTATTTTGCAGAATACATTGTGTAGGTATGATCTTTCAACGTTTCATGTCTCCATACCTTTCTCTCTTCTTCTGTCTGAGCAGTATAATTGTGGACTAGGATTTTTTCCTTAGCTGGACCTTCCTCTCCATAGAGCGTAAATGGAAGAGCTTTACCGGGATTCATACTGAGATATCTCATGTATTCGTCAAAATTCGGTTCTCCCAATTCAGCCTCAAAACCCCTAAGTATCATTTTATCAATTTCTTCTTGTCTTTTCTTCAATTCCTCTTCCCCCCATATTTCTACAGGAGTAACATCTGCAGGCATAATATTGGAGAAAGTAACAATCTTTTGTTCCTTTTTCGGATTGTAGGGTCTCCAAGAAGGGTAGGGAACCAAAGCTCTCTCGTCATCATTTTGCGCATCGCGTTCATGCACAGCTATCACGTAGATAGAGTAATTGTGTGCTTTCGCGACACGGGATTGGAGTTCAATCTGAACGTCCAATAATTCTCCTTTTCCTGTGTCGGCATGCCTTCTCACAAAGGAGATTTTCTTCAGTCGAATTCGGGGATCATAAAAAGCTAGGGGATAGTATGGCTCAGCATTGCTGTTCGCGGCTACTTGATTTCCACCTTGGTTTTCTGCTCCACCATCCTGAGCCCATGCACCCGGTTGGAATGATAGGGAAAGAATTGCTAGTAGTAAAATGGTTCGAAGGTTTTTCATGTTGTAGATTCCGATTTTGATCTTAGTAGTAGTATCGAAGATTTAGGCAAGAAAGATTAGGGGGAAATCAGAAAAGTCTCAGTTCTTCTGTGAGTTTTTTTCATCAACCAATACCACTTTTGGCTGGAAATTTTGTGGAAGATCCTTTTGGTCGAGCTGGCCGTAGGCAATAATAATCACCTTATCACCCTTCATTCCCAATCTGGCTGCGGCTCCATTGAGGCAAATTGTGCCCGATCCCCGTTCACCTTCTATCAAATAGGTTTCAAATCTAGCTCCATTGTTCACGTTCACAACGTGAACTTTTTCGTAAGGAACCATACCTGCTGCGTCTACGAGATCCATATCCACAGTGAGGCTTCCCTCATAGTTTAAATCCGCTTCCGTGACAGTTGCCCTGTGAATCTTGCCTTTGCATACAGTAATTATCATTGCTATTTCCCAAAAAAAAACATGACGGCTAGCCTACAAGGGAAAATTTAATATTAATGATTTTCTCCTCTTTTTCTAAGCCCGTTCATTATTTAGACTATATGAATTTTCAAAATAAAGCCAGAAAAAAAAGGTGGGAATCCATACTTTTTTTAGAGCACCCTGCAAGTATTACTGCCGGTGTAAGCTCCGATTCCAATAATCTTTTAGTAAAACATGAATTTCTACGCCAAAAAGAAATATTTTATTCCCATGTTGCTCGTGGTGGCGATCACACAGGTCACGAATTGGGGCAAATTGTAGTTTATTTTCACATTGATCTGAAAAAAAGACAGATTTCGATTGCTGAATTCTTGAATTTCATTCAGGATTTTACAATTTCTTCAATAAAAGAAACCTGGAACATCGAATTGGTGCCTGATAAAGAAAGCCCCGGTCTCTATTGGAAGGAAAACCCGGAAAAAAAAATTGTTTCCATGGGAATTTATTTTAAGTCCTTTTTCACTAGCTTCGGAATCGCCATTAATCTTAATAATTCGGGTGAAATTTTTCAATATATAAATCCCTGTGGAATCTCTTCCTCCAATATGATGAATTTGCTTTCTTTGGGCGCTGAATCTGATTTGAAGAATTCATTTATTCAACGTTTAGCAGGCAAATGGGAGAATGTTTTGAAAAATTATCCTCCAAATAATGAGTATAATATCCGATGGTTATAGAGAGAAGGAGAAAGTTTTGGTCACATTTCGCTTGGTATTATTTTCCATACTTATTATAATTGTCAGTGAGATGATTGCACTATCGGCTGTCACTTGGTCATTCTTGGAATCGGCAACTTCTTCTTTCTCATTTATCAAAACTTCCTCGGACAATCGTGCCAGAGACACAATCGTTTCTCTCGCTAAAGCGGCTGAAATTCGGATGAATCCCAAAGGATTTAAAGATCTTGATTTAACATTTCAAAGATTGAAAGATGTGGTATCCGAAGATGTGGATGGGTTTCGTATACAAGAAGTAGTGCTTGTTTCACCCAAGGGTGTTGTACTCGCGAGTTCTGACGAATCTGTTTCATCTACTCCTATTACAAGAAGGGAAGTCAGCGAGAAGTTTACATCCGATGTTTATACTCGAGCCTTCCGGATGAGAAAATGGCAGTATCCTGATCCAATTCTATTGGATGAAGGAATGATCCAAGGAGATTCAGAAAGTTCCACCTGGCTAGTCGCATCATTAACACCTCTTATAGATCGATTTTTTCCGGAAGCGAAGGAGTCAATTGGATTGGTCTCGAGCGCTGTTTATCATGAAACGAAATTAGACGTAGTTGCAGTAGTGCATTTAGTTTACAAAAGAGGTAATTTTTCTCTATTTTTGATAAAGCAAAAAGAAATTTATAACTGGATGTTGATTACCTATGGAATCGTAGCATTGATAGTTAGTTTTTTACTTATCGTCGTCTATCTGATAATTAGTTTTTTCAATAATAAAAATTCCAAATTAGATACCAATCGAATCCCTCAGAATCTACCCGATCCTCCTTTTATTGAGAAAGTAAGAGTGAGAGAAGAAGCAGTTTCCCAATTGGAAGAGGCACAGCCACAGGACACTCCCACTTTTAGTCAAGTTTCGGAATTTTCTACCGCTAGACATGAGCCGGTTAAAGAATCTGTCGTTACTTCTGTAGCGACTCAAATCAAGAATGTATCCAAAACCGAAGAAATTTCAACTCATGTAGATCCACCACGTATCAACCAACAGGCACCAATTTCGAATAAAAAAATAGTCGTGGATGCTATTTATCTGGGGGAATATGGAGATTAGAACATTAGAATCTGAAAGTAGTTTAATACTAGCCATTAAAGGAATTTTGGATACATCACATTCCAGAGATTTGGAGAATTTCATCGATACCAAAATGGGAAAGGGTTATCGAAAATTTCTTTTAGATTGTTCCCAATTGGATTCAATATCTTCGGGTGGAATTAGCTTTTTGATTCGTCTCCAAGAAAAAATGAAAGCTACACCGGGTTTAATTTGTGTTCTTGCCGAATTAAATTCAGAGATTTCAAAGATACTAAAATTCTTTGGTATAGAAAAAAAACTAGCCAGTTTCCGTAAACAATCCGAAGCCAAGCTTTATCTTTCCAAAATTCCGACACAATTGATTCCTAGATCACAATCCTTTTCTAAGCCTGATGGGTTAAATAAAATAACTGAAAAATCCATGGCTCGAGAAGAATCCAGACCTTCTACTGCCACTGTGAGTCGCTCTCCTTACAAGGATAGAATCCGATTTTATTATAAGGGCAACACACCCATTCAGTCAATTCATGATAATTCCACAGAACCGGTTTCTAAACTGGAGCCAGTTTCTAAATTGGAACCTTTGTCCAATTTGGAGGAAGATGCTAAGTCCGAACCTGATTCACAAACACCGGTCGAACCCATCCGTGAAATCCAAACAAATTCCAAAACTCAACCTATTCTAGCGGAAGAAATACTCTCTAAGCTAGAACATAAAATGGATGAAATCAAGAAGGAAGTTCATCAAAGTAGGGAAGGTTTGGTTGAGCTCATTCGTTCCGACATAGATTCGAAATTTTCCGATTGGGAACAAAAACAGCCCAAATCAATAAATAAGCAAAATCATCATAGTCGGATAAGATCCGGTCATGAGCAAATCGTTTTGTGTGAATCTTGCGGTACTCGGTTACGTGTTCATAATCACGGAAAATACAAATGTCCAAGCTGTAAATCAGAATTTTTGTATCGTGGTGTTGATTCTATTTCATTTCTTGAAAAACTAGCGTGAGTTCGGCAA
The DNA here is from genome assembly GCA_020831715.1 of Leptospira sp. Taxonomy (GTDB): domain Bacteria; phylum Spirochaetota; class Leptospiria; order Leptospirales; family Leptospiraceae. Next base: position 1,153 of record JAFIGA010000123.1, on the reverse strand, counting down.
GAAAGAGTTTATCTCTCTCTCTCTATACATTTCTTTCTCGTATATTAGGATTGTTAAGAGATCACTTTATGGCGACCAATTTTGGAACGGGAATGGTTGCCTCTGCTTTCTCTGTTGCATACAGACTGCCCAATATGTTTCGCAATCTTCTTGCCGAGGGAACACTTTCGCAATCCTTCATGCCAATCTTTTCCGAATACGATTCCAAATCCAAAGAAGAAGCAAGAATCATGACAGGATCTGTTCTGTCATTTTTATTCTTCCTTCTGAGTATATTTATCTTTTTGTTTTTGTTTTTTGCTCCGTACTTTTTGCCTATACTAGTAGGAGGATCCGAAGAGTATTCCGGATTAGTAATTGAGCTTTCTTTTATCTTATTTTTCCTCATTCTTACTGCAAGCTTGGCATCAATTTTTATGGCGATCTCCAATTCTCAAGATCGATTTTTTGTTCCATCACTTTCACCAATAGTATTAAATCTAAGTTATATTTTAGTGTTTGTTGCTGTCTTTCCATTTTATGAAACGATTTTGGAACGAGTTAAAGTATTGAGTATTGGTGTAGTGATCGGTGGATTATTGCAGCTTATTCTACAATTCGGATATGTATGGAAGAATGGATATCTTCCCCTTTTCAATCTCAATTGGAAGCATCCGGCGATTCAGTCCATTTTTAAATTAATGCTTCCTGCCGTATTGGGAGGAGGTTTCTATCAACTGGGTCTTTTGGTTGATATCTTCATTGCGAATTATATTCAAAACCAGAATCCCGGTTTGGGAGCTGTTGTGAGTTTGGATTATTCGCAGAGATTGGTTCAGCTACCTACGGGAATTATAGGAGTGGCTCTTGCCACAACAATTCTTCCCGCACTACTAAGAAAAGTCAGAAACCAAGAAGACTTCCAGTCCATATCCGATGAAATCGGAAATAGCTTTCGATTTGCAATATTTCTAACCGTTCCTGCGAGTATAGGGCTACTCACCATGGGAAAAGTGATTTTGGATTCAATATTTTACGGTGGAAGATGGGATCATCATGCGACTGAGATTACTCTATTGCCGCTCGGATTCTATGCTTTGGCGATTCCATTTTTTAGCATGAATAAAATTTTGATTTCTTCGTTCTATGCGTTCAAAGATACCAAAACTCCCTT
>JAFIGA010000121.1 GCA_020831715.1 Leptospira sp. | reverse complement strand
CAAGAATTCTCGGGTATATCCCAAGAGGAAGAAAAAAATCTTTATTTGGGTTTAGGTGATAGTATCTACGAACTTCCGATAACCAATCCGGGAATCTATGACCATATGATTGATCTATTGAAAGATGAAATGGAAATTTTCATTGTTTTGAGCACCATGGAAGAATTGGTAAAAAGACAGCAAAAAATATTGGATATAACAAATAAGCTTATAGATTACTATGAAGAATACGGTTTTGGTTTAAGCATTCAAAATATTTATTCAGAGTTAAATGGATTGGAATCGGAATTAATTTCGGAAATATTAAACCAATTGAAAGAAAAAAAAGTTATCAGCGATTCCCAAAAAGATATGCTTCTGATGGTTTTCGCAAGAGGAAATATTGATTTCTTGAGAAGCCTAAAAGAGGATATCCTTCGCTGATTTCCAAATAACTTCCAAATTATTTCCTAGTGGTTACCAACCAAATCCTTCACAGCACTTTGGATTCCATCCACCGATAAGAAATACATTGGGACAACATCTCCAATTGCCTCAATAGTTGTCTCCCACCAAAGTCTTTTTGGCTCCGGGTTTAGCCAAACGGAGTTGGGAAATTTTTCCTTCATTTCCCTAAGAGCGTCAATTCCTATCAATCTTCGATCTTCTCCTTTTAGATCATCTATACTCGAAAATGACCTGTAGGCATAGGGATTGATCGCCGGAGCCAATAATTCATAGGGAGCCATCCATGCATCTCCTACATAAATGATTCGAGTGTCTGGTCTGAATTTCTGAAAGAATCTCTTGAGAGAGTAAGGCTTTCTCAGGTAGGGGTCTTCGTAAACTTCTTTGTTAAATATATTATGAAAATAGAAAGTATAGAATTCTTTAAAATGCTGGATTCTGTGAGCGGCTGTAAAAAGTGCAGAAACCTTTTGAGAATGCGGAGTCATGCTTCCACCTATGTCCATAAGCAATACAACCTTCAAGTTGTTCTTTCTGGATTTTTCTTCGATTATTTCGATATCTCCTCCGTTATCGGAAGTTTTCTGAATGGTCTTGGGAATATGTATCTCCGGTCTTCCTTCTTTCTTTAGTATGCGAAGATATTTCAGTGCAAGTTGTATCTTTCTTACGTCCAGTACCTCATCCGTTCGATAGGGTCGAAATTTTCGATCAGCCCAAACAGCGACTCCCGTTCGATTGCCAGCCTCTCCTCCAATCCTTATACCTTGTGGATTGAATCCACCATGACCAAAAGGAGATGTTCCACCCGTTCCAACCCATGTATCGCCACCATCATGACGTCCCTTCTGCCTTTTCAATCTGTCCTGAAGTTCTTCCAATAATCTATCAATGTCATATAGAGGAGCATTTCTTTTCCTCTCCTCACTCAGATAAAATTTCTTCGCTTTTTCCAGCCAATCTTCCACCAATTTCCGAGTCTTCTCCGATGTGAATTGAAGATTACCAAAGCATTCCGAAAAGACAATATCATAAGAATCATAATGTTTAATATCCTTCACAAGACAGAGTCTTCCCACTCGATATAAATCATCCAACGGGAGAAATGCATCCCTTTTAGTCTTGGTATCAATGACTTTCAAAAAGTCCAAGAATTCTCCTGTTCCGGCAGGAATTCCTTGGCTTCGTAGCTTGTAGAAAAAGGGAAGAAACATCAGCTAAAGATTCTATAATCCTCTTCATTTTTCAGTAAGGTTCCCGGATAGGGGATTGAGCCATCTTCCAACTCCGCACCCATATGAAGGAGAACTTGTATCCAATCCAACAACTCACTGGTAGATGGTTTCTTTTTTAATTCGTCGCGTCTTCTAATGTGATAAAAAAGATCCAGAGCTCGAGCCAAAAACTTCTTTTCAATATCGGAAAAATGAGATTCAACAATGGTCTGCATAAAATCTCTTCCGGGAAATTCTATATAATGAAATATGCATCTTCTTAAAAATGCATCCGGTAGTTCTTTTTCATTATTCGATGTTATAATAGTAAGAGGCCTTTGTTTAGCTTTGATTTTACGTCCTGTTTCTGTTATGGTAAACTCCATACGATCCAGTTCAAGTAGAAGATCATTGGGAAATTCAATGTCTGCTTTGTCAATCTCGTCGATCAGCACAACTGAATTCCCTGTCTCGAATGCAAGTCCCAATGCACCCATTCGAATATAATTTTCAATATCCTTTACTCTATCAGCCGCTTCTTCGGAAGGGAATCGGGAATCGTTCAACCTGGAAACAGCATCATAAAAATACAATCCTTCTTTGGCTTGAGAAATAGATTTTACATGCCAACTAAATAAAGGAAGATTTTTTTCTTTGGCAATATATTCAGCAAGAAGTGTCTTTCCGGTTCCGGGCTCTCCTCTCAAAAGTAGAGGTCTTTCGGTAATTTCTGCGATCTGCACGGCCTCTTTGAGTTCCGCGGATAAAACATAAGATTCGGTATTATTTTCCATACGATAGTATTTCCAGAATCTTAAAATGTGAAATTTTGAGAAGAAGAATAAAAAGTACTTTTATCCCTGGAGTCTTGGATAAACTTTAACATATAGGTATTTCTTTATGAGCGAATTTGACAAAACCAAAAAGGCAATCGGTTTGAATAGCATGGATGATTCCTCGCGAAAGGATATGCTAGACAAATTCAAATCTGCCGGTGGGCAGATCATCAAAGAAAAAAAAGTGGAAGAAGAATCCGCTAAAAAGAATAGACCCGCTCCCAAAATCATTCAAGGTCAAGTATCCAGAAATGAATTCGATCGTTCCGGTGGTGGATCCGGGGGAAGAGGAGGAAATTCAAGATCCGGAAGCAAACGAAAAGATAGTTCAACTGATTCTTCAAGTTCCACAGCAAGTGCCCAAGCAGCTTATGAGAAAGAACTCTCCAGCTTTCCCAATAGATTCGCCATAAAATTAAAATGTTGGTTTGCTCGCGTGACACCCTTCGGTTCCAGCTTGGTTACTCCGGCAATGATGGGAATTTTTGCACGCGATCTAAAAGCGGCGTTGATGGAAATGAAACTTGCCGGCAATGAACTATTGACCAATGCCAATCATTCTCCCAAGATTACTCAAGCTCTTGACAAAGTCAATCCTGCTATCATAGAACTTCTTGCCATGGGGCATAAGCTCTATGATGATTCCGAATTGAGCGATCTAATCCAACCTTACCAAGCGGCTCCCGATCAATACGTTGCCATAGAAAGAATTAAACAACCTCTCTACTCTATATTCAAGAAACTTTATATTCTGTATCCGTATCAAGACACCTACAGAAAGGGTGTAGCATTAGCGTATGAGCACCTTCAAAAGCTGGAAGGAAAGCCTGCGATGATTTACAATTCAAGAAAGAAGAAACTTCTCAATGAATTTGAAGGACTTTTTGGAACTATATTCGAAAAGATGTATCTACTGGTCATTCGTGCCGAAAACAAAAATATTCCCATGGTTTCTCGTTATATGGAAACTGTATTGGGTATTGAACAAGATGATAAACCCGGTAAAAGACATGCCGGAGAAAACGTAGAGAACAATGAAACTACTGAAGAATCGGCTCAGCAAGAAAAGGAAGATGCCGAGAAAAAAGAGGCAGAAAAGAAAGAAGAGGAAGTTTCAATTCCCAAGGAAGTTGCCTACGGTCTTAAGCTAATGAAGATCTATAATATAGCACAGCTTAGGAAAAAATTTGACATAAGGGGTGAATACTCAAGTATTCCCGACAGTGATAAAGCACTTTTAGCCTATTTATTTTTTAAAGAGTTTGATGATAATTATTCATTTGTAATGACAACTAAAAAAATCGATCTTAAGCAAGTCCATGTCAACGGTAAAAGAGTTGATTATAGACAGAGTCTATTGGATCAATATGAAACATCCAGAGCTACAATGGATCAGTTTCGAATTTACTTGGATACATTCAAAGAATACGCAGAGCACAAAGCCAACCCCGGGTCCAACTATATTGAAGCATCCAAAAAGACTACAGCATTGGAGACCAAGAGAAGCCAACACTCGAGAAATGTTCGTGTTACAGCAAAGGAATTCATGGAGAAAACCTCGGATATTCTTTTGATTTTGATCAATGATATGAAATCAAAGAGAGAGATTGTTGGTAACATGGATGAGCCCATCGTTTTCGACTCTATGGAAGCCAAGAAAAGATTAAACAAAAAACCAATTCGTAATTGCATTATGGAATCCTATTGTTTCAGCAAAGCATTGGCTGAAAGATTAGAGAATGGTGATATCTACGGTGGAGTAGTAGAACTTAGTCCTGAAGAAATGAAAGAATCTTTTGGAATAGAGACACCCAATGAATCAGAATCGATGGAAGAAAAAAGAAAAGAAGTCGATTCCAGTTTAGATGAACCACCGATAACGGATGACTCCGGTTTGGCTGAAGCTACGGTAGATGAACCATTGAAACCGCCTCCTGCTGGTGGGGACGATATGGATTCAGATTCCATGGGAGTGGATTATTAATTACAAAGCGATATGAAAATAACATTTTATCAAAAAAAAATTGCATCACCCATTGGTGATTCAGAAAAAACCAAATTAAGCAAAGAAAAATCAGACTTCTTGTTACTACCTCAAAGATCCCTTTTGGATTCACCAACCGACATTACAAAAGGCATCAATCAATATGATAAGGTTCTAAATCGTGTTTTAGATCTAACAGAGAATTATAAAGGTGTAGTATTGGGTGGAACCCTTTACAGAAAAGATTCCGGTAAATCGTTAGAATCAGTTCCTATCACCCAAGAACTCAATCTAATTGATCATTATGATATAACAATGCCCAGTGAAAAAGGACTTTCTGTTGGGGATAGTGAGATTGCTTTTATTATGGCTGGAGTTCGTTTTTCTATTCTTGCAGGTAAAGACTTGGAGAATGCCAAGTTATTGGAAGATATTTCTCAGAAAGGAATCGGTATCATTTTCTATTTTGATGGAATACCTCAAAGCAGATCTTATGAAGAAGATTTGGAATTCTTTTCCGAATTGGCGAAAACCAAGAATTGGAATATTTTCAGGATCTGCGGGCATGATGTAGCCAATGGGATATTTGGTCGAAGTTTGGTGGCGACTCCCACAGGAATTCAATGGAAAGTTGGCAAAATGGAGGAAGATAAAGACATTATCAAAACCATCCATTTCGCCCAGGCTAATCCGTTCTTATAAATTAGGAGTCCTTTTTTTCTTCATCCAATTTCATGGTGAAGATCAAGATTACCAAACCAATAGAAACACAAGAGTCGGCTATATTAAATGCCGGCCATCTATGGAATAACAAAAAATCAGGCCAATCAAAATCGAAAAAGTCTACTACCCCAATAAATTCACCGGGTCCGGGGGTAAAACCAAATCGAACTCCACCACCCGGTGGCGCCTTCACGAAAAATTTATCTATGAAGTTACCAAATGCACCCATCATGACTAAGTTCCACCCCCAAGGATTGCCTAAATCGTGATTTTTCCATCGATATCCTATGAGAAAAAGAATCGCAACACCGGTCGCAACCAAACTGGGAATTGCATTATCAGGGAAAATTCCGAATACAAAACCTGAATTGAATATTAAGGTCATACGGAAAAAATCTCCAATAACTTCAACCGGCTCATTGTAGGAATATACCATAACTACCCAGTATTTACTAATTAAATCCACGATGGTTCCTGCAAGAATTGCACCTATGTAACCGGGTTTATAAACTTCTAAAAACTTCTTTTCGAAATATTGAGCCAATATCCTACCTCTAAAATTAAATTGATTAAAATAAAGACCAGATCCAAGGAAAGAATCGTTCTTTGAGTATCAAACTGCGAAAGGGCTTTTCTGCATAGTCAAAAACAGAGTGGTAGGGATCAATTAAAGCAACGTTTCCAATCAGTAAATCTACAGTTCTCTGAAGTGCAATGTAGTTATCCGGTGGTTGCAGAGCTCGAACCAAATCTTTAAGTCCTGTTCTCATAGATTTTATAAACTGAATGTCAGATTCAATATCCAATTCAGAAATATTTATATTTCTAAAATTCTCAATAGTTCCAACAATATTTTTAACTCTATCCAATGAATATTCAATCAGTCGAAGGATCTCCTCTTTATCTATAGACTCCGTAAGAACACCCATAGATTCCAATCCATCCAAAATTCCCTTCGAGTCATGATCCATTGCCGCTTTAAAAATACGAATCAAGGATTTTTCTTCATTTTCGTTCACCCAACCCACTGCTCCAAAATCCAAAAAATATAAATGATTCTGCTCCGTTACAATCATATTTCCCGGATGAGGGTCAGCATGGAAAAATCGAAAACGAAATACCATGAGCATATATGCCCTTATTAAAAGTTCTATATGTATCGAAAGCCCTTCCCTCTTCGATGTAACAGGTTGAACTTGTGAGAATTTTTTTCCCTCAATAAATTCTGTTACCAATATCCCTCTACTTTCAAAATTTCCAATCACCCTCGGCACAAAAATCTTTGGTTCATCTTTTAGAAACCATGCCATTTTTTTCAAATTAGCTCTTTCCAAATTCATATCCATTTCTTGAAGAAAAAGTTGATCCATCTGTCTGTGAATATCTGCATAAGGAAAGGGAAATATAAATTTATGAATTAATTTCAAGACATGAAATATAATTTTCATATCTTTTCTCACTGAAGATTCGATTCCCGGATAGAGAATTTTTACAGCAACCTGCTTGGACTTATAAACTGCTCTATGAACCTGTGCAGTGGAAGCACTTGCTATAGGTATTTTTTCGAATGTGTCAAATATTTCCTCCGGTTCCATGTTCATTTCTGATCGAAATCTCTTCGAAATCACAGGATATTCTTTGGGTGGAACCTGATCTTGGAGCCCGGTTAGTGGAGATATAAATTCATCGGGAAATAGATGGGCAGCGTTGGCAAGGAACTGACCTAACTTGATATAGATACCACCTAATTTAAGAAATTTGGTATAGCATCGTTGTCCAACAAGACTCCAAATCTGTGAGGTTCTTTCGCTTTCTTCCTGTTGCGATAATTTTGCCCTTGTCCATTTAAAATAGATAAAAAGTTTTATACCCAATTTAACGAAAAAGATATAGGCGGAAAGTGTTCGAATCATGAACGCGATTTTTTTCCGGAGGCTAAAGAATCCATACCACTGGTTTTTTTAATTCGTTCAATAATATCCATGATATCTATATTATCTTGGATATTCCCTGTATGAACCATTTGATTCTTTGTTATAGTATTGTAAATGTTCTCATAAAGATACGGAAATGGGTTGGAATTTTTCAGTAAGGATGAAGGTATCATTTTGTCATTGGAATAGAGACTTCGAAATCCCTT
>JAFIGA010000116.1 GCA_020831715.1 Leptospira sp. | reverse complement strand
ATAAGGGAATCTATATTCGCAATAATGATTGCAGCTAAGTAAAATACCAAGAATACAACAGAGCCTACAATCCTTTCCACGTGAATGGCGAAGAAAAAAAAGGATAGCATATTGAAAATTAAATGATTCAAATCCCCATGTAAAAAACCACTTGTGATCATCCTATAGTAGCTATTGTCTCGATTCATTTTGAATGGATGTAGAATCAATGAATCCAAAAGTCTTTCATTTTTATACAAGGTATAAAGACTTAAACCGATTGTTGATGCTAATATTAAAAAAGTTACACTAAATAAGGACATGATGATAGTTTTATTTGTGTTTTGTCGCTATCAATCTTTTTTCGAAATAAGTAGAAGCTCGACAATGATTTTATACCATATTTTAAAAAAAATTTCTGTTCTTGACAGGATTGCTAATATCATTCACTCTAATCAACATGGACAATCTAGTTCTCAACCAGATGTCCGTCGAAGAAATTGTAGAGATGGATATTTCATTATGAAAAAAATATTTTTTTTAACACTCCTCCTTATTCTCCTCCCGTATTGGATCAACGCAAAAGATGCAACAGTAATCGCCTCCATCCAAAAAAACACTCCCGAATCTAGAAACGCACCCTCTATCTATTGCCTAGTTGATGAAAACAAGAAATACGAAGGCTTTTCTCATCGAATGAATGGAAAAAATTTGTATTTTGATATAACACCCACCATTGATACCAATGCAATCTACATGATACAAGGTGTCTGGGAAAAAGATCTTACAAAGAAAATAAAATCAATAGGAACTTGCCAAGATGAGCCAGTTATGGAACAAATTCGTTCGGATTGGTTGGCGGAAGAAAATAGCGATGGGGACTTTGGGATCATTTCTTGGTCTGCAGGTGGTACAACTCGCGAAAGACTTCAAGAACTTAAGTTTTTTCGTGTTGGGAAGTTACAGAAAGTCAAGAACTTTCACTGTAGGAGAAAAGCCGGTAATTTGGTTATTGTTATATCTCGAGAGAAATACCTGGAGGGAATACCTCTCGAGCTTATCTCCCACTATGAGAGTACAAATGGAAAGCCTTCTCCAACATTTAATAAATATAAAGTTTCATTGAAAAAGAAAAGCAATGAATTGAAAATTCCCATAAGCTTACAAGAGGGCGGTAAAGGTGGAAGCAGATCCACACTTGAGGGAATTACTATTTCAGGTGAGAAAGGGAATTTTATTGTAAATGTTAAGATTGATCCCCGAGATTGTAAGAAATAAATTATTGAGGGAGGCAAGCCAGTTTAGTAGGGAGCTCGAAAAATAATAAGTATAGGAAAATAAAACGGGTGAAAAGAATCGAAACTCTTTTCACCCGAGAAATAGAATTCATTTTAGGAATTATAATTTCATAAATGAATCTAATTCCCCGTTTTCTATCTACTTCAAGTCAAATCGATCCGCATTCATCACCTTCGTCCATGCTTTCACGAAATCATGCACGAATTTTTCTTTCGAATCATCTTGGGCATAGACCTCAGAGTAAGCTCGAAGAATGGAGTTGGAACCAAACACCAGATCCACACGGGTTGCTGTCCATTTCGCCTTACCGGAATTACGATCAACGATTTCGTAACTATTTTTACCGGTTGGCTTCCAGGTAAAATTCATATCTGTTAGATTCACGAAGAAATCGTTGGATAGAACACCGACTCGATCTGTGAAGACTCCATGCTTAGATTCTCCAAAATTGGCTCCTAGAACTCGCATCCCACCAACTAAGACTGTCATTTCGGGAGCTGTGAGTCCAAGAAGTTGCGCTTTGTCTAAAAGCATTTCCTCCGGGCTAACGATATAATCTTTCTTCTGCCAGTTACGGAAGCCGTCATGAACCGGTTCCAGCTCCGCAAAGGATGCACCATCTGTCATTTCTGCGGTGGCATCTCCTCGTCCGGGAGCAAAAGGAACAGTGACCTTCACACCTGCTGCTTCCGCGGCTTTTTCCACTGCCGCTGTTCCACCGAGCACAATCAAGTCTGCTATGCTTACTTTTTTCGAAAGACCAGATTGAATTTCTGTTAGCTTATCCAATACTTTCTTCAATCGTTTCGGTTCATTTCCTTCCCAATCCTTTTGTGGAGCAAGGCGAATGCGAGCACCATTGGCTCCCCCTCGGAAGTCCGAACCACGAAATGTTCTGGTACTATCCCAAGCAGTTGCAATCAATTCAGCACTTGTGAGCCCGCTACCAAGGATTTTTTTCTTCATATCAGCGATATCGGATTCACTTAATGTATAATCTACTTTAGGAATCGGATCTTGCCAGATAAGGTCTTCCTTGGGAACATCCGAACCCAGATAACGAACTTTAGGCCCCATATCTCTATGGGTTAATTTGAACCAAGCTCGAGCAAATACATCATCGAAGTAAGCGGGATCTTTGTGGAACTTTTCTGAGATCTTTCTATATGCAGGATCCTTGATCATTGCCATATCCGCATCAGTCATGATAGGGTTTTGTCTTTTGCTTGGATCATGTGCATCTAAGGGCTTGTCTTCTTCCTTTATATTCACCGGCTCCCATTGCCAAGCACCGGCAGGGCTTTTCTTCAATTCCCATTCGTATTTGAAAAGTAAGTCGAAGTAACCATTGTCCCATTTGGTAGGATTAGTAGTCCACGCTCCCTCCAGACCACTTGTTACCGTATCACCGCCGTTGCCTTTTCCCTTGGAATTCATCCAGCCAAATCCCTGGGTTTCCACATCGGCTCCTTCCGGTGCCGGTCCCAGTTTGCCTGCATCTCCATTTCCATGTGCCTTACCTACAGTATGTCCACCTGCTGTCAGAGCCACTGTCTCTTCGTCATTCATAGCCATTCTGGCAAATGTCAACCGAACATCATGTGCGGTTTTTAGAGGGTCAGGCTTGCCATCCACTCCTTCCGGGTTAACATAGATCAAACCCATTTGCACAGCCGCTAGAGGGTTTTCCAAAGAATCGCGCTTACTATCGTCTTCATATCTGTTCTTGGTTTCTGCTAACCATTCTTTTTCGGAACCCCAATAGATGTCTTTTTCCGGATGCCATATATCTTCTCTTCCTCCGGCAAAGCCAAATGTTTTGAATCCCATAGACTCATATGCCATATTGCCCGCCAAGATGATAAGATCCGCCCAGGAGATTTTATTTCCGTATTTTTTCTTAACCGGCCAGAGGAGTCTTCTAGCTTTGTCCAAATTACCGTTATCCGGCCAGCTATTGAGAGGGGCAAATCTCTGATTCCCCGTTCCTGCACCACCTCGACCATCGGCAACTCTGTATGTTCCTGCCGCATGCCAAGCCATTCGGATCATAAGCCCACCATAATGACCCCAGTCCGCAGGCCACCATTCTTGGCTATCTGTCATAAGTTTCTTGAGATCCTTTTTTAGTGCTTCCAGATCTAGTTTTTTAAATTCTTCTGCATAATTGAATGTTTCACCAAGAGGATTTGTTTTGGAATCATGCTGGTGCAAAATGTCCAGATTGAGTGCTTTTGGCCACCAGGACATTACAGTTTTTTCTTGGTTGGAATTGGCTCCGTGCATTACGGGGCATTTACCTGAATTGGAATCGCTCATATTTTACCTACCTTATACTTTCTTGCAAGAGTTATGTGAAATAACTTTGCATTGCGAAAGTATGTTTTAATTTTAGGTAACCGGAATTATAGATGCAACCAAAAAAATGGTCAAAAGGCTTTCCTCTCCTATTTTTTATAAATCACTGGATAGCTTTTTATTATCATATCAAAAATATTCCAATTCAATTGAATATTACAAATGTTTCCTTTCATTACTAATTTCACTTGACATGAGCAGAGGTATGTTTAGAATTAGATAGGAGTTTTCCTATGACTGCTTCTAAAAAGAAAATTCTGATGCTAGCCCTATGCCTAAATTTGGGCGTATGTTTGCAATCGGTTCATTGTAAGAATCTGGAATCAACCTCTATGAAAGAAGAACGTGAAGCTATGGTTCGTATTTTCATCCAGCGAGGCATCCAATCTGATGTTGTATTGAATGCCTTCCGAAAGGTACCCCGAGAGTGGTTTGTACCGGAAGAATCCCAAAAATTTGCTTACAATGATCATCCCATTTCTATAGGTCATGGGCAGACTATATCACAACCTTTTATAGTTGCATATATGACCCAAACTTTGGGTGAAAGTGTATATGGGAAGATTTTGGAGATTGGATTTGGATCCGGCTATCAAACGGCAATACTTTCTCAATTATCCAAAGAAATTTACTCAATTGAGTATGTTCCTGAACTCTATAAGTATGGTAAGAAAAATCTAAGTCGAATGAATGCAACTAACATTCATTTGAAGCTGGGAGATGGTAGGAAGGGCTGGGTGGAGAATGCCCCCTTTGATGCAATATTGGTAGCGGCGGCACCGGAATCGATACCTCTTGAATTAATCCAACAATTACGTGAGGGTGGGCGCATGGTTATCCCTGTGGGAGGAAAGTTCAATCAAATACTCTACACTTATACCAAGAAGAATGGCAAATTGCAAGAGTTAGACCGAGTGGACGTTCGATTTGTACCACTCGTTGGAAATTAATAATTATAATTAAGATTTCCCATTATACAATAAACTTCTTCACTATATCGCCCAAAGTATCGGAAAGTCTTTTCAGTTCGGCTGAAGTATCCGATGTCTTATGAGCACTTTGCGCACTCTCTTTCAAGGCTTGAGAAATAGCGTTGATATTTTTTGTCACATCATTGGAAGCAACAGTTGATTGCTCAATATTTCGAGAAATTTCCTTGGAAGTAATGGACTGCTCTTCCACAGAAGATGCAATCGCGGCTGAATACTCGTTGAGTTGGCGAATTTTTTGAACCATTTCTCCGATAGCAATGACAGTATGCTCCACATTCTTCTGAATGCCGGAAATTTTTGTTTTGATTTCTTCGGAAGAATCACCGGCTTTACGGGAAAGATTTTTTACTTCGCTCGCAACTACCGCGAATCCTTTTCCTGCTTCTCCGGCTCCTGCCGCTTCTATTGCCGCATTGAGTGCGAGAAGGTTGGTTTGATCGGCAATAGTCTTGATTGTTTCTGTTACTTTACCGATAGTCTTGGCTTCTTCGCCTAAGTTGGTAACTTCTCGGTTGGTTTGGGAAACGGATGTATCTGCTTCATTTACAGTAGCACTGGCTCCACTGGCTTTTTGAGCAACCTCGGAAACAGTGATGGACATTTCTTCCATAGAAGAGGAAACGTTCAAAAGATTTTGATTCATTTCTGTTGCAGATGCGGCAACCATTTCCGACTGACGAGACATTTGCTCCACACCTGCCGACATAGATTGAGCAATCTCTGTCAAATGGTCAGATGTCGTGTCCAGGTTTTCATAATTTTCAGCCAATTGTTTTACGATTTCGTGGACTTTTTTAATGAACTCATTCACCCAGAAGCTTACTTCGCCTAGTTCGTCTTTGCCGGAATAATCCACTCGTTTGCGCAGATCTCCTTCGCCTTGGGCAATGTCTTTGATTCGTTCGACGATATTCAATAATGGAGTACTGATAGAACGAATGATGAAGAAACCAAATACAAGACTTACTACTACACCAAAGACGATTGCAGAAATAACAAAATTCCGAACACTTGTATACTCACTTGTCGCCTCTTTATAAGCCTCATCAGCGATTGCAATTTGGTGATCAATAATTTCTTCAATGGATTTTTCCAAGGCTTCATTCATAATTCTAAGATCAATAGCGATGTAGGTATTGGCTTCAAAATACTTTCCATCAAGAAGCATCTTACGCATGGACTGAAGACCTCTGGTAATATAGGTCTCTTTATGTCTGGCAAATTCATCATTGAATCTTCGGCTTCTATCATTGTCTTGAGTTTTTAGAAATTCAACCCAGAGTTTATTGATTTCATCAATATGCTTCTGCATAGTATCAGTGTGAAGACTCACCGGGTGTCCTAAATGTTCCACATGTTCCGGTAGCCTTGGATCATGCTTGGTGCCAAGATGACCTTGTAAGTTGGCAAGTAAAATATGTCTGTCGATTTCTGCAAGAACAGTAAGTGGAACCAATCTCTCTTGGTATAGAGATTCATTGTTGTCATTGGATGAGGACATTCCATTCACACCCAAGTATCCAACCCCAACGAGGGGAATCATAAGAAACGCGAGAAGTAAGAAAAGTCTAGTTGATATTTTTAAGTTGTTCATTTGAAAATCCGTTTAATAATTTAAATGTATTATGTCTATTAGACGATAACAGGTTTATTGGGTAGTTCATTGGCATTGCCCTTTGTTTTGGGATAGTGAACTTCCAAGAGTTTTGTGATAGTTTCAATTCCTTCAATCACTCCTTCTAAGAATTCACCCTTTCGGAAACGCTCTTCCATCTTATGACAGACATCTTCCCAATATTCTGCACCTGCAAGTCGATTCACTCCACGGTCAGCTACTATCTCTATATCATGATCGGCAAGCAGGAGATAAATCATTACTCCGTTGTTTGCTTCAGTATCCCAAACTCTTAGATTGGAAAATACATCAATAGATCTCTCTCTTGCGGAATATCCTTTCAATGCGGCAAATGGAGGAATTGATGGCTCTATAGCAAATACAATTTCTGCATCATGCCTCTTTTCGGAATCACTTATAACAGCGGTGATTCTTTCCATGGACTTAGCTGGGAAATATTTCTTTACACTCCAAGGAGATATGAACGAATGTTTGAAAAACCTGGATAAACTCATGATACCTTCAATCACACCAGATGGGTTTTACTTTTCAAGTAAAAAATTAAAAATCAACAGGATGATTTTTTCCTTCTTCTATGGGAAAGAATCCCCTACGGTCCGAGAAGCATCCATGCAATCGAATGGGTCTTCTTTCCTCATCAAAGCTTATTTCTTGGGCATATTTATATCCATTTTTTAAGCATCTGAGGCATATGAATTTTCTAATAGCCCAATCACACTCTTCTGCCCGGTAGCTTGGCCATACGCGAAGCAATTTTGTATTCTTTTCGCGGGAATTGATTTGATAATTTAGAATGAGATATATAATCATTCCAAAAAGTGTCATATTTTTTTGAAAGGTTGAAATAAAGTAGTATCTCATTTGTTTATTAACTTAAGGATTGAGTCGTGCAGTCGAAAACCATATCCATTATAGTAATACTAATAATATCGGTAGGATTCCTTCTTCCTTCCAGTATTTCTGCAGAATTTACTTGCACAGGTAATGTTTGTGAAGTTTATCCCGACATTGCCAAGGACTTCAACCGGCTTCTCAGTCAAGTGGAAGACGAGTATCTTCAAGAAATTTTGAAAAATAATACCGAATCTGCATTTATTACAAATATTTTAGCAACTTCACCCGGTAGAGGTCATGTAGAGAGCTTTCAAATAGGTGTCGGCTTTTCATTAGCGGGGGTTAAAAAAGATGAGGTTGTGATTCAAGATGATAGGGCAGCATTACCAAGTCTACCGAACGGGGGATTTGCCATGAGCCCATCCCTACATTTGGATTTTAATCTCGGGTGGTTGCTGCGCCAAGACAATCGCTCTTATTTGCGGAGGTTCTCTGTTTTTGTGCATGGAATGTCTGTTCGAATGAGTGAAAAAGATTTGAAAGGCTCATCTTCCCTGGACGCAAATCTAAAGGCTTTAGGCTCAGTGGATTCCTATGGAGCCATGCTCAGGTGGCAGGTAGTGCAACCTGTAGGCTTTGGAAGTTATTTATTTTCCTGGAATGGAATCAATTTGGGTGCCGGGGCACACTACACCAGGCAAGAATATTCTGCTAGCTATCTACATACAAGTGCACAAAAAGTTAATTGGAATGAAATTGAAGGTAGATGGGGTGGGGACTCCAATTTCAATTACAAAACAAAGGCTGAGACATATCACATCGATGCCAGAACCGGTCTCGGTGCATTTTGGGTTTTTCATATCTTTGCCGGTGGGGGTTACAGTTGGAATCGAGGAGAGAGTTCGGTTGAATTGGAGCGCTCGGGAGCTTATGTTCTCAGAACCGGATCGGTTAATGAATTTGAAATTCCCAGAGAATACCAACAATTTTTCGATCAAGATTCCCTACAAGAATCCGGGATTTTGTCTCTTAGCACCGGAGCTTCCGCTCGTTCCAGAAGGAAAATGGGCTACGCTCTCGCCGGATTCGAAATAGACTTTTTTGTGGGAAAATTGACTTTTGAGGGAGTTTACCAAAGTAAAGATCTAATGGGAGCCAATCTAGCTCTACGAATAGCTTTTTGATTCCCTGACTTGACAATAGCCATGCCCATTCCGATATTATATATATATGAGCAAGAACAGGGATTCATCTCTTACATATAAGAATTTTCTATTTAAATATTTCCTCTATTGTGATGGGTTTGGATTGGGAATTTCAGTCCCAATCGCGACCCTTTACATTTTATTCTATTTGAATTTTACAGAAAGCCAAACAGCCCTTTTTCTAATACTGGCGGCGATCATGGTGACAATTTCTATAGTGCTAATTATTGTTAACAGTAAAATGACTTTGGCTCCGATTAAGAGATATTTTTCCTATTTCGAAAAGGGTGAAGATGCTCCCCATGATATTTTTGAGAAAGCTTATAAACGGATGGATGTATTGGCATTGATTCATTCGATGGATAATCTTCTTCGTTGGTCTCTTGGTCTGATAGTAATTCCTATAGCTATGTATCAGTATGGAGGTTTGATTTTATCCGAATCCATATTGATCGCGGGTGTTATACTATTTTCACAATTTTTGAACACAGTGGTCTTCTTTGCTTCGACCGACAGAATAGTTTTCAATTTACGTAGCAATGGATTGTTCTCCAAAGATTTTGATAGAGATGTCCCATGGTATGGAACTGTAAAATTTACATTTACTTATTTGCTGGGTTTAATGATTGTTACTCTAGCTTTAGTTGTAACGTTAATTTCTTATACATCCTCTATTAACTCGATACGTCTTTCTTATCAGAATCAATTGATCAATTTGGCAGAAAACAACATTCAGATTCTCGATAGTTTCTATGAAGCTAGAATTGCAAATGCCGAAAATTTAGCTAAGAATCCGGAGCTCATTCGAATTGCAAGGTCGGGCAAATGGTCCGAAGCTCAAGAGCCACTCGAGGACAATCGACGAGAAATGGTTTCTTATTATTCGGAAAATATTTTTCTTTTCACGCATACTCCTAGACAAATCGTTCAGATATCTGCAATCCCGGATCCTAAAAAACAGATTTTGGATTTTGATATGAAGAAATTTCCTCTTGCAGATGAGTATTTGAATTGGTCTCAATCAGATAAAACATTTGTTACAACATCATTTATTTCCCCAATAACAGGAAAAGTTGTGATCCTACTTCTGACTCCCGTAAAAGATGGAGATCGAATTCTTGCTCATCTTGGCTTCACGTTTCAGCTCGGAGATTATCTAAAAAGTATAGTAGGAAATACCACAATTGGTGCGGAAGGATTTTCTTTTTTGGTTGATAAAAAATGGAATACAATTTACCATCCCGATGGCAACTTAGTGGGTAAAAATTTTCGTGATAAATCCTTGGGTAAGCAGATGGAACAGTCTCAAGAAAATCAGCTAACTTATATAAAAGTTGAAGAAGAATATCTATTTTCGCTCTATCGTATTTCCGAAAAATTCGAATACATTGTAGGTTTTCAAGTTGATTCACAGTCAGTGGATCAACCTGCGATTTGGGCTACAGTAAATATAGGAATCGCAATATTTGTAGGGATTATTCTAATCGCATTGTATGCTATCTTTATTATGACTACTCGATTAAGACCTCTTACAGAAGCAAATTCCGTTATTCAAGTTATGCGAGATGGAGATTTGACAGCAAAAGTGGAGGTGACCAACTCGGACGAAGTGTCCTATCTCGCCAAGTCGCTGAACCATTTAATCGACAAATTCAAAGAAATTCTAAAATCCAATCAGGAAGTCTCCGAAGATATGGCTTCATCCTCCGAGCAGATGTCAGCCGCATTGACATCTCTCTCCGGCAATGCCCAAACCCAAGCCGCCAGTGCCGAAGAAATATCAGCTTCCATTGAAGAAGTCAGTGCAGGTATTGATAATGTAAACAAACAAGCCGAAAACCAAAGTGGACGAGTGTTCATTTTGCGTGATAAGATGGAAGAGATGACCGAAATCATCCAAGAGATGAGTAAGCAAGTGAACTCGGCATCCAAAAGGGTGAAGAACATTGTTACCGATGGGAAAAACGGTGAGACATCTCTTACAAGAATGCAGCAATCTATTTCCAAGATCAGTGACTCATCCCAAGAAATTACCTCTGTTGTGGAAATCATTACATCTATTTCCGAGCAGATCAATTTACTTGCTTTGAATGCGGCAATTGAAGCGGCAAGGGCAGGTAGCTATGGAAAGGGATTTGCTGTTGTTGCCGATGAAATCGGTAAGCTTGCCGATAAGACGGCAGAGAGTATCCAGGAAATTGATTCACTCATTCAGGTGAATGATGTAGAAATTGAAGAAGGAACTAAAATCATTTCCGAAACCGTACAATTGATCCAAACAATCATCCAAGGTGTAAACTATTTTGACTCTGTTACTCAAGAGTTGGATGCCCATATGACTTCTCAATTAGGTATCAACCAAGCTGTAAATGGGGAAGTACAGGGACTCAATGAAATTACTGCAACGATTAAACTAGCCATGGAAGAGCAAAAGAATGCTATTGGTGAAGTGGCACATGCGATCTACAATATCAATGAATTGACGCAGTCTACCGCCTCCGGCCTAGAAGAAATGACCGCAAATTCCGAAAGAGTGGCACAGATGGCTGACAATTTGAAAAATAAAACTCGTTATTTTAGCGTCTGATTCAAATCCCATTTGACTTTTTTTGGAGAGGAATTTCTTTTTTCTTGAAAGAATCCTTTCACGCTAGATAAAGGAACTAGATGCATTTAAGCAAATTCGCCTAATAGGAGACATTATGGCTTTCGATATAGAAATGATACAATCCCGCTATAAAAAAATGGGGGAAACAATTGAGGCAGCGCGAAAAATTGTTGGCAAACCTCTCACACTCACTGAAAAAATTCTCTATTCTCATCTCTGGGATGGTAAACCAACCCAAGTTCTGAACCGTGGAAAAGACTATGTTGATTTCGCACCGGATCGTGTGGCAATGCAAGATGCAACTGCTCAGATGGCATTGCTTCAGTTCATGCAGGCAGGACGTCCCAAGGTTGCGGTTCCTT
>JAFIGA010000096.1 GCA_020831715.1 Leptospira sp. | reverse complement strand
GGAGAAACATCAAATTCTTGTAACAAAAAAATCAAAAAATAAAGTAACAAAGACTGTAAGTCAGTTCAATCCCAATATTTTAAATACAGATACAAATCGAACTGCTTTTGAAAAATCGGTTCATCAATATTATGAATCTATAGATTTAGACAATAAATCCATCGATGGATCTATCTGTGCACTTTTTCATGGAAAGCCCGGAACCGGTAAGACCGAATATGCTAAATTTTTATCCGAAAAGTTAGATCGAGATATCATTGTAAAATCAGCATCCTCTTTCATGGATATGTATGTTGGAAACACAGAGAAATTCATACGTGAAGCATTTGCGGAAGCAGAAAGATCCAAAGCGATTCTCTTTATTGATGAAGCGGATACACTTTTGGGTTCCCGAGAAAATGCCGTTCGATCCTGGGAAATCTCTCATACAAATGAACTTCTCACTTGTATGGAGAATCATAAGATACTATTTGTAGCATCGACTAACTTATTGGATAGTTTTGATTCTGCCGCTATGAGAAGATTTCACTGGAAGATAAAATTTAGTCCACTGCTTCCGGAGGCTAAGTGGGATTTATTTCAAGAGTATTTTGCAAAGATGCTACCGGAAGATTTTTTTGAAGAGAATACCAATAGTATAAATAAGATTAAGAAGCTTAAAAATCAGATTAAAAATCGGATTAAAAATAGAGTTATGGATATTCCTGAATTGTGTCCCGGAGACTTTCGTGCTGTATACAATCGATTGCAATTCGATATGGATCAAGTGGATCCGGTTAAGATAGTTGAGTATTTAGAAAATGAGGTTTCTTATAAAAAGGGAGTTCACTTAACCAAAATTGGGTTTAGTTGAAATCGAGAAAAATGAAAGGGTAGATTTTAGAATAAGATCTGATTGAAAAACCTTTCAGCCATAGAAATTGAGAAGAAATTCTTTGAGGCTCTGTATAGGAATCTGTTTTGTGTTGTCACCCAATTCAGATTCTTTTCCACCAGCTGTGACAAGAATTTTGTGATGGGGTTTCGGGAAAACTTTCAGAGCCTCAGAGTCTAGGGAAAAAGATTTTGTATTTTGAATCGCCATTTTGAATTCAACAAAGAGACGCTTGCCTTGAGGATCTTCTATTAAAATATCGATCTCTGCTTGTTCTTTGGTTCTCCAAGTAAATAGGTTCCAATCCTTAAGATAATTTTCTTTTGTTTTGAGTATTTCCAATACTCCTAAATTTTCGAACAACCCACCAGCATTAGGTGAATTCCATAGCAATTCTTCCGATTGAAAACCCTGAATTCTACTGGCAACTCCTGTATCAAAAAAATACAACTTTGGCATTTTTACAATACGCTTGGAGAGATTGCTCGAATACCCTGGAATTAGATATACAATATGATTTCTTTCTAATCCTTCTAACCAGGCGCTTACAGTTGGAACGGTAATACCTGAACTATTGGATATTTCTGATTTATTGAGGAATTGCCCAACTCTAGTGGCTAGTAATTTTAAAAATATTTGAAATTGGGAGTTATTCCTAATGCCTTCAGATCTTGTTATATCTTTTTCCAAAAAGCTGACAATATAATCATTCAAATAATTATTTACGGATAGATCCTCTCTTGTATGCAATTCAGGAAGTCCACCTCGAAATAAAATATTTTTAAGAGAAGCCTTGGGATTGTACCTTACTATCTCGGCAACTGATAAAGGAGACATACTGTAAAGATGACATCTTCCCGCCAAAGATTCTTTTACCTTCTTATCTAGATCTGTTTTATTAGAACATGTTAGATAGTAGAGCGGCTTTTTGGAGGGTGGCGTGTTTTGTTTTAAATTTGATCGCCGCAATGAGTCAATTCGAAGCTTTATTTCAGAAAATAAATTGGGAGCATATTGAGACTCATCAACTAGCAATGGGCATTCGAATCCATCTAAAAATAACGCAGGATCATTTTCAGCTCGCTCTCTAAGTGATAGGTCGTCTAAGAAAGCCATGCTTTTTAAATTAGGTAGTGTAGAAAGGATTGTGGTTTTGCCAACTTGACGAGGTCCCCAGATTAAAACGGATTCTAATCTAGACTTCTCAACTATGTTTTTCAAAATATCCCTTTCAATCATTCTTTGACTATTTTAAGATACTACTTTAAATTAGTCAACCAGGAAGATAGATTCTCTCGAGTAATTTTTATTCAAGAACTATAAACTTGCACCCACGAAGGCACAGGCAATGGCATCCCAAGAGTCGTCGTGTCCGGTGGGTGTCATTCCCAATATCATTTGTATGGATCGGCGGATTGCTTTTTTGTCGGCAGTTCCGGTTGCTGAGACACCTTTCTTGATTTGGTTTGCGGTCAGTTCAAAGATAGGGATTTCGTTTTGGCCCAAGGTAAGAAGAATCACTCCACGAGCTTCGTAAACTTGTTGTGCGGTTTTTTTGTTTTTAGAAAAGAAAAGGTTTTCTACACAGGCACGATCGGGTTTATAGTCTTGGATAAGTTTGGTGAGACTGTCTTGGATGATTAGGAGATTCGCCGGCGATGGAGTCTTGGGTGGAACTTCGATTGTTCCATAGTCCAAGACTTTGGGTGTTGTTCGACTGCCGGGAAGTTTTTCGAGAAAGGCATAGCCCAAACGATGAGAGCCGGGGTCTATGCCAAGAGAGATCATAAAAGAAATATGTAGAAGTTAGATGATTGTGGGATCAATCTATTTCTATTCCTTCGGCAAGTTCAAAATTCGAGCTTACAGCTTGAACATCATCGTTTGCTTCCAAGGTATCTATGAGCTTCATCACTTTTTCCGCCATTTCCTTTTCTGAAATTTCGACAGTAGTCATAGCAATATATTTCACTTCGGATTCTTCTGTAGCTAGTTCTTTTTCTGAGAGAGCACTCATTACCGGCTCATAAACTTCAGGAGTACAGGTAATTGTGAATATACCATCATCCTCTGCGATGTCTTCTGCTCCTGCTCCTACTACCAACTCGAAGAGTTCTTCTTCCGAAATAAGTTCAGACTTTACGGTAATCACACCCTTTCTTTCGAATAACCTACTCACAGAACCGGGGTTGCCCAGAGATCCACCTGCTTTCGTTAGTATACTTTTGATTTCAGGAGTGGTTCTGGACTTCTTGTCTGTCAGTGCTTCGACAAGCATTCCCACTCCACCGGGTGCGTAGCATTCGTATAAAAATTCTTCGTAGACTTGTCCTTCCAATCCACCGGTTCCTTTCTTGATAGCACGCTCGATATTATCTTTAGGCATATTCGAGCCCTTTGCTTTTACGATGGCGAGTCTAAGTCTAGGATTCCCTTCCGGGTCTCCTCCACCTTCCTTGGCGGCAACAGAAATTTCTTTGGCTAGTTTGGTAAATACGGCACCGCGTTTGGCATCCAACGCACCTTTTTTTCTACGTATTGTTGCCCATTTTGAATGTCCTGACATCTATTTCCCCTTTGTCCCTTCCAATCTGAATTTAATTGATAGGTTGTCAAATGCAAAAACTTTTTAGCTTGTGACAGAAAAATAAGCTTCCAATAGTTGATTCATGAATCTCTTTTTAAAAATGAAATCGCTTTGGGAGGATAAATGGAATCCACTGCTTATAAAATTGGGAGGTTCATGCCGAAAGTATACAGAAATATTAGTAAATAAAGGACAAATAGTTCAGGGTAAAATTTATCAATTCTTTCGGTTTATTTTTAAAAAAACAGGGCTAGTGCATGTGTTTATTTTTATCGGAGGAATTGGAAAGATTCTACTTTCCGGTATACGTGCCAAACTTGCTATTTTCACCGGTAGTCTTATTTCGCTAACAATCATTTTTTTAAGCGGGATAACAGTGCAACAACAGACTTCTATTCTCACCAAAAGTTATGATAAGCAAGCAACGATTTCAAGAAACTATATTCGAAATTTAGTATCTAATCTAGAAAATATAACTCAGAATATGATACAAATTGAAGAGTTCCGTTTGCAAATTTCCGAACAGAGATCAGTAAGAAAAAAATACAAAACCTCTCAAGTCATCCAAGTGCAAAAAAAGGTCGATCTCTTCGGATTTAAGACCAATCTTTTTGGAGCTATGGGAAAGGAAAAGTTTCGCAGAGTAAGAGACAGTTTTTATTCAAGATATCTTTCTGATTCTGATATACTCATATTAGAGAAAAAAATACAAGAGCAATTGAACATCTCATCCGGAAAAACCCTTTCCGCTAATGAATGGAAGGAGCTACAAAATCTAGCCAAGAAAGTTGTGGTTACGGAAAGAAGTGGAAAAGAATCCGATAAAATAAAAGCCCAATCTAATCTGGAACACAAGATTGCTTTATATATTATAGAGTCTAAGAAAAAAAATATCGAAGAACTCGGTTTGGATACTGATCGATTTCGTATGCAGACATTTCCTGTATCTAGATTAGGAGTGGAACAAAACTTTGAGCCTTCCTTTGATACGGCAGTATTCAACCAAGATTCGGATCTTGCCCAAGTTCAAAATCTATCAATATTAAATGAGAGTCTTCTTGAATCCTACAAATCCATATTAGAAAATCCATCGGGCGATTATACCGAAAATTCCACTAGCTTTGAATGGAATGGTTCAGAGATTCAGTCCATCTATTCCCCCATTTTCAAATACCCTGATTCGACCACTCGAGCTAGGAATATTTTATTAGTAGAAAAAAAGTTAGATGATTTTAAGTCTTTTTATGAATACGATCAAAAGATTGCTGATAAAATAGCGAAATTATATCCTAAGATTAAATCTCGACTGGATACACTACGAAAAAAAAGTCGACCCATTCCACCTTACAAAGATAAATAATTTATTTCCTATTACAAAGAATACAATAAATTGATTCAAGATAGGGAAGAAGAATTCGACAGTATTTTCCAAGATGCAAAAGTGGAAGAGCCTGATTTTTTAGGTGTGGAGTCCTTGAGGAGTATTAGAGACTCTTCGATGGAAGATGCAATTCTTCTCCGTTACAATACAGATACAAGTTACCTGGAAAGATATGCAAGCGATCAGGAATTTCGAGACAATCATAGAAAGAGATGGAAGGAATTGAGGCGTTGGGTCGCCGATGCAAAATCAGAAACTCCAACGGATGCCTTGCGAAAATATTTTCCTGATGGAACCATTGGAAAATCTAGATCAGAAGCAGAAGAAATTATATGGAATTTGGATTCTACACCATTATTTCCTTTGGAATCCCAATCACTGCCTAAATCCATTCTGGTTCAAAATTTAACAGGAATAATAAGAACCTTGGTAGATCGAACAGATGGCATTCAATTGATTCGAGAAAATAGAAATTTTGTTATTATTTCAGCATTAGTTATCGGGCTACTTAGTATATTTTTTGCTATATTTATATCCGGTGTGGTTGTCCAAAAAATCAAAAGAATCATAAAATCAGCTGAGGATGTAGGACACGGCAATCTTCTAGTTGAATTCGAATATGGTGGTAATGATGAATTTGGTAAATTGACAGTCGCTCTAAACCAGATGGTGAATGGTCTACGGGAAAGAGAAAAAATCAAAGGGATTCTTGGTTCTATGATCGATCCGGTTGTGGTAAGCGAAGCAATGAAAGATCTTCAGGCATTGAAGCGGGGGAGTGAAAAAAATATCACGGCATTTTTCTCGGACATCGCATCTTTCTCTGCGATTTCTGAAAAGTTATCCTCCCCTGAATTAGCTGATCTATTGAATGAGTATCTTTCTGCAATGACAGTTATTCTAAAAAGAAATGATGGGGTTTTGGATAAATACATTGGGGATGCAATTGTAGGAATATTCAATTCACCTATCGATGTGCATGATCATACCTACAAGGCAGTAGTTGCATCCATTGATATGCAAAGTAAGTTAGTTGAATTAAAAAAAGAATGGCTCCAAAAGAATAAATATATCCCTGAAGCTCGTGAGATGAGCTTTCGAATTGGATTGAATACAGGGCTTGCTAAAGTTGGGTTCATGGGAACCGATGATCTTGCTTCCTATACTATGATGGGGGACACTGTGAACCTTGCCGCGCGATTGGAAGCGGCCGGTAAGGACTATGGAGTTCATATTCTAGTGACAGATACAGTGGAAAAAGAAATTCGGGGACGAATATTCACAAGAAAATTGGATGTGGTGCGTGTTAAGGGGAAGAACGAACCGGTTACACTCTATGAAGTAATTGCTAAAATGGGGGAAGAATCTGAATCTGTTCGCAACTCTACAGAATATTATGAGAAAGGGTTAGAAGAATATCTAAAGAGAAATTGGAAGGGAGCTATTGAGCTGTTCCAAAAAAGTATCAAAGAACGAAAAGATGCAGATAGCAAAGATAAGTCTAGCCTTATCCTAATCTCAAGGTGTGAATCTTATCTGAAAGAAGCTCCACCCTCTGATTGGGATGGAGTCTATACAAGAACGAATAAGTAACCTGAATTATTTTAATTTTAAAACAGAAAACTCAACTCTACGATTTCGAAGTCTTCCTTCCTTTGTTCGATTGGTAGCGATTGAAGAAAGTTCTCCATAACCTCTGTATTCCAGGCTATTGCTACTAACTCCTTGTGCCAACAAATAGTCATAGATAATTTTGGATCTACTTTCTGATAACTTTTGATTATCCTCTTGTGAACCTATCCAGCATGTGTGACCTTCAATTCTAACTAGCATATTAGGATATTTTTTTAGGACTTCAGCAAGATCATCCAAAGCCTTCTTGCCTTCGGGAGTTATATCTTTTTGATTACGAACAAATGGTACTTCCAAACTGTTCACAAATCTAATGCTACTTTTTTGATTTTCCAAATCAAAAGCAATTCTCTTTACAGGTGCCGCTATACCGGGTTCGAATTTAAACTCTTCATCACTTGGGCCTTCCTCTTTTGTGGTTGAGGTAGGTAGTGGTTTGGAGTCTGGTTCCGGCTTGCGTTCTGATTTTTCAATTTTGGTTATATCTTCTTCATCTGTTTTATCCGGAATTATTTTATCGGTTTCTTCTGAAGGTTTTTCCATTGCAGGATTATCGGATGGATCCAATGTTTCAAATCCTACTTTATCAACCGGATCAGAAGATTTAGGCTTGCAGACTGTCCAGATGATTCCAAATATTAATAAAAAAAAGATTACAACTAGTCCCGCTCGTATCATATATTTTTTCCTTCTTTCTTTTGATTGATTCTTATCTTGATCCTTGTAAGCAACAAACTCTCTAAATCCTGAATCATCATCATTGTATCTTGTTTCATTATAAGAATCATAATTTTCTGTATTACTGCTATAGGATTCTGAGTTTGATAAATCGATCTCATCCTCATCTTCAATGGTTGAGCTTTCTTGTATTTCAACTTCTTGAGGAGGTGTAGTTTTAATCTTATTAGTTGAAGCTTTTTTTTGGGATGCAGTTTTTGCAGCCTTTGACTTTTTTGCGGCTTCTTTGCTTTTGATTGCTTGGTTCGCGGCAAATTTTCTTACTTCCGTACGAACATAACTATCAGCTTCTTTTGTGAATTGATAGTTATCTCGAATGTATTTCATTGTTTTCTTTTCTACATCCGTGTATTCATTGCCATCGGCAAGTGCCTTGAATAACTTTTTGGCTAGGTCTATCTCAATCAAAGGTTTTCCCTTTTTTCTGGGCGTAGCTTTCTCCGCGACATTTAGCATGTCGCGATCGTAATTCTTTCCGTTGATTGTTTTGTAGTAGGATTTTGCCATTTTGTTTCTTATATAATTATTCTTTAAATTTCACACTTGCTATATTATCGGTGCAAAATACAGCACACTTTAAGCAATTGTTCGGGATTTGAGATAGGACATAATAAACGGTTCCAAGTCTCCATCCATAACTCCTTGCACATTTGCTGTCTCATGATCTGTTCTATGGTCTTTTACCATATTATAAGGGTGGAAGACATAGCTTCGAATTTGTGATCCCCAAGCAATGTCACGTTTTTCTCCACCCGATTTTTCCTTTTCTTCCAGGTTTTTCTGTTTTTCAACTTCATAAAGACGTGCCTTGAGCATTTTCATTGCCGTATCTCTGTTTTTTATTTGAGACCGTTCATTTTGACAAGCAACAACAATTCCACTCGGAATATGAGTCATTCTCACAGCGGAGTCTGTCGTGTTTACGTGCTGACCACCGGCACCGGAGGATCGGAACACATCTACCCGAAGATCTTTTTCGTCTATTTCGATATTGATTGTATCATCCAATTCCGGTGTAACATATACTGAGGCAAAAGATGTGTGTCTTCTCTTGTTAGAGTCAAAAGGGGAAATACGAACCAATCGATGTACACCGGATTCACTTTTTAAATATCCAAATGCTTTTTCGCCCTGGACGTAGAGAGTTGCATTCTTAATGCCAGCGGCATCACCCTCTTGGAAATCAACGAGTTCATAGCGAAATCCTGATTTATCCAAATAACGACTGAACATACGAAGCAACATATCAGCCCAGTCTTGGCTTTCGGTTCCGCCGGCTCCAGGATGAATGTTAATGAATGCGTTGCAAGTGTCATCCTTACCATTGAGTGCTTCAGCTAATTCCAATTCTTCTAACTTTTCTTGGAGCTTTCTATAATCTTGGTTGAGAGATTCTGTTGCCTCATCCCCCATTTCTTCCAATGTCATCTCAATTAAATCCGGAAAGTCAACAATTTCTTGTTTTAGAGCTACCCAAGGTTCCACTTTCAAACTCAATTCATTTTTCTTTTGAGTAATGTCCCTTGCTCGATCTGCGTTATCCCAAAATTTGGGATCTTGGGATTGCTCTTCAAAGGAGCGTAGTCTATCTATATCTTCTTGGAGATTTAAAATTTTCCAGTATTTATCAACGGTTGCGACCATTTCTTTGGCTAGCTTCAATAGTTCTTTTGGCGGTTTTTGATCCATTCAAGAAAGTTTTCTCAAATGCTTGGTTTTTTTCAAGGAGAAAACATCTTTCCCGAAATTTGCCTTTGACGATTTTCCCCTATACGGGAATTTAGTACTGAACTTTGTCAAAAAAGAGGCCAGCATGCTTGATTTTTCCCTAACCGATGAACAAAAAGCTCTCCGCGATCTAGCGAGGGACTTTG
Source organism: Leptospira sp. (assembly GCA_020831715.1). Classification (GTDB taxonomy): domain Bacteria; phylum Spirochaetota; class Leptospiria; order Leptospirales; family Leptospiraceae. The sequence goes on along the minus strand of JAFIGA010000096.1, from coordinate 36,856 downwards.
CCAAGAACGAAATGGTTCCCAACGCTGAACACCACGATCATACGGGTGAATATCCTATTGAAATCCTTAAGAAGGCATGGGAAATCGGACTAATGAATATCCATATTGAACCTGAATACGGCGGTGCGGGTATGGGTGATTTAGATGAAGTTATTATGAATGAAGAATTATTTGCCGGTTGTTCCGGTATGGCAACGGCTATGCTTGCCAATAATCTCGCTCTAGCTCCGGTACTTGTGGGAGCCAGCCATGAACTCAAGAAAAAATACCTTGCCCCCATGGCGGAGAAATTTACCATTTGTGCTTATGCTGTTACGGAACCGGGTGCAGGTTCCGATGTTGCGGGAATACGTACCACCGCTAAAAAAGTCGGAGACGAATACATTTTAAATGGTTCGAAAATGTGGATCACGAATGCAGGTTATGCTGATTGGTTTTTCGTTCTTGCCAAGACCGATCCAGCCGCAGGTCACAAAGGTATGAGTGGTTTCATCGTCGATGCCAAAACTCCCGGTGTAATGATCGGCAAGAAAGAAAAAAATATGGGACAGAGATGTTCCGACACCAGAGGTGTGACCTTCGAAGACGTGAAAATTCCTGCCTCCAATATTGTAGGTAAAGAAGGGGAAGGTTTTAAAATTGCAATGGCGGCGTTCGACCATACTCGTCCCGGTGTAGCTATGGGTGCAGTAGGTGTGGCAAGATCTGCAATGGAACATTCTATACGGTATGCGAATACAAGAACTGCCTTTGGCAAGCCAATTTCCATCAACCAAGGTGTTAGTTTCATTTTAGCTGAAATGGCGCGAGACGTGGAAGCAGGAAGATTACTATGCTACCAAGCCGCATGGATGATTGACCAAGGATATAGAAATACATACCAAGCATCTATCGCTAAAATGTTTTGTGCTGATATGTGCATGAGAGTTTGTACAGAAGCAGTGCAGGTATTTGGTGGATATGGATTCAACGAAGAATACCCTGTTGAAAAATTGATGAGAGATGCAAAGATATTCCAGATTTATGAAGGAACATCTCAGATCCAAAGAGTCATTGTTTCCAAATTTCTAAACGATGGCAAAGGAATCGAAGGACCAAACAACTGATCGATTATTCTTTAACAGAGGATGAATTTTTAAAAAAGACCAAAGAAGGAAATCTCATTCCGGTCTTTAAGCAATTCCTATGCGACAAGGAAACTCCGGTTTCCTTGTTTTTGGATGGTGGAATGGATAAGGCGAATGATTCCGTTTTGCTTGAGTCTGTAATCGCCGGTGAAACTTTGGGTAGAAATAGCTTTCTTGCTAAAAATCCCAGAATTGTCCTTCGGGGTAAGAAAGGTAAATTCACTCTCAAATCTATCGGTTCTGATGGCAATACCACATCGGAAGATATAACATCTTCGGATCCTCTATTGGTTTTGGAAGATCGCATAGGAAAGCTGAAACAAGTTACCGATCCAAGACTGCCCGCATTTCAGGGTGGAGCTGTAGGATTTCTGGGATATGACGCAATCCGTTACTATGAAGAAATTCCGGATAAGAATCCCGATTTGGAGAATCACCCGGATACGTATTTTGCCATATATGAGAATTTCTTGGTGATTGATCATATCAACCACACTGTAAAAATCGTTGCTAATGCAAACACTACACTCTCCAACGATCCCAAAGAGGCATACCAAAGAGCTTTGCAATCCATTGAAAAAATGGAAGAAGAGATTTTTCTAAATCCCCAAGTTCATGACGCAATCATTACTCCTGAAAATAGTTCTACTCCTTTGTCATATACTTCTGTATTAGGTGACAATGAGTATGTGGAGGCTGTGAATAAAGCCAAGAAGTATATTTATGAGGGAGATATCTTCCAAGTAGTGCCATCGAGGAAGATACAATTTCAACCGGATGTCCCCGCATTCCAAATATACCGTGCTTTAAGAGCGGTAAACCCCAGCCCATATATGTATTTTTTGAAATCGGATGATTTGAAAGTGGTTGGAAGTTCGCCTGAAATTTTAGTAAAGCATACTCATGAAAAAACAACACTCCGACCGATTGCCGGTACTAGGCATCGAGGTAAGACCAAAAAGGAAGACGATTACCTTGCCGAAGATCTCCTTGCGGACAAGAAAGAAATAGCCGAGCATATTATGTTAGTCGATCTAGGACGTAATGATCTTGGTCGAATCTGTGAGCCGGGAACCGTAAAGGTAGAAGATTTTAAAATTATAGAAAGATATTCCCATGTAATGCATATCGTAAGTCAATGCATTGGTAAGTTGAGATCGGATAAAACCGTATACGATGTGATTCGAGCAACTCTGCCGGCAGGTACCGTCTCAGGTGCTCCCAAGATTAGAGCCATGCAGATCATTGATGAATTGGAAAACAATCATAGGGGAATCTATGCCGGAGGATTGGGGTATATATCCTTTGCCGGAGAGATGGATATGGCGATCATCATTCGAACAATTGTAATCGATGACAAGTCCGCCTATCTGCAAGCAGGTGGAGGAATTGTGTTTGATTCCGATCCCCAAGCAGAACTTACGGAAACCAAGAACAAGATGGCGGGGATGCTAAGGGCTTTGGAATTTGCCAGAGCCGGTCTCAAGGGAGAGCTCAAATGATACTCATCATTGATAATTATGATTCCTTCACTTATAATCTTTACCAGTATGTTGGTATGTATGAAAAAGATGTTCAGGTATTTCGAAATGATAAAATAGATTTAGCTGAGATTCAAAAATTGGCGCCCAAAGGAATCATCATCTCACCCGGACCGGGGCGCCCGGAAGATGCCGGAATATCAGTTTCTGTGGTAAAAGAATTAGCAGGTAGAATACCTCTATTTGGTGTATGTTTAGGGCATCAGGCTATGGGTTATGCATTTGGGGGATCCATTATTTCTGCTCCTAAGATCATGCATGGTAAGGTATCATTGATAGAGCATAATAATACAGGTGTCTTTGAAAATTTACCCAATCCATTCCAAGCAACACGTTACCACTCTTTGGTCATTAGTCCGGAGCATTTTCCCGATGAATTGAGTATTGTTGCTCAAACCCAAGACGGTGTCATAATGGGAGTGGAACATAAAGAATACAAAAATATGTTTGGAGTACAATTCCACCCGGAATCGGTTATGACAGAAGCCGGTATTGAGATGGTTCGGAATTTCTTAAAAGTTTGTGAGTGATGAAGTATTTTTTACGCCTGCTCAAATATTCTGTTCACTATAAGAATCGATTTGTATTAGGCATAGCTTTCGCGTTACTCACAGCTCTGTTAAATGGTGTATCGCTTACTGCGATGATTCCACTTTTCGACTCTTTGGGTGCTGATAAAAAAGAACGATTTCAATTGGATTTTAGCCTAACTGAGCGGGTTATCATCTTTAAAGAAAATACGTTCGGATATGAAAGCTTGGATGGATTGGAACGACTCAAGCGACTCATCATTCTTGCCAAAAATGAAATCAATTCCAAAACCAAGGATATGGAACCCAAAGAAGTGGTATGGGCGGCATGTCTGTTCGTCTTGCCGCTATATTTGTTAAAGTCGATATTTTATCTCCTCTCTGTATTTTGTCTCGCAACAGCTGGTTATATGGCAGTGCGGGATATAAGGCAGAATCTTTTTGATAAGGTGCAGAGACTCCCTCTGACGTATTTCTATAAAGAAAAAACAGGTCTCATCATGTCTCGAGTGATCAATGAAGCGGAGATAGTCGCCGCTGTGATATCAAGTAATTTTCGGGATGCAACCATTAACTTTTTCTATGTTGTAACGCATTTGATGATACTTGTATATCTGAACACGGAACTTTTGGTTACGGCATGTTTGGTGGTTCCAATTGTCATTTTTCCTGTTACTTTTTTTACCAAAAAGATTTCCAAGTCCACCGAAAAATCACAAGAGAGAATGGCTGATTTAAACGGTCATATCCAAGAGTCCATATCCGGAATTCGAGTAATTCGTTCATTCGTAACTGAGAAGTCGGAAGAGAAAAAGTTTTCGGATATCAATCAAAAGGTCTATCGTAGAATTTTTAAGGGGCAATTTTATCTTCAGATGGCTCCTAGTTTGGTGGAACTCACTTCCTCCATCGTAGTTTTGGGATTTTTCGCTCTTGGTGCGAAACTCATATACAGTGGTAAATTCACCCAAGGTGAGTTTATGGCATTTTTGATCACACTGTTGTTTTTGCTTCGTCCTCTCACACAACTTTCCCAGATGGTCGGGAAGGTTACTCAAGCCAACACGGCAGGTAGAAGAATATTCGAAATTATTGATATGAAAACGGGTTCTGAGGAAAAGAGTGGAAAACAAACAATGGGAGAGATCCAAGATTCCATTCGTTTTGAAAATATTCACTTTACCTATCCAGGAACTACTCTACCGGTATTGAAAAACGTAAATCTGGATTTTAAAATAGGGGAGACCTACGCATTTGTGGGAACTAGCGGTTCCGGTAAATCCACTCTTATGGATTTACTCCCTCGATTTTTCGATCCCACTCAGGGTAAAATTACCTTTGATGGAATCGACATTCGAACTCTGGATCTAAAAAATCTAAGATCCAAAATTGGTATTGTTACCCAAGAAATTTTCTTATTCTCCGGAACAGTAGAGGCTAACATTGCTTATGGGAATGAAAAAGCCACACTGAAAGATGTGATTCGAGCGGCAAGACTTGCCCATGCACATGATTTTATTAAAGCTATGGAAAACGGCTACCAGACGAATTTAGGTGTTCGTGGTCAGAATCTCTCGGGTGGGCAGAGACAGAGATTGGTCATTGCCAGAGCGTTGCTTCGTGACCCGGAGATTCTAGTATTGGATGAAGCGACATCTGCCCTAGATTCGGAAAGTGAAAAATTGGTAAGTGATGCTCTCGAGAGACTTCTCAAAAACAGAACAACATTTATCATTGCGCACCGGCTTTCTACAATTCGTAAGGTGAAAAATATAATCGTTGTTCAAGATGGTGAGATCAAAGAACGAGGAAGTCATGATGAGTTGATCGCCCAAAGTGGAATCTACAAAAAGCTCAACGACAATCAATTTGTGGGAACGGATATAAAAATATGAAAAAATTACTCATTGTAGATGATGCCGATAAATACGCAAAGCCTTTAACCGATCACTATTCTAAAGAAGGCTGGGTTTGCGAAAGAGCATATACGGCAGGCGAGGGTTGGGAGATGTATCAAAAGTCCAAAACGGAAGATGGCAACTCTACTTATGATATGATTATTTCTGATATTACCATGGAAACACAGACATCAGGGCTTTGGTTTATTCGCAGAGTCCACAAAGATGGATACAGAGGAATCAAAATCATCGCAACGACCGGTTTTGATGTAAAAGGTGTTATGGCATTCTCCAAATATATTCTTCCATGGTTTGCCGGAATCTCCTTTATGATACCTAAGGTTCCTCTTGTACAGAGGGGAGAAGTTGTTTTGGTTCCTTGTTGTTGTTGATTCCATTGGTTATTAAGTTTTATTCTTTACAAATCTAAGATGTAAAATAAAATGTTTTACATGAAGACCGTTTCAATTCGTGAGATCCAACATAACTTTAAATCCCAAATTCAAAGTCTCATGCCTGGGCAAGAACTCATTGTCATGAATCGAAATAAGCCTATAGCGAAAATTATTCCATTCCAAGAAGAAAATAACTTGAATGTTGATTGGTCGAAAAATATCGATCGAATCAAACATCTTCCTAAATTAAAAGGGAAATCAATCTCTGAAACACTCTCTGAGTCTAGAGCAAATAACTAAGGAAATCTTAGTATGATTTATCTCGATACAAGTGTTCTTTTAAAGTTATATATTCACGAACCGGATACGAATTTCTAAGACACGTGATAATTGACAATGATCTTATTTATGATGAAGCTCAAAAAGTTTCCCTAAATTATACACAAAATCATGGATTGCGATCACTGGATATTTTGCATCTAGCAACGGCAAAATTATTGAATTGTGAATTTTTCTTAACCAATGATACAAAGCAATCTACGATTGCAAAAAAAATGGGATTTAAGATTCCATTATGAATATAAATGAATCATTCTTTCATCTAGACCTTGACCAGATACTCAATTGCATTGAAGATACGGGTTTGAATCCCACAGGGCATTGCCTTGCTCTCAATAGTCTTGAGAATCGTGTGTATCGAATTGGAGTCGAAACATCCGAAGATGAAGATGTCGGAGAGAATGGGGAAGGTCACAAGCAAAATCTCCCTTCGGTGGTTGTAAAGTTCTATCGACCCGGTAGGTGGACAAAAGAGCAGATCCAAGAGGAGCATGATTTTCTATTCCAATTGGAAGAATCAGAGATTCCTGTGTTAACTCCCATGTGTGCTAAGAATGGAGAAACCATTCACTCGTCATTCATCCAACCCGATGATAAGAGCCATCCCATTTTTTATACTCTATGGCCTACTCTGAAAGGAAGAATTGTGGAGGAGTTTACCAATGAAAACCTACCAGCTGTTGGTAGACTATTGGCAAGGATTCATAATATTGGTAGTTCAGAACGGGCAACTCATCGAATCAATCTTGACATTGAAAATTACGGACAACCCGCACTAAATTTTATCCTACAAAAAAATTTTTTAACTTCTCATTCGCAGAATCGCTACCAAGCTATTGCTGAAAAGATTTTCGATCTATATAAAGAAGTTTCCCAAGACATTCCCAAATTTCGAATCCATGGTGATTGCCATAAGGGTAATTTATTGCAGAATGGGGAATCGTTTACATTTTTGGATTTTGATGATTTTATGACAGGTATACCAGTGCAAGACCTATGGATGCTCCTACCCTTTGGGGAACCGGAATCCGAATATGCAATCCAGACATTTATGGAAGGCTACCAAGAATTTCGAGATTTTGAACCGCATTGGTTTCAAGCAATTGAGCCTCTTCGGGGAATTCGCTATATTTATTATTCATCATGGGTGGCAAGAAGATGGGAAGATCCTGCCTTTCAAAATGCTTTTCCTCATTTTGGAACGGAGAGTTATTGGGAAAAAGAAATCAGAGACTTGGAACAGCTTTATTATAATTTTATAGATTGATTTTTCGGTCGCAAATTTTCCACCTAAGATTATTTTGGAAGTAGGCAGATATATGAAGATAAATACAGTTTCAAACAGCAAAGATATTTTTACAAAAGCACTAACAAATATTATGATTATTTTCTCGTTATTTTCAATTATTTTGTTGACAAACTGCAAATCAGATCTGGATGAAAACCAAGCAAGCTTGGAGTTGTATGCTCAGGCAGTGCCATTGGCGAAAGAATCCGGACAAAAAATCCTATTGATTTTTGGCGCAGATTGGTGTGGGGATTGTGTATCCCTGAGAGAAAGATTTCGTGAAAATGAACAGATAGGAAAGCTTCTTCTGGAAAACTACCTAGTGATACATATTGATGTGGGGAGATTTGACCGTAATCTAATTTTTGCCGAAAAATTTGGAAGCCCCGAGAAGAAAGGAATTCCGGCCCTAGCCATCATAGATCCCACTCAGGATGAGAAGGTATTGGCAACAACCAAGGGTGGAGAATTTTCCAGTGCTCGAAGTATGAGTGATGCAGCCATTTATGAGTATCTTAAAAGATTTACAAATTGAAATATATTGTATAAATTTTTAAAAAAATACTTGATCTAATATTTTTTCCCAATCTAATAATATAGATCTGGAGGATTCTTTTATGATTGCTTTAATTGTTATCGGAGTAGTAGTCGCTATTCTAATTTTCATGGTCATCGGTACTTACAACGGGCTGGTTTCACTTAGAAATAAAGTGAAGAATGCTTTTGCTCAAATTGATGTCCAACTAAAACGACGTTATGATTTAATACCAAATTTAGTAGAAACAGCAAAAACCTACATGGCTCATGAAAAAGGTGTTTTAGAAGCTGTTACCAAGGCTAGAAACCAAGCGGCACATGCAGAACAAAAAGCTTCCGCGAATCCGGAAGATCCACAAGCAATGAAAGGGTTGATGGATGCAGAATCGGGTTTAAAGAGAAGTATGGGAAATTTCTATGCTGTAATGGAAAATTACCCTGATCTAAAAGCCAATCAGAACATGATGCAACTATCGGAAGAATTAACCTCCACTGAGAATAAAATATCCTTTGCGAGACAAGCATTCAATGATGCGGTTATGCAGTATAATACTAAGAGGGAAGTTTTTCCCAACATAGTATTTGCAGGTGCATTGGGATTCCAAAGAGCAGAGAGTTTCGAGATCACAGATCCTACTGAAAGAGATGCTGTCAAAGTATCTTTTTAGAAAGACAATTATCGGGTAACATACTATGGATTTTTTCGAATCACAAGAGAAAGCCAAAAAGAATACGAGTCTTCTTGTATTCTTATTTGGTGTTGCTGTGCTTGGCCTTGTTATAGGAACCTATTTTTTCGTACTTTTTGGTTTATCATTCTTGGAAGAGGATGTAGATTTCGGAAACTTTAACTTATGGGATCCGGAGATTTTCATACTGTCCACGGTTGGTATAATTGGATTGGTTGGAATTTCTTCCTTATTCAAGACCAGTTCTCTGAAGGCGGGGGGGTTCGTAGTTGCGTCCAGTTTGGGTGGAACTTTGATTCAACCGAATACAACTGATTTCAAGAGAAAGCAACTTCTCAACATTGTCGAAGAAATGGCAATAGCATCGGGAACTGCTGTGCCTCCTGTTTATGTATTGGAAGACGAGATGGGAATCAATGCCTTCGCCGCAGGCTATCACTCGGGTGATGCGGTCATTGGTGTTACCAAAGGGGCATTGGAAACATTTGACCGAGATGAATTGCAAGCGGTGATTGCCCATGAATTCAGTCATATTCTAAATGGGGATATGCGGTTGAATATCAATTTGATCGGCTATCTTGCCGGAATATTTGTACTTACAATCATAGGAAGAGTACTCCTTCGCATTGGATTTTATTCGGGCGGAGGAAATCGAAAGAATAATAGTGCGGCGGTATTGGGTTTCTTGGGATTAGGACTTTTGATTATGGGTTCCATTGGACTTTTGGTTGGAAGAATCATCAAAGCGGCAGTCTCCAGACAGAGGGAATTCCTCGCGGATGCATCCAGTGTTCAGTTCACCAGAAATCCATCGGGAATATACCATGCATTGAAAAAGATAAAAGAACATTCGGAAGGCTCAGTAATCGAATCACCTAAAGCGGAAGAAGCGAGTCATATGTTCTTTAGTTTGGGTATTAAAAATACATTTGCAGGAATGTTTTCCACTCATCCGCCATTGGATAAAAGACTTAAAGCAGTGCAGGCAATGTCTCCCAATATGGCAATTGAAAAGGAAGCCAAAAAATCTTTTCGTGACGTAGCCGCGAAACAAGAGGAAGATGCTGCAAATAAAGCAGAGGATAATAAGGACCGATTCTTTCGCAACACTGTCCTAGCCGGTGGAATTATCTCAAGAGGAGGCAATCCGGCAAGTATTCTTGCCTCGGCAGGAGTTTTGGATGATCAACACATTGTCTATGCTTCTCAGTTGATAGCCAGTATTCCGGAGGATATCAAGGATTCAGCAAGGGAAACCTATGGGGCAAGAGCAGTCATTTATTGCTTGTTACTGGATAATAATGATAAAGCGATTTTGGAAAAACAATGGAAGGCTTTGAAACAATCAGCCGATCCCGGAGTATTAGATGTGGCTCAAAAGATTGCCAAAGAAGTTATTCGACTGCCCTCTAAGTTAAGAATTCCTTTGGTGGAAATGGCACTTCCGGCTCTCGGTAGTCTCAGTAAAGATCAGTATGCATCTTTTCTGAATAACATGAATGTTTTGATTGAAGCTGATGATAAGTTGGATATTTTAGAATGGTCACTTCACCGTATCATTACCCATCACTTAAAGGAATCCATCGAAGGAAGAAGACCGCCTTCTGAAAATCAGAGCATTCAATCATCGGTTCAGATCATATCAGCTTGTAAGGTGCTTTCGATTCTTGCTCTACAGACCGACAACCAAGATGATTCAAAATCAGCATTTTTTTCCGGAGCCGAACACATAGGTTTAAAGAATGCCGTCATGCCAGAGAATGTTCCTCTAAGTGAGATCTATAAAGATCTTGAAAATTTAGAAGCTCTAAAACCGGCTGACAAGAAATTATTCTTGGAGGCGTGCGAAAAGACTATAGGTTTCGATGGAGTAATCAATGATGAAGAAGCGGAAGTGTTCCGAGCAATTGCAGATTCTCTGAATTGCCCGGTGCCCCCTTTGATTCGTAGCTAGTCGAGGAGTTACTCTTTAACTCCCAGCTTTTTCTCGATTGCTTTCTTCTGAGCTTCGTATCCCTTTTTGCCCAAAAGAGCGAACATATTGTTTTTATAATCCTCCACTCCCGGTTGGTCAAATGGATTTACACCTAGCATATACCCGGATACTCCACAAGCAAACTCAAAGAAATAAATCAACTGCCCTATATAAAATTCATTCAATTTAGGAATATTCAATTCAATGCAGGGAACTCCTCCGTCTGTGTGTGCCACCAAAGTTCCCAAGGTTGCTTGTTCACCCACCCAAGATAGTTGCTTTCCCTTTAGATAGTTTAATCCATCCACATCCCCATCACGTTCGACTAACTCGATGTCTTTTTTGGGAGCACCAAAACTCACAACAGTTTCAAAAAGCATCCTCTCGCCATCTTGGATATACTGACCCATTGAGTGAAGATCTGTAGTTAGATCCACACTTGCCGGAAAGATTCCCTTTTGAGATTTTCCTTCACTTTCTCCATACAATTGCTTCCACCATTCAGAAAAATAGTGGAAAGCCGGATTGTAGTTCACCAGAATTTCTACCTTTCTTCCTGTTTGGTAGATTGCATTTCTTAAGTAAGCATACTTGATTGCCAGATTTGTAGTTGTATTATTCTCATCTAGGAGATCGGTTCTCATCTCTTGGGCACCTTTAACTAGATCACGAATATTTGCCCCGGCTACAGCTATAGGCAAAAGTCCTACAGGTGTTAATACAGAGAATCTTCCTCCGACATCATCGGGTATGACAAAGGTTTCGAATCCATAGTCATCGGCAAATTTCTTGAGAGCACCTTTCGAAGCATCGGTAGTGGCAACCACTCTGGATTTGGTTCCTTCTTTTCCGTATTTTTCTTCCAATAGGTCTATTAAGAGTCGGAAGGCAACAGCAGGTTCTGTCGTTGTACCGGATTTGGATATTACATTTACGGAAAAATCTTTATCTTTAAGAAAGTTGATAAGCTCATTATGGTAGTCAGGATCTAAATGGTGTCCTGCATATAAAATCTGTGTCTTAGATGAGTTTGATTTGTCAAATGCAGAGAACGGATTTTGGATAGCTTCGATAACAGCACGAGCTCCCAAGTAAGATCCTCCAATTCCAACGACAACCAGATAATCTGAGATTTCCTGAATTCGCTTCGCGGTGTTTTCCAAACGGGAAAGATTCTCATTTGTTATTTGATCAGGGAGATCAATCCAGCCAAGAAATTCATTGCCTTCTCCGGATCTGGAAATTAATTTCTTATAAGCAGCAATAGCAGATTCTTTGTTTTCACTTAAAGATATAGATGGAATGAATCGATCGGAAAAGCGTGTCTTGATTTGAATATTTTGGCTCATAGCTTCACATTTTTCATGTATATAATTCTAATTCAAGTAAAAATCTTTTATTTTCTTCTTTCCAAATAATAGTGGAAATTCAGGATTTTACTAGGAATAATATGTTGAACGAGGTTTTTAAAAAACAATTTGGAAATGGAATAGTTGAGCCTATTTCCTACCGAGCTCCTGCTAGAATCAATATAATTGGTGAACATGTAGATTATCTGGGTGGGATAGTTTTACCTGCCGCAATCAATTTTGAAATTATCGCTACGCTTAGAGCGAATGACAAAAGCTCGTTCCGTCTTTACTCAAAAGAATATTCATCATTTTGGGAATCGGATGAAATTACTAAATCAGATAAATCACCATGGGCTAATTATATCATGGGTGTCGTTGATCAGTTAGAGGCTCGGGGATTTCATGTTCCCGGATTCGATATGGCAATCGGAGGAAATATCCCGCAAGGTAGTGGATTATCTTCGTCTGCAGCTCTTGAAGTTGTAGTTGGTTATGCGCTCAATGATCTTTTTTCATTCGGACTTTCCAAGAAAGACATTGCTCTTATCGGTCAGGCAGCGGAGAATGAATTTGTTGGTACGCGTTGTGGAATTATGGATCAATTCATAATTGCTCACGGCAAGAAAGACCATTGCATCTCTTTAAATACAGAAACTTTGGAGTTTTCTTATCATAAATTCGATATGAAAGATTATGAGTTTTCTTTAATTCAGTCAAATGTGAAACATTCATTAAATGATTCAGCATATAATACCAGGCGAAGTGAGTGTGAATCTGCTTTAAGTAAAATTCAAAAATTTAGAAAAGAAAAGAATCTATCTCCAATTTCACATCTATACCAATTGGATTGGAATATCGATGTAGCTATGTTTGAATTGACTGATGAAGAATCCAAGAGAGTGGCACATGTCTTGTCTGAAAAAGAAAGGACAGAGAGAACGATAAAAGGATTGGAGTCGGGAAATTTTCAAGACGTAGGCTCTGCTCTAACCGAATGCCATTGGTCACTTTCCCAAGATTTTGAAGTGTCTTGTAAAGAAACAGATTTTTTGGTTAATTCGATATTAGACTCGGGATCTCTGGGAGCAAGAATGATTGGTGGAGGATTTGGAGGATGTGTGCTTGTTTTGGATAAAAAAGGAGCAATGAAAGAAAAAGCCAGAGAAGTAAGGGATGCATACTATAAGAAGTTTCAATTGGAACCAGATTTTTATTTATTTGAAATAGCTGATGGGGTTGGTAAACTATAATGACTGATTTCATTCAACCAAAGTTCCTTTTAGAATCCGGACAGCTGAAGGTTTATCAATTTCCATTGGACGAATTATATCCAAGCTTGGTGAATAAAGCAATGGTTATAAAATTGGAAGGTGAGATTAATCTCTATTCATCACAGCATATAAAAGAGATAATCCAAGAGGCGGTAGATCAAGAAGTAATTCATATTTTTTTAGAGTTATGTGATATTGATTATATTGATTCTTCCGGACTGGGAGTTTTCTTGGGGGCTCATTCTAAGGTGCATCGGTTAGGAGGTGGAGTTCATCTATGCAACCCTTCGAAAAAAGTTAATTATGTACTTACGTTAACGAAATTAATTGGGCTTATGAAAATATTTCCTACTTGGGAGGAGGGATGTAAATCTCTTTTGTAATTTAATGATAACCAAAAATAAAAAAAGGATAAGTTATCTTTTAGTTCTTTCTATATTCTTTTTTTTTGGTACAATCACTGAGTATTCTCATTATACTTTAAAACAAGATTTTATATTGAAGAATATAAATGATGCTCGTGAATCCGGTATAAAAATTTCCACTTATTTGGAAAAAGAAATCAATCTTAATCTTTTCTTAACCCAAGGTCTTGCCGGATATGTCATTTCTGTAGATGGGAATGCTAAAAGCTCAATCGTAAAATCAATTCTAAGTTATATTTATACAAAAGGTTCCAATATTAGAAATATTGGATATGCTCCCAATAATAAGATTACTCATGTCTTTCCAATGGAGGGGAATGAAAAAATAATTGGCAAGGTCTATTCGGAAATTCCGGATCAATGGCCGGATATAAAAAAGTCAATTGATAATAAGTCACCATTAATAGTGGGACCAATTAATTTGATTCAAGGTGGGATGGCATTAATTTACAGGATTCCAATATTTTACAAAAACGGAAATTACCATGGAATAGTAAGTATAGTTTTGGACTTGGAAAAATTAATGGATTCTTCCATATTAAATAGTTTCATTGAAAATAATCATCATTTAGTAATAAAATCGGAAGACAAAATTCTTTTTGGCGCTAGATTCGAAAAGAAAAATTTTCTAGCAGAACCGATTGAAATCTCACTTGCCACATCTAACTTGGAAATTTGTGTATTTCCCGGGCAAATCTCATCGGTAAGTAATTTACAGTTATTAATGATAAGAGTAGTCGGATGGGGATTTAATATACTTTCTTGTTTTTTGATATTCTCATTGATTCGAGAGAATCTTATAAGAAAGAAAATAGAACAAGAATTAATCAAGGCTAAGAACGAAGCAGAGAATGCATCCAAGTCTAAAAGTCAATTCTTGACAAATATGAGTCATGAAATTCGAACTCCTCTCAATGCTGTAATGGGTTTTACCCAGATTATGCAAGAGATGGAGCGTTCAGAAGAAGACAGAGAATACCTAAAAAAAATCCGTGCCTCCAGTAAGTATCTATTGGATATATTAAGTGACATATTAGACTTCTCAAGAATTGAAGCTAATAGACTAAATCTGGACTTAAATAATGTAAATTTATTTGATTTGCTTAAAGAAACGGAAGTTATATTAAATATAAATGCTAAAAGTAAAAATATTAATTTGTATTTCGAATTGGATCCAGAAATAAAGAATTACTTGTTTATGATTGATTCTGTTAGATTGCGTCAGATTCTTTTGAATATAATTGGAAATGCAATAAAATTTACAGAAAAAGGAAAAGTTGAATTTAAATGTTTCATTGATTCGATTCATGAAAATATTTTTAACATCAAATTTTCCATTCAAGATACCGGTGTTGGAATTGAAGAAGATCAGAAAAAAAATCTTTTTCAAAATTTTTCAAGAGGAAGTGCAGATAAGAATAAGAAATACAGTGGGACAGGATTGGGTCTTGCCATATCCAAAAATTTAATAGAGATTATGGGTGGAGAAATTTCTTTTACTTCGGAACAAGGTATAGGAACACATTTTTACTTTACTCTTCCTCTGAAAGTATGCAAACAACCACCAACCAATTTATCTGAAACAAATGAGATCAAAATTAGGCTTGATCGTTTTAAAAAGCACACAATCCTCTTAGTAGAAGATAATCAGCTAAATCAGATGGTTACCAAAAAACTTTTGAATAACTTAAATCAAGATGTTATTATCGCGGAGAATGGTGCTGTAGCAATCGACATATTAAAATCAAATTCTAATATTAATTTAGTTTTTATGGATATTAGTATGCCTGTTATGGATGGTGTTGAGGCTACTAAACATATACGTTCCATGGAAGAATTTAAAGATCTACCTATACTTGCCCTATCAGCTCACGTCTCTCAAGAAAACAAAGAGGAATACTTGGAAGCAGGTATGAATGATCATCTCTCCAAACCCGTCGACAAAAACGACTTGGAAAGAGTGATCCGCCTTTACCTAGAATCCGAAAAAGTTACCTAGAAACCAGTCAATATCCTAGTTAATTATTTGAACTCGATCTATAAGCTAGCTGCGAGCCTAGTGCCCTGGTCAATTGCTCTTTTGGCATCCAACTCAGCCGCCAAGTCAGCTCCTCCCACCAAGTGCACTTTAACACCTGCGGCTTCGATTTCTGCTTGCAACTCCCGGCAAGGATCTTGCCCGGCACAGATGACAACTGTATCGGCTAGGATTTTTCTTTCTTTTCCCTTGGCTTCAATAGTTACACCTTCTGCATCAATGGACTTGTAGGTAACACCTGATATTTGTTCTACCTTTCTATCGATTAGCGTAGTCTTATGGATCCAGCCTGTAGTCTTACCTAAGTTGGAACCGAATTTGTCTTTCGATCGTTTCATCATAGTTACATTACGATCCGACTTTTCTTCCGATTTAGTTCCAAGTCCACCATTTTCAGAAATGGAAGTATCAATTCCCCATTCTTTGAGGTAGTGTTCTTTGTCAAAAGGATGCCCCGCATCAGTTAGATAAACTGATACATCAAAACCAATTCCCCCGGCTCCAATCACAGCAACTTGCTTACCTGCCGGTTTTTTGTGAAGAACCAAGTCCACATAACTCATAACATTGGAAGATTCAATTCCGGGAATGGGAGGCATTCTGGGAATCACTCCTGTGGCAAGAACCACTTCGTCATATCCCCCATCGATGAGTTCTTTAGCCGAGACTCGTTTATTCAATTGAATATTTACATTGTTCTTTTTCATCATGGTGCCGAAGTAACGAATGGTTTCATTGAATTCATCTTTGCCGGGAATCTGTTTTGCAATATTGAGTTGTCCACCCAATCGATCCATGGATTCAAATAAAGTTACATCATGTCCTCTTTCAGCCGCTGTATTAGCTGTAGACATACCACCGGGTCCGGCACCCACAACAGCTATTTTCTTTTTCTTGGTTGTGGGTTCAATGATTAGCTCTGTCTCGTTGCAAGCTCTTGGATTCACCAAACAACTCGCAGTTATGCCTTGGAAAATATGATCCAAGCATGCCTGGTTGCAAGCAATGCATGTGTTGATTTCTTCCGGTTTTCCATCCATAGCTTTTTGAACGAAGAATCCATCGGCAAGGAAGGGGCGAGCCATTGAGACCATATCCGCATCACCTCTAGCTAGAATATCTTCCGCTACTTCGGGAGTATTGATTCTATTCGATGTACAGAGTGGAATACTTACTGATCCTTTCACCTTAGCAGTTACCCAAGAGAAGGCTCCGCGGGGAACCATCATGGCAATGGTAGGAATCCTTGCTTCGTGCCAACCGATTCCCGAATTGATAATATTTGCACCGGCAAGTTCTACTTCCTTGGCAAGCCGGATTACCTCATCAATATTTCCACCATCTTCTACTAAGTCTAACATAGACAAGCGATATACGATAATAAAATTTGTTCCTACTTTTTTGCGAACAGCTCGTATAGTTTCTAAGGCAAATCTTGTCCTATTTTCAAAACTACCACCCCAATCATCATCTCTATCATTGGTTCTCTTTGCAATAAACTGGTTTATGAGGTATCCCTCTGAACCCATAATTTCCACACCATCGTAGCCTGCTTCTTGGGCATAGGCGGCACAGTCGGCAAAATCCTGTATAGTTTGTAAAACTTCGTCATGGGTCAATTTATGTGGTTTGTATAAATTGATGGGAGCTCGGAGGTTGGATGGTCCAACCGCTTTATCATGGTAAGCATAGCGACCTGTATGTAAGATTTGCATGCAGATTTTGCCACCGTTGTCATGAACAGCCTTAGTAACGATTTTATGGTGGTTCGCTTCTTCTTTTGAATTCATCATCGAACCGCCTTTTCCAACACGACCGGCTTCGTTGGGTGCAATTCCCCCTGTAACAATCAAGCCGACTTGTCCCTTAGCTCTTTCTCCATAAAAAGCCGCCATTCTTTCGTAGCCATTGGGCGCTTCTTCTAAACCGGTGTGCATGGAGCCCATGAGAGTTCTATTTTTCAAAGTCGTAAATCCGAGATCTAAAGGTGCTAAAAGATGTGGGTAATTGCTCATATTTCTCTAATTTTTGACAAAAAGTCTAAAGAGCAAGTAAAAAACCCGCAACATTCCTGAATAGTTTGATGTCTAACTAATGCGATCAAGGAATAGAAACGAATCGAGCTCAGTAGAATTGAGAAGGATAATTTAAGGAAAATGAAATTTGATAAGACTTCTAGAAAATCTTTTCTAAAAATGGTAGGTGTGGCATTAGCCGCAATTTCTATTCCAGCCTTATATCTCAAAAGGAGAATTTTTATGAATACAAGTAGTACATCATCAGTTAAAATCATTAACAAAGAACCATTGAATTTTCAATGGCCAACGGCAGATCCTTTCTTATTTTGTGTCTACCACCACGACAAATATCCTAAGAGCAATGGTAAATTCGGTCCTGATGCAAGCCTTGCAGGACGTGATATAGGTCAGGATTTTGCCGGTAAGGATGGATGGAGAATGTACCATGGACAGAAGATTCCCGGCTTTCCCGGTCATCCCCATAGAGGATTTGAAACTGTAACTGCTGTTGAACGAGGATACGTAGATCACGCGGATTCTATGGGGGCAGCGGGACGCTATGCCAATGGGGATGTTCAGTGGATGACTGCGGGAGCTGGTGTTCAGCACTCGGAAATGTTTCCGCTATTGGATAAAAATACCAAGGAAGATGGCTCCATTGATAATTCCATGGAGCTTTTTCAGATCTGGTTGAATCTTCCGTCTAAGAGCAAATTTGCCCAGCCGCATTTTACTATGCACTGGAATGAGAATATTCCTGTTCTCAATTTAAAAGATGAGTCGGGTAAAAACACTCGTCTCAAAATCATCTCGGGAGATTACAACGGAACCAAAGGTCAAGCTCCACCTCCCGACTCCTGGGCGGCTGATCCTAACAACCATGTGTGGATCTGGGTGATTGATATGGAACAGGGTTCTAAGTTTTCCATTCCGGCAACCGAATCGGGATTGAATCGAAATCTTTACTATTATGGTGGGGAAGGGGCAAATGTCGGAGGCCAAAAACTCTCTTCCATGCATCGGCATGCATTTGCCTCCGATGCTGAAATTGAAATTCAGGCAGGCTCTAATACGGATTCCAAATTTCTCTTGTTACAGGGTCGGCCTATCGCAGAACCGGTAGCACAGTACGGACCATTTGTCATGAACACCCAGGAAGAAATCCAGCAAGCTTTTCAAGATTACAGAGCAACTCAATTTGGTGGATGGCCTTGGGAATCATATGACGTGGTTCATACAGGAAAAGAGCGATTCGCCAAACATGCGGATGGAAAAATCGAAGAGCCTGATTATGTTTTTAAATAAAAAAATTCATGTATTAATAAGTGCCTTCACGATTGCTTTATTTTCTATAAACTCTGTTATGGTACACGATGTAGATCCGCCCGAAAAAGTGAAAGATGATGAAAAACTTGAAGAACTATTACCATTGCTAGAGAGGAAATATTCAGCAAAAATCGGGGTTGCCGTCAAAGAATTAAACGGCAATAAATTGTTTCAATATCGCGAGAATGAAAGATTCAAGATGTCTTCAACGGTTAAAGTACCATTAGCGGCTTTCCTGTATTATGAGCATGAAAAAGGCCGGGTTGAGATCAACGAACTGGTTGATGTGCATTCTTACCATATATTGCCCGGCAGCAGTAAGTTGCATTATTTTGCTAACTACGCGGGCCTAAAAATCAGTTTTAAAAATCTGATGCACCCGATGCTTACAATAAGTGAAAGTATATCTGCGGACATTATTTTTGAGAAATTGGGTGGCCCGGGCCGTTTGCAAAATTTCATTAAAAAAAAGATTCAAATAGAGGGCTTTCACGTTAGCCGTGATTTTGCAGGTATTTTTGTTGATGCGCGGGGTTATAAAGATGTACCGCCCCTCAATGAGCGTACTATTGATTGGTACAATCTGCAATATATTACTCTGAGTAAAGATTTGAATCACATGATTGACATGGCTCATCAATTTCATGCAGATGACAGGGACACAACCACACCTGCCGCAATGAGTGAGTTGCTCTTAAAAATGCACCAGCATCAAGTTATAGAAAAAACAAATTTTGGTGAGCTTTTTCAGATATTAAGACGCTGTGAAACAGGTGACCACCGCATACGCAAGGGGCTCAGTAGAGATGTGGTCGTTGCCAACAAAACAGGAAGCTGGAATAATGTTCTTTATGAATATCTTGGTGATGTCGGGTATTTGAATAAAAACGAAAAAGCACTGATTTATAGCGTTTATGTAGAGTCAACACTACCTTCAGACTGGCAAAAAGGGCTGTATTCTGAAAATATTTTTGTAAATATCGGTTCGGCGTTAGAGCGAGAATTTCTACTTTCTAATTGACGGTTCAATCCGCTTTTCTGTTTATTGCTTAAAGAAATCCAACAAGCCTTCCAAGATTATAGGGCAACTCAGTTTGGTGGATGGCCTTGGGAATCCTATGATGTGGTTCATACCGGAAAAGAACGTTTCGCCAAGAAAATTATCGGTCAACTTGCAAATTCGCTTTCCAATATAGACAAAAATGTCAGTGGAAATGATTATCTTTCTATGGCTCCATTTATGGAAAAGACAAAATCGGCAACGATCAATTCGGATTCTTTGAGAGATATAATGTCTGAAGTTACAGGTTATCCTGAGATTTCCATTTTGTTATCCGAATATGTGTTGAATGCACCCGAGAAGTTTGTTTCTAAAATGCGACCTATTGAGATTGCAACACATTTTGATCTTCCTGTGAATGATACTATATCATTTTTTCTTAGAGCCACTAGGGGTGGAATTTTTGATATGAGTTGGGACATTCTCTGTCCATCCTGTCGAGGTGCTAAGAATCGAACAAAATATCTTTCCGGCTTAACTAATAATGCACATTGTGATATGTGTCTTATAGATATGGATGCCGATCTTGCGGACAATGTTGAGTTAACATTTTCTCCTGTTAGCTCTGTTCGGAAAATCAAAGGAGATCTATATTGTGTATTTTCACCAACCAGTGTTCCACACGTTCATAGTCAGGTGAACGTATGGAGAGGACTTCCTTTAACCAGGAGATTTATTTTCCAAGACAATCAATATAAAATTTCTGCTATTGGAACAGACAGAACCAGGAGCCTGACAATTCGAAAGGATGGAGTGAAGAGCATTCGAATCGAACTCCCGAGAGACCTTGAACCTGAGGCACCATTGGTTGTAGGTAGCGATTGTATGATTGAATGGGTTCTTACCGATTCGGAATATCCATTTACGGTAAAAATCACCACCGATTATAAAGAACAAGCTTTGAAAGCATCCCATATAACATCTATGCAAGAGTTTAGAGATCTTTTCGGTTCAGAAGTTCTGTCGGCAAATACCCAGGTAAAGGTTTCCAATTTAACATTCTTATTTACAGACATAAAAGATTCAACACCTATGTATGAGGAAATGGGTGATGCTTCGGCTTTTGCTCTTGTAAGGGATCATTTTTCTCTCTTGGAAGAATGTATCAAGAATCACAATGGTGCTATTGTGAAAACAATTGGCGATGCTGTTATGGCAGTATTTGCTGATTTAGATTCCGGAAAAAAAGCCGCTGTATCTATCCAAAAAGAAATCAAGTTAAAATTCCCTAATGTCAAAGTCAAAATAGGAATACATTCCGGTTCCAGTTTGGCAGTAAACTCCAATGATAAGCTAGACTACTTTGGAACTACCGTTAACAAGGCGGCTAGAATCCAAGGCCTTGCGGAAGGTGACGAAATTGTCATGGAAGAAAGGTTTGATTCGGATGATCTACCGGTTTCTGAAGGTTTTCAAAGGAAAACATTTCAAAGTGAATTGAAGGGTCTGACAGGAAGTTTAAAATTAGTTAGATGGAAACTGTAAATGCCGGGATAGCCTGAGACTTGCCTTTTAGTTTCAAGCTTCCGATCTTTTTCAATCTATACACCTGGTTCAGTGATGCTACCACTGAGTCGGAGAGTAGGATTCCCACATTCAATTTCTTGCATGCTGATTCCAAACGGGATGCTGTATTTACCGTGTCTCCAATTACAGTGTATTCCATTCTGGAGTGGGAGCCAATATTTCCTGCTATAACAGATCCTTTGTGGATACCGATTCTGGTATGCATGAGGGGTAAGCCCTCCGATTGCAATTCTTCATTCAATATTTTACCGGCTTCTTGCATAGCTATCGCGCATTGGAGAGCGGAATCGGCGGGTGACGATTGAGGTATAGGCATACCAAATACAGCAAGTATAGCATCTCCTATGAATTTATTCACGATACCACCGTTATGGCTAACGCAATCGGACATGAGTCCAAAGTAGCGATTGAGGAGGGCAACAACCTCGGCAGGGTCTCTGTTTTCGGAAAGAGATGTAAAGCCGGCAAGATCGCTAAATAGTATTACGGCTTCTGACTGCTCTCCACCCAGATTCATATTTCCACCTAAAAGATAGTCTCGAACCGATGGATCAACCATTCTTCCAAAAGTATCTTTGATCAATTCCTTTTCAGCAAGAGATACAGTCATTGAATTCATTGTGGCAGAAAGGTCTCCGATTTCATCTCGTGTATCGACTAACATAATTTTTGAAAAGTTCCCGTTTTTAATTTGTTCAGCTTGCAATTTCATTTTATCGAGAGGAGATCGAATGGAATTGGTTAAGAAGAGAGTGATGATGAAAATGATTAAACCAATGATGGAGAACATGAAAATCAATTCATATGTTAAGTTCTGTCTGTAAACATTATTGCCATCATTGTTGAAAATCTGTAAAAGCCGAAAGGTGATAAATCCTGGAAGAGCTGAAGTAGTAATAATATATATCAAGAATCTTTGTTTAAGATTCGGTCTTATACCATCGCTAATTTCGTTGAATTCACTTCCTGTGAAAAGTCTAGGAACCAATAGGGATCGTTGAAAATAATCCAAAAGATAGAAGCTTAATACAAAGCTAACCACAGCCATGCAAAGAGTTAAAAGAGTCGATTCAATAATTAAATGCCAATTATCGGAAAATCCCCTTATCATAATCTGAGACTGAAAGCTGATTGTCCCAATTATCCATCCCAAAGCCGCCAAATAGCTAAAGTAGATTGGTATATTGATGAGTTTAACCAAAGAGTTATTGCTCAATTCGGCAAGTTTCATCTCCTTAAAAATTGGTCGTAGATAAATTGCCAATACCAAAACAATAAGAGGAAATGGTAAGATATTGGAAGTGGCTAAAATGATTGGATCGGATTGAACAACTTTAACTGTTTCTTGAAATTCCGGTGAAATCAAAAATTGATTCAGTAGAGTATTGATGAGGACTGTAACGACATTCGATCCTAAAAAAAGTATGAGCATAAACCAGATGCTCTTCTTTAAAAAATATATTTCTTTAGGATCGAGTTGCTTCGTCATTGATAAACAATGAATAAACTCTAAAAAAACATCAACTCAATTAAAAAACTGCACCAGATTTTCTTTAGGCTCTCTGGGAGTGTGGAATTGATTTAAATTTGATTCATTTTTTGGATAGCCAATACTCAGTCCACAGATTACCTTTTCCTCCGGAGGAAGATTCAATTCTTTTCGCACCACTTCCGGGAAAGCTCCCAATGCCGCTTGAGGACAGGTTCCTAATCCGAGATGCCTTGCCGAAAGCATTAGGTTTTGCAACAGGCAACCCATATCAATTCCAACATAGTAGTTAAGGTCAAAATCAGTCGTAATGAACACAGCCGCCGGAGCGTCGAAAAATTTAAAGTTGTTTAGCATGAACTGGTCTCTAGCAGCTTTGTCTTTTCTATCAATACCCGCAACACCGTAGATTTTCATTCCCAGGTCGAACATTCTTTTTTTTGCATATGCCGGATAGCTCTCGGGCCAATTCGTTTCGGGAGATGGTGGATTGGATTTTGCCGCTTCTACCAATGCATTCGCCATCTTATCCTTGCTTTTTCCTTGAACGATCCTTAATTTCCATGGCTGTGAGTTCTTCCAACTAGGTGCACGCAAGGTTAAATTCAATAATTCAGTCCATATTTCTTGGTCGATTTCTTTATTCTCATATTCTCGAACGCTATGTCTTGTTAAAATAGCTTCTTCAACCGATGTTGCCGATCCTGATACCTTAATGAATTCTTCCATATATTTGCTCCTAAAAAAAGTAGTGGACTAAAATAGCTTCTATGTCAAATATAGACAGACTGGTATGTATGTAAATTGAATTTAAACCATACCAAGAAAATTTTTAGGAGGAAAATCTGATATGGTGAAAGCAAATAAAATCAGCACAAGAGACAGAATTATAAATACCTCTAAAAAATTATTCCTCAAGCAAGGCTATGGTGAAACCGGTTTGAATCAAATTGTAGCAGAGGCTGAAACCGTAAAGGCGAGTTTATACCAGCATTTTTCCTCCAAAGAAGAGCTAGGTAAATGTATACTGAACGAGTCTACAAGGGAAAATCTCTTGCTTTTGGAAGGTTTGATCAGAAAGAATCCTAATCCGAAAGATTTTGTTAAGAGTTGGTGTAAGATCTTGAAGCGAGAAGCAAAACAAAGAAATCTTCATGGTTGTGCGATGGCTAATTTTCGTTCTCAAATTGCAGATAAAGCTCCTGATATACTCTCCGAAATCAAAGAGGTAACTGCACGGACTTTGGAAATATTAGAGAGCTACTTGCAAGAAGCAAAACAAAATGGATTTCTTCCGGTAGCTGTAAATCCTGTGGTAGAGGCAAGATTGCTGTTTTCTGCCTATGAAGGGGTGTTGCAAACTTGGCGACTAACCGGAGATTTCAAGGCAATAGATGATCTCGTAATAATTGCAGATAGATTTTATTCTAAATAAGGAAATAGTATGTATAAAGAAATCGTTTTAGAAACACAAGTATTTGATTTAGATTGGAATCGCCATGTAACGAGTCGAACCTATGAGAATTTTGCCTATGCCGGCAGAATGGATATTTTAGATTCTCTCGGTTTTTCCATTCAGAATTTAGTGGAACAAAAATATAAAATAGACACGAAGGATTCTACCGTTCGATTTCTTGCTCAGCAATTTGCGGGCGCAAAACTCAAAGTCCGAACTAGTGTCTATCAAGATCCATCGGGTTTGATTCATTGGAATCAATTGGTTGAAGATCTATCAGGGAATCCTGTCTGTGAATTAAGATCGAGTTCTTTTCTGAAAAGCGAATCCGGAGAATCCTGTATCATTCAAGAATTACAGAATGAACCCAATATAGAAGCCGGATTGAATTCAGAATCCGATTCAAATAAATTGGAGTATCATACGTTAGATATAAATTTGAATCAAAAGCCGTCGGAAATACAACCACTGGTTCATTCCATGAATGTATTGTTCAGTGATCTGAATATATTTTGGTCCTTGTCCAATACGGCTATATGGAAATTTTTTGAAGAAGGAAGGTTTTTATTTTTTAAAGAAGTACTTGGTTTTGGATCCGATATGGACATTGATATAACAACATTTTTTATGAGTGCCAAGATTCAGATTTTTGAACTTCCTCAAGCAGGATCAACCATTCGAATGGAAAGTTGGATTGATTCAGTGGAAAAGATTCGATTTTACTTTCGGCAAGATCTTCGCAGTTCGGATGGGAAGTTGCTTGCAAGTATGAGAGATGAGCAATTGTTTGTGAAGCTTTCCACATCCAGACCTAGCCGGGTGCCGCAAGAATTCTATGAGAAGACTAAAGGTTTTAGAGAAATTCATGAAACTTAAATTTGCTTGCATCGGTGACATTCACGGTTTCTGGGAAGACAGGGACACCGAATATTTCAACCAATCCGATTATGACTTTCTACTTCTCACAGGGGATCTGCCCGATCATAAACCATTTTCTGCCGGAAGAAAGAAACTCTACGAAAAACTCAACAGACTCTCGATTCCCACCTATATGTGCCTGGGAAATTGGGATGGTGCCAACTTCACCCAACTGATTGGTGAAGTCTTTCAAAATCGATTCTTAATACAATTAGGTGGAATGGGTCATATTAAAAGAGTAGATAGACTGAAACAGTCTCTTTCGAATATAGAGGTTTCGTCTTATACTGTTACATCTTTGGCAAATGAAAACTTAGCTCCAAAGGGGCGAAACATTTTAGATTCAAAAGACGCTTCAAGATTTGAGCAAATTGGTCTTTTGATTGGACGTCCCTTTACTTGCGGAGGACCTCATCTAGGCTTTACTCCCAGCTTACGGAAGTTATTTGGTATAACATCCATGGGAGATTCTGTTACTCAGTACAAAAAAATCATTGATTCTTGCAAGGGGCACTATGACAGAATTATCATACTATCCCACAACGGCCCCACCGGTCTAGGAGACAAAGCGACCCACATCTATGGTTGTGATTTTAGAAAAGAAGAAGGAGATTGGGGTGATCCCGATCTGGAGGAAGCAATTCGCTATGCGAAGGAGTCGGGTTTTCAGATTCCGTTAGTTGTCAGCGGACATATGCACCACCGTAATCCCAAGACTAAGTCTAAGAGAAAATGGAAGGTGAAAAAGGATGATACAATATACTTGAATGCGGCAAAGGTGCCAAGGATGGGAACTTATTATTCGGTAGAATTAGATGGGGCAGAGGCAAGTATAAAGTTGAATTATATAGACCGGTCTTTATAATAGGAGATAGAGATGGAAGATTTTGCTTTATTGGCTATTGATCAATTTTTTAATATTGAATTTCTAGTTGGTGTAATTCCCGGGAATTGGGAACCTTCGAGTGGCGTATTGTCATTCCAATCGGTAGGCTCCATTATCCCTGTACTGTCTATTGTAAGTCTTGTATTCTTCTGTCTTATCTCTCTCTCCCTATACGCTACATGGAAGGACAACGGAAGGAATTCATCCAAACTCATCCTTATGAACCTTCTGATCCTTGTCTTCTTGCTAATTGGTATCTTTAAGCGAGCGGATATGACCCAAGTCCGATCGTTGGAAATTGACATACAGAATTCTGAGATTCGAGGAAGGAATGCCGAGTTTGTTAGCTTTCAATTTCCTGTGGATAATCTATCTCACATCCTACTCCATAGGGATATTCGCTCCGAGAATGAAACCCGATTGTTAAGCTTTGTTACAAAAGATAATAAATATTACAATATACTCTCATGGTCTCCCAGCGCTCTAAGAAATCAAAATGAATTCCACAATTGGGTGCAGGCATTCGGAGACGTTCTGAATGTATTAACAATAACCTCAGATAAGGATATTTTGGATGATCCTCGTATTTTAGCAGAACTTAAGAATCGGAATATTACAATAGAAAAGTCCGGTATAGAGGAAGACGGGAAAGATTTTATCAAAACTATAATGATACCCAATACGGTTGCCAAAGTCGAAAAGCCTTCCTTCCTCCATCTCACTACCAAAAATTTCCTGGGAATATTTGTAATTTTTGTTGTATTACTTATCATTTACTACATTATATCGCATTTTCTTCATATAACTTTCGGCAGAATATTTGCGGTAATACGGAAGAAGGAATGGGAACCTCTTACCCTTAGGAAAGTTTTTCTCAGCAAACGTTTCCATGGTATCACTCTGATTGTAGGTCTGTTTTGGTATTTTGGAATGATGAGCGATCAAGTGTTTTATGAATCGAATTCTGCAATTATCCAAATCTCCAAAGATCGTATGGATTATAGACTAGACAACGAACTGGATAAAAGGTACTTCGCAGAAGAGTTGAAGGAAGAATTCTTCTACGATGTTTTATTGTGGAATATATTTTCTTTCAAAGAATACTATCTGAGCTTTCGTGACAGTGCATACCGAAGCCAGTCCATTGATCTCAGTAATATACTTATGCTGGAACTAATTGAAGATGGGAAGATACAGATTCTTTACAGATTTGGGGCATTGGATCGTGTTGTAGCTGGATCTGAAGATGACTTTAGTCCGTGGACTTTTGTAAAGAGTCTATATAATTCTACGAAGGTTCTGAACTTGGAAGGTATTGATCCATTAGCAATTCAGTATCTAACCAGCTATTTGAAATCGGTTATAGGCAATAAAGAACCGGATAGATCTATTATTAAATTTTAGATCTATCCGCTAAACTCCGCAAATTCTGCGGAGATTAGGTTGACTTTTGCGGAGAATAATCTATACTGTAATATGAAATGTATATCCATGAACGAAAAGATTTTCCTAATTTCAAATGGGATGAAAAAGTTGTCCTCCGGAGACTGGTTCAGGTTCGTGGACCTCAGGGAAAGCTATTGGGCAGAATGGAATCTCTGGGCTTTTCACTACAACTGGAAGCAACTCTATTGCAAGAGACCGAAAATGTTTTCAAAACAAGTCGTATCGAGGGCGAGAACCTGAATCAAGAGTTGATTCGCTCCTCTGTATCCAAGCAATTGGGAATGCCAATCCTAGATCTCAAATTCGATAAAGACATCGATTCCATTGTAGCGATGATGATGGATGCTACCGAGAATTATCAAGAAAATTTAACGAAAGATAGACTTTTAAATTGGCATAAATTGCTGTTTCCGGATTCTTATTCCGGTTTAAAAAAGATTCGAGTTGGGAAATGGAGAAGCGTTCAATCCGGACCTATGCAAGTTGTCTCCGGCAGACTTGGTAAGGAGATTATCCACTTTGAGGCTCCTATAGCTAACCGAATCCCCAATCTAATCAAAGAATTTCTCCAATTTTGCAATGGAAGCGAATTAGACCCCGTTCTCATAGCCGGGATATCGCAACTTTGGTTTCTCACAATCCATCCTTTCGAAGACGGAAATGGACGGATTGCACGTGTCATTTCGGATCTATTTCTGGCGAGAACTGAAGGGACAGGTAAACGATTCTATTCTCATGCTTCCACAATTGAAAAAAGAAGAAAGGAATATTATAGTATATTGGAAAATACCCAAAAAGGAAATATGGATATAACCGATTGGTTGTTATGGTTTTTAGATACTTTGGAAGAAGCAATCCAAACATCCGAGATAATAATCCAAAAAGTTCTTCGGAAGGATAGGTTATTCTCTCCATCCTCTGAGAGCCCTGAATCTGAATCCAACTTCAATCCAAGGCAGAAGAAAATGATTCTGAAACTCATAGATGGCTGGGATGGTAAGCTAACGACATCTAAGTGGGCTAGTGCGTGCAATTGCTCTCAAGATACTGCGGGCAGGGATATCCAAGATTTGATTCAAAAGGGAATACTTGTTCAATCAGCAGAGGGGGGAAGAAGCAGGCATTATATTTTACGGTAGACAGACATATCCATCTTATAGTCTTTTTTGAATTCGACTGTGAACTTATCCTTTAAACTACCAATTGCTCTTTTTCTATATTGTCAAGTTTTAAACTGAATATCTTTATGAAAAATCCATTCTAAGAAACTGCGAATCATTTCCCACACCACTCTCCTCAATCGCAACCTCCACCATTTTCTCGGCAACTTCCCTCCCCTGAATCGGTCTATATTTCTTCAAACCTCCCATTAACAGGAAACTCAGAGGTGCACTCACTACTTCACCAACCTTTTCTCCCAATCGAAATTCCTTACGGTTCCCCAAGAGGAGAGAGGGTTGGAATACGCGGATCTTCGGGATATTCAACTTGGATACCGCTTCCTCCAATTCACCCTTAACTCGATTGTAGAAGATAGGAGACTTCGCAGAACTCCCGATAGCTGTTACAAGTGAGAAAACTTTTGCCCCGGTTGCTTCTGCAACTTGACCGGCAAGTAAGCAGTAGTCGTAGTCCACTCGACGGAATGCCTCTTGGGAGCCTGCTTTTTTTATGGTGGTGCCGAGTGTTACGAAGACATGGTCGGCTTGGAATGGGTTGAGGGATTTGGAATCTTGGTTTTGTAAATTTTTTTCCAAATCTTCGAAATTGATTTGGATTTCTTCGATTTTAGATGAACCGGTAGGACTTTTTGCCGATTCGGATTTCTCAACCGGTGAAATATTACGTACAGGGCATAGGATCTTACTATACCTTGGATCATTTACCAATAATGATTTCAGTTCCGAGCCTATGAGTCCGGTGGAGCCCCAGATGATGGCGGTGAGTGGTTTGTTCATTAGATATTAGACAGCCCGGGATGAATACAATCTTTTTAAATTCATTTCCATACTATTATATCGAAAAATACTATCTTTTAGAAGATGTATTTGAGTATTTGAAACATTTATAAGAAGATGGATTCAACAAACTTATCCCTACAGGTAATTTTAGCAATCTGTCCGGATAACTTATGATTATGCAAAATATCCAACTAGCTGTAGATTTTATTGAAACCCATTACAATGAAAAATTGCTCTTGGAAACAATCGCAAAAAATTCCTTTATCTCCCCGTTCCACTTCCACAGAATCTTCCAAGCAAATACCGGACTCACTCCCAGAGAATACCAAGAAAAGATTCGCCTCGAAAGAGGGGCACATCTCTTGCATGTTTCTGATCTTCCCATAGGAGATATTTCATTCGAAGTGGGTTATGAAAACCCGGAAACCTTTACCCGAAGATTCAAAACAAAGTTTGGAGTCAGTCCCGAGAAATTTAGAAAAAAGAAAAATATTTCTAGTCTTTTGGAAATTAAATCCCATGATCCCAAAAGATTAAAAGTAGTTCAAATGAATACAGAATTTATGGGAAGGCTAGAAATGAAAAACGATGTTTCGGTGATTTCTGTTCGCCATACCGGACCCTTTCAAAAGCTAAATAAAAGCTGGAAGTCTTTTGTTCAAATGATTCAAAAGCAAAAAAAATTAACCAAAGAAGATCAGTTCTACGGAATCGTAGGAAGCAATCCGGATGTATCCCAGGAAGAAGAGATGGTTTTTGATCTATGCTATGAAACCAAACAAACAAGTTTCCTTGAGATGACCGGAGTCCATTCCAAAAAAATCAACCAAGGTAGCTATGCAGTCTTTCGTTACAAAGGAGAATTCCAATACTTCGATATTTTGTATCCTTATATTTACAAAACTTTTTTGGGCTCAGAAAATATCCGACTGCGCGATGGAATCCTATTTGAAAAATACATCCAAAATCCAATATTTTTCTCTCAAAAAAATTGTATCACAGATATCTATATTCCCGTTGAATAAATTTTAAAAAAAGCAAGATTCGTCAATTTGATTTCCCATTTATGTGCTAATATGAAATTATTAAAAAGATATGAGACTAGAATTGGAGAGACGACATGGCAAGCAAAACTAAATCCTGGGAAGAGAAGTTCCACACAAAAAAAGAAGAAAAAATTGAAATACTAACCAAAAGATTTGCAGACGCACCTGTTGGAAGTAAACTTCTGATATCGACTCCTGAAAAAATCGCCAAAGAAATTCAAAAGATAAAACTAGGTAAATTTATTTCCAGCAAAGATCTTCGAGTAAAAATGGCTAAGTCTCGAAAAGCTGATTACACCTGTCCTGTTACTATGGGTATATTCTTGCGAATCATTGCTGAAAGAGAAATGGAACGAATAGCAAATGGGCTTCCCCTAGAAAAGGCAATTCCATTTTGGAGAGTGATTGAACCCGGTTCAGCACTTGGTAAAAAGTTAAGCTTTGGGGAGGAGTTTATTGTGGAGATGAGGAAGAAAGAGGAAATTTTGCCTTAAACTGTCACACCTCAACTTTTTTGGGATCAAATTAAATGATCTAAAAAAAGGAAGGAATTTATGAAATTTAAGATCTGTATGACTATTTTTTTGCTGCTAATCGTATTCTGCACTCCAGAAGATGCTGAAAAGGAAACGTTAAAGAAAGCTATAAAAGTTGGGATGATTGAAATCACCAGCTTTAAACTAAATCAAAATGTTTCGATTGAAACTTTTACAGAATTAGCCAATACAATGCAAAAGAATTTTCTTTTGAACCAAGAAGGATTTATCACAAGAAATCTTACATTGTCTGAAGATTCTACCTGGATAGATATAGTTTATTGGGAAAACGAAAGAAGCTTTGAATTGGCTATGAAAAAGGCAGAAAGTTCTGAGGCTGTAGCTCCATTTATCGAAAAAATTAATATTAAGACAATAAAAATGACATCAACAAAACCTATATTATTAACCAATGAATGCGATTGAGTGGGAAACCTGGATATTGAAAGAGTATCCAGGCGTAATTGTCCTGGATGCCTATCGCGAGCGGAGCATTTTCTACAATCCTAACGGAACCAAACCCAAAGGAATCTATTTCGCTACTATCAAAGAAAGTGATGGCCCCAATGACAAATCTTCCCATCTTGATCGGGAAGGAGTGTATCGCTTGAGTATTGGAATTGGAAAAAAGAAATATCAGGAAATATTCGGTAAAATACCTGATAGACCAACTAAGGGTGGAGTCGTTAATATAGATATCGATTTTCAGGAAATTAGAAAACTAACTCCCCATCCTATCTATGCGTGGTTGGGATGGGTTTGTATCAATAACCCGGAAGAGAAGGAAAAAATATTGATTCGTGATCTATTTGATTTATCATATGATAATTGTATTAAGAAGTATAAGTAAAATCAGTGAATAACCCATTCAAAATTAACTATAACGATGTAGATGATGAAAAATTGATCTTATCTGCTCGAGAAGGATCCAAATCTGCTTTGGAAAATCTTGTAAAGAAACACCAGCACTATATATACAATGTTGCATTGAAAATGACTTTAAGTCCCTATGATGCTGAAGATGTAACCCAAGAAGTATTGATTAAGATGATTACCAATCTTTCTCAGTTCAGAGGAGAGAGTCAATTTAGAACCTGGCTATATAGAATTACATTCAATCATTTTTTGAAAATGAAAAAAGTCTGGCTGGAAGATAGAATCTCGAATTTTGATGATTATGGAAAATATTTAGATGGAATGAAAAACCATGATCTAACAGAAACTGAACGATTGGAAATGAAAGATTTAATTGAGGAGTCCAAAATTAGTTGTATGAGTGGTATGCTCCTTTGCTTGAGTAGAGAGCAGAGGTTAATTTATGTTTTAGGAGAGATCTTCAAAGTCGATCATACAATTGGTTCTGAGATGTTAATTATCACTAAGGTGAATTTCAGAAAGAAACTCTCTCGAGCGAGAAAAGATTTAACGAATTTTATGAATCAAAAATGTGGATTAATCAACAAATCTAATCCATGTCGTTGCGCTAGAAAGACCAAATCTTTCATCCAAGAGGGATGGGTAGATAAGGAAAAAATGAAATTCAACATCGCTTATGTTCAAAGAATTCATGAAGCATCACAAGAAAAATCTAATATGCTTAATATGCTCATGGAAGGTAAATATGCAAATCTTTTCAGAGAACATCCCTTCCAAGAAAAGGATCATTGGGAAAAACTCAATCTGCTTAGTGACCCCGACTTGAAAGAGATTTTCAATTTTAAATAGGTTCTAGCTAATTGATCCTAGTTAAAAATCCAATTCATACTACCATACAAATGATTAATCAAGAACTAGATTCATCAATTGGATCTCATTTGATTATTCAAAGACTCACCGATATTCTTTTGTATTATTCCATCCGTCATTGGTTGGAATCGAATGAATACCCAACTTCAGGATGGAGTTCTGTTATATATGGAAGAGAAAATTTTGTTGCGATAGATAAAGGTGGCGAAGGAAACTGAGTGATGACATCAGGTGATGGAATTACTTGGCAAGATTTTGAGTCAGCCAATGATGAACATATTTGTCAATCTGTTGTCTATGGGAATGACAAATAAATAGCAGTTCGCAATGAATCATCAGAATTCATTGAGCATGCCATGAGATCAAATTGTATAATTAAATCAAAAAGGTTATAAAAATGACTTTAGCCAATCATATATTATTAAATAAATTCTAAATTCGTCAATACACCGGCTTAAAACTCAGCAAGTAGCTCCCCAATAATGCTAAAACCGATCCTATAGTGAACACATAGGTTGTGAATCCCGGGTACATTAATTCCACAAAAGCTTGATTAGGATTCTTCGGGTTCACATAAACGGTGATATTTTCACCTTTGCTGAATTTTTCGACAGGTTTTCGATTTTTTACAAAAACATGTTTGGCACTGTAGGCAGAAGATGTATATTGCTTTTCTTTAAAGCTGTATTCATAGGCAAAATTAAAGCTCGAACTATCAGGTCGATCTGCACGCGAATGTATTTGCGAATCCGATTGAACCACTTTGGCTTCTGTCTTGACCCAATTCTTCTGATCAAATGATTGCAAAAATGCGTTCACACCTATATACAATCCCACAGAACCGGCGATTAAAAGAAATGCACCTCCTGATATAAAGTTTTACATTTTGAATTTTCTGGTCATAATTTATCTCCTATATAGACCGGTCTATATAAATTTTTTCACACTAATCCCACATGATCTTTATAGCATTTACGGCATACTGATACGTAGGAATCATTGCCACCGATTTCAATCTGTGGGCCATCATTGACCGGCACCCCGTCTTTACTTTTCAATATCATTGTGGACTTCCGGTGACAATACCAACAGATTGCCTTCACTTCTTCGATCTTATCCGCCATGAGTAGAAGAGCTTCACTTCCCGGAAAAAGTTGATTGCGAAAATCATTCTTTAATCCATAAACAATTACAGGAATATTCAAGTTGTCCACAATATCTGTCAAGAGGATCACTTGCTCTCTACTTAAGAATTGTCCTTCATCCACGAGTATACAATCCGGCTTCGCCTCTGCAAGTTCTGTGAGAAGATTCGGATGCTCGTCCATGATGAGTGCGTCACGGGCAATACCCATACGGGAAGTCACACGTCCCTTGCCATAGCGGTCATCAATTGCCGGGGTCAGCACGACCACTTTTTTATTTTGCTCTTCGTAGTTGTGGGCGATTTTCAAAATCTCCGTTGATTTTCCGGCATTCATGGTGGAATATCTATAATACAGTTGTGCCATAATTTAGGATTGAAAACCCGCTTATGAATGGAAAGAAATAATTATGTTTATTCACTTCCCCTCACCAGTATAATTCCAACCAACAACACACATCCCAAACCTGTGGCAAGTGGAAAAAGGACTGTAGTTGTACTATACGATTCCAATGCTCCTAATACTAAAAGGTTTCTAATTGCAAACCAAGTGTAGAACAAAGGACTTTCTTCTCTCGGATTTTCATATGCCTTCCGAATGGTAGGACCAAATCCCATGACATCAATAAAAGTAAGTAGAATCACTGACCACAATGGAGATTCCAGAATCCACCACAATGGAATCGATCCCAAAGAGGATATTAAAAAGAACCAATCCATAGCTTTTAATTTTGCTGATTCTCTTCGAATGAATGATAAAATGGAAACGATTAAAGTCAATATTCCGGAGATCAATATTGGATAGGATCCCCATCCTCCTCCTTCTGTGAATTGAGCCAGTCCAACGATAAATGTAGTAGAACCCCATATAATCCAGGAAAAATAGTGAGGAATTTTTTCTTTGCGGTAGATGGCAAGAATATAAGGAAGGAAACTGAAAAGGGTGATGGCTATTGAAAGAGAGGAGAAGATAATTTTCATGTTTAATTCAAGGTAATCAATTGCTGTAGATTCCATTCTACAGCCCCAACAACTCCCTATACTCCAGATACCCAAAAGACCCCAGTCTGTGGACAATATCTTCTGTCATCCCTCGGACTGTCAAATCATCCACGGCTAATCCTTTTTTAAGAATCGACCACAGGCTTTGATCCTTCCTGGGATGGAGATGGTATCGATTCGATTGGGAATAGGAATCGATTATTTCGATAACCAGTTTGGGGTCTTTGGTAAAATTTTCATCCAAAATTTCAAACAGTTTAAAAATCTGAAATTCCGAGACAGAGATCTCTTCGCTATTTTTATATAAGTATAAATATTGAAAGATCCAATCATTTTCAAACTTATCCTCTCCCCACCATTCTAAAAATCCATCCAGCTCCTGGCTCGATAGAGAGCCGTTAGCCGCTCTCCATTCCCAGAGAGCTCTCGCCAATCGAATGTAATCCTCTTCTTTGGGAATCTTTGTTCCAATGAACCGAATCGCATTGCCTTTCATAAAGCTAGTAGCATTTTCAAAGAAAAGCTCCACTAGCCCACCAGGTTCAATCGGTTCCAACTCATAGGCATATATCATCATTATATGTTCTGCTATTGCATAAGGCTTCAATCCTTTATCAAAGTTGGTTTCCAATTCTAGATTCGAAAGGTCTTTTAGGACATATTCATACCATGGTTTTATACATTTATAAAGTGACTCAGAGAATCCACCTCGTTGGATATAGGTAAAGAAAGTAACAAGACCGACTTTTTTATTATCTGATGGCAAAATCCAATTCAAATTTTCTTCAAACCAATTTTTTCGAATCCGATAGATAAATCTTAGGTATTCACCCATCACAGATCGATCTGTATCGAAATCTTTGTAATCTGAGTGATTGAAATGTTGTTTCACTTGAGCTAAGCTCTCATCTATAATAGGAAGCGAAAAACAATCTTCCTTCCATTGATCCTTTTCTATAGACATCCAAAGAATGCATTTGAAAAGAGCGTGCAAGGTCTCTCCTCTAACACTGTTGATTCCTGTAAATATCGGATCATCATTTGCCTTATCATATTTTGCATCAGGTGATGGATCTTCCAGATAAGGAAAAATATTCCGAATGAAATTTATATTTCTTTCGGATTTTTCAAAACGATCAAATTTCTCATAAAGACAACGATAGATTCCCAAAATGCAATTTCTAAATCCATTGCGAGATGAATTTTCCGATGTACCGTAACCTTCATACTTATTATGGAGCCCATAGATGTATTCCACCAAAGGACTAAACGTAGTTAGATTTTTATTGGAGATTGCTTTTCGAAGCCCATACAGAATCCCATTGTGGAATTGAAAATGCAACTTCGATTCCAGCAATTTATTGTAGTGATCCAAGTATCTCGTGGGATTGTTCTCCACATCCTGATCTAATTGTCTGCTTAACCCCTCTCTGCTATGACCACCCCGAACAGAATTATCAGGCTCGTATTTTTCTAAGTATCCAATCAAATCATCCAAATCCATATTAGCAATATCTGTCTTATCCACTGGGCTGATGGGTCCAACAAAGCTCCAATGGTAGGAGGCATATTGGGGAGGGAAGTCACGTTGCTTGTATAAATCTTGGAGCCTATTGAATGTAGTCTTCCATTCTCCTTCCAGGTATTCCTCAATAGCGGAAAGATTCGTCCAAATTTTTTCATTATAAACAGAATTTTCCGGGAATGGGAATTCTATTTCATCTTTGGATTTCGGATTCTTTTCAGTTTCAGAAATTGGAGAAAATTTCTTTTCTTCGTCTCGTACAATTCGTTCCAGTAGTTCTAGAAAAGATTTCTTTTCTTGTTCATCCAACTTTGGATAAGAATTTTTAAGAAGATAAAAAACTTCATTCCGGTAATCAATGTCAC
>JAFIGA010000083.1 GCA_020831715.1 Leptospira sp. | reverse complement strand
AAAACGCCCGGAAGCCAATAATTCCTTCCAATACAAAGATTTTGAAAGTGTCGTCCAGGCTGTAGATAAATTTTACATAGACAAAAACATCAATAAAAATAGGGCTTACAAAGATGCGGCGATCTATACTCTTATTTCCCTGCCTCATTCGTTGTATTTTTATCCGGAAGAATATTATAAAAACAGATCCAAATATGAAGACGAAGAGGAAATGATCCCGGCAAAAAGCACTTTTAAAATCTCACCTTCCGATAAGTATCTCATCATGGATCCGGACTATGAAAAGCTGGATTCCATGAGAAAAGAGAAGCTGAAAAAACAAGAAAGTAAGAAGCTTTCGGATGAAGAAGTCAAGAAAATCATTGAAAAGGACAAAATTCGAAAATCGGTTCTATCCGCTCAGTGGGAAGAAACTCGATTCACAAAAAAAGATTTCGATAAAGTAATGTCATATGTCCAAGAAAATCTAGAAAAATACAAAACCCCTCCCATTCCACAAGCGAGCCAAGGTCTTGATGTGCAAGTTAAGCCCGATGAAGAGGAGGAAAATGAAGACAAGGAATATAGTATAAATGATGCCTATCTTGCAGCGGCGAATGGATATCTCAGTTCTCTAGATCCACATTCCAATGTATTTTTAAAATCCACATGGGAAGAATCCATGGCAAAAATCAACGATTCTTCTTTTGAAGGAATTGGTGCTATGCTAAGTGGTGGAGGAACCAGAGAAGTAGTAATTGAGAATCCATTGGAGGGAAGCCCGGCTCTAAAAGCCGGACTAAGAAGTGGAGACAAGATCCTCGCAGTTGATAAAAAATCCATTGCCTCACTAAGCCTGGATAAGGTTGTAAAAAGAATCAAAGGAAAAAAGGGTACAGAAGTAATTCTTACAATTAGCAGAAAGGGTGAAACCGGAACTCTTGATATTCCAATCATCCGCGATACTATTACTATCAAAAATTTAACATATAGAGTATTAAAAGAAGATCCCTATATCGGCTATATTAAACTAACAGGTTTTATTAAATCAGCCAATGAAGAACCGGTAGAGAGACAAATTGCTAAAGCCATTCAGAATATGGAAAAAGAAGCAAAAGCAAATGGCAAACCACTCAAAGCCCTCATTTTGGATCTAAGAAATAACTCAGGCGGGTATTTGGATCTTGCAATCGATATTGCAGATCTATTTCTGGAAAGCAAGAGATTGATTGTAAGTACAAAAGTTCCGAATAGAAGCCCCGAAGAGGCAAATGCCAAGTACGCCCCTGTAACTAATCTTCCCATGGTTATACTACAAAATGCTAGATCCGCATCAGCTTCCGAAATTGTTGCTTCTGCGATCCAGCACCATGGAAGAGGTTTAATTTTAGGAGAAAGATCCTTTGGAAAGGCAACTGTACAGAAACTTATGGATCTTCCCGGAAACAATGATTTCGTATTAAAGATTACAAATAGTCGATACTACTCTCCATCCGGTCAGACAATACAAGTAGTAGGTGTAACTCCTGATATTGAAGTATCTGAAGAATTGGAAGGGAATTTTCCTTTCCGATATAGAGAAGAAGATATGTGGAATCATCTTCCGGAGATTCCCGATGAAAGAAAGAAGAAGTCTGCTTTCAACTTAACCAAAATCCGTGAACATGTTAAAATCAATGGGAAGGCAGATAAATATTTCAAAGAACATTCAGACGATCAGATTCGACCTGATTTCATGCTAATCCGATCACTGGATTATGTAAATGCAATGCTAGAAAGTAAATGACACCGACAAAAACCGATTTTTTAATTATCGGTTCCGGTGTGACCGGACTTTTCCTTGCACTGAAAGTGTGCAAGCTTGGTTCGGTCACCATCATTACTAAAAAAGCAGATTATGAGTCCAATACAAACTATGCCCAAGGCGGAATCGCCGGTGTCTTTTCCGATTCAGACCATGTAGAAGAACATATTCAAGATACTCTAACTGCAGGCGCGGGGCTATGTGATCCTGAGGCTGTGAGGATTCTGGTAGAGGAAGGTCCCTCCAAAGTAAGAGAGTTGCTGGATATTGGAGTCCCATTTAACAAAGATTCCCAGGGGAATCTAGATCTGGGAAGAGAAGGCGGACATAGAAAAAACAGAATTGTCCATGCAATGGATCGAACCGGCAGAGAGGTAGAAAACTCTTTGTTAGAGGCTGTAAAGAGCCAACCGAATATTGAAATACTAGAAGACCATGCCTGTGTGGATTTGCTCACTCGCCATCAGATTCCCGATGGGGACAAGCTCTATCCATTGCGTTGCTATGGAGCATATGTCTTGGACACGAGTGATGGTGAGATCACTCCAATCCTTGCCAAGAGAACAATTCTAGCCACAGGTGGAGCTGGACAGGTGTATCTCCATACGACAAACCCATCCATTGCGACCGGTGACGGAGTAGCATGTGCCTATCGTGCCGGGGCAAAAGTAAAAAACATGGAATTCTATCAATTTCATCCCACTTCCCTATTTCACGAACATGGTAATTCTTTTTTAATATCAGAGGCAGTGCGCGGGGAAGGAGGAATCCTCAGAAATCACTTGGGTCATCCTTTCATGATAGATTACCATGAGATGAAGGATTTAGCACCAAGAGATATAGTAGCAAGAGCTATCGATAACGAGATGAAGAAATCAGGGCAACCCAATGTCTTTTTAGATATAACACATAGATCACCCGATTTCATTCAGTCTCATTTTCCTTCTATTTATGAAAAATGCTTAAGCCTGGGAATAGATATTAGCAAAGAACCCATACCTGTAGTTCCGGCAGCTCATTATATGTGTGGAGGAATAGAAACTGACCTCTGGGGTAAAACAGATATCGAAAACCTCTATGCTGCAGGGGAAGTATCTTGCACAGGAGTTCATGGAGGAAATCGTCTAGCAAGCAACAGTCTACTTGAATGTCTTGTCTTTTCGGATCGTATTGCCATGGATATTAAAAATTCCGGTAAGATTGATTTTGCCCCAGAATCCAAGTTTATTCCTAAATGGAACAAAGAAGGAACGAGCAATGCTGAGGAGTGGGTTTTAGTTGCACATGATCTGTACGAGATAAAATCCATCATGTCCGATTATGTAGGAATTGTGCGAAGTGATCTTAGATTGCTTAGAGCCTCAAGAAGAATACAATTGATCAGAGAAGAAGTGAAGAATTTTTACGATCGCACAACTGTCACACCCGGATTGTTGGAGTTGCGAAATCTAGCATTGATAGCCGATATAATAGTTCGCTCGGCAATTATGAGGAAAGAATCAAGAGGTCTGCACTATTCTACCGATTATCCTGAAAATCGTAATCCATCCAGAGAGGACACAATTCTAACTACCTAATTCCTTGTTTAAATGATTTTGAAAAATCGAAATATTAAAATTAACCGGCTTTAAATTTTTTTAAAACTGCCGGATATCGAAATAAACAAATTGTCGTATCCCCTGATTCACTGATCTGAAGATTGTCCTCAAGGATTCCTTCTGATTTAAGAAGCTGATAAGACATCGCCAATCCAATTCCTCCACCCATTTCCGCTTTAGGATTGAGACTATTGAAAATTTCCAAGAAATCATTTTTATCCTTCCAAACTCCCTTTACTTGGTTGATTCTATATTTTTCATTCTTCTGCAAAGTAGAGTTATTGATTACCTGAACAAGAATTTCATCAATTTCAAGAGAGATAATGACTTTAATCCATTTTATCGATTTCTTTAGTATTAAATGGAAATTAACATCTTCATTAAAGCGATATATCGTCTGTCCATTATCTTCTATCTTCTCTAATTTTTCAAATTCTACAAATTTTTCGGGATTTTCAAGGATCAATTTCTTACCATTAGCTTTCTCTGCATTCTTAACAATTTCAGCAAGTATAGTTACGGCAGTCTCGGGGCTTTGGCTCAGATTGTGACTTTCAATAATATCTTTAAATAGTGAATAATAAAACTCGAAATCTTTTTCATCAAAACAACATTTCTGTGTCGAATGGATAATATTTGTACTGCTGAAGACCACTGATTCCATGAATTATTCAATTATTTAAATGTCGAACGATTTAAAAAATATTCTTAAAAAATAAAATAAAAAACCCCTTAGAAACTTAATTCTAAGGGGTTAGTAAATGGGATTGAATTTCGATCTATATAGAAAGAATAAAATATTTTAGGATTTATACATCTTTTTTATTTCTTTCTCATATTTCTCTGTGATGACATGGCGTTTCATTTTCATCAAGTTTGTTAATTCATCACCAACTTCGAAAGGTTTTTTCACCAGAGCAAATGGAGTAACTTGCTCGAAAGACTTAAAACCTGTCTTTGTATTATTCAATGTCTTTATTTCCTTTCGAATCAGCTCATTCACCTTGTCATTTTGAATGATTTCTTCCTCTCCACTCACTTGGATTCCATTGACTTCACAGTATTCTTTTATCTTATCGAAGTCCGGAACAATTATGGCACCTAAAATTTTCTGATCTTGACCACAAACCATACATTGACTGATATAAGGAGACTCATTCAATCTATTTTCAATAGGAACCGGCTCCACATTTTCTCCACCTAGCAATACTATCGTGTCTTTAGCTCTTCCGGTAAGTGTCAATGCTTTGTTGAAATTAATCATTCCAACATCACCCGTATCCATCCATCCACCCTCTTTAATAGTTTTCTTGGTTGCTTCTTCATTTTTGAAATAACCTTTCATTACTAAGGGTCCCTTAACGTGAACAATACCTTTTTGTCCTAATTTACCGGCAAGAATTTGCTTCTTATCATTGATATGAGTCAGAACTTCACCAGTATCAGTGCGAATCTGTAACTCGGATCTCGGAACAACATCCCCTACAGAGCCAATGATTAGTCGGTTAAAATTTCGAACAGAAATTACAGGTGTCGTTTCTGTCATTCCATAACCTTCCAAAACCTTAATCCCGATATCATTGAAGAATGCATCCACATGACCCGGCAATGCACCTCCTCCCGAAAGAGAAGCTTTCAAATGACCACCTGTCGCCAATCGAATCTTCGAAAGAACTACTTTATCCAATGTGGCAAAATTAAAAATTACACCTAATCCAGCCAATACGAACATGGGAACGTGAAAACCGAGTTCATTTACCAAAGAATATGCACCCAAACCACCGGAAATAATTGTAATAACGAATGGACCTGTAAAAACTCCTAGAAGCAAATGCTTAATCGCCAATCCCAAACTCTGAAAAATATTTCTATTCGTGTAGTCGACCAAATTCCCCTTGAAAAAACGAATAGCTGCATTCCAATGTTTGGAATAGAAGTAGGCGAGCTTAAACAGCACTCGTCTAACAGTAGGTGTTTGCTTAGGGTCATTCACACGAGTATAGATTCCGTTGTAAATATTTTCCCATAGTCTGGGAGCAGAAGCCATGAAAGTAGGTTTAGCCTTTGCAAAATCATCTCGAAGATCCCGAACGTTGGTATAGTAACTCTGACCACCGAATCGTACTGAAACATATTCCATATATCTCTGAAAAATATGCCATACAGGAAGAATAGAAAGCATTCTATCTTCACCTTCTTTTATGCTGATTGTGGGAGCCACTTCATCCAATTGGTGCATCATGGACTCATGCTTAAGCATAACACCTTTAGGTTGACCGGTAGTTCCCGAAGTATAAATCATGGTAAATAGATCATCGCCTTTGATATCATTGATTCTATCTTCCATTTTTTTGGAACCCTTCTCACGAAGCTTTTTTCCTTTTTCCAAAAGCTCGTTCAAATGAGTGACACCCTTGGCTTTGGAATCAGGATCCATCATTATAATAGTTTTTACCGATTTACAATCTGATTTATTCTTCTGGAATTTCTCCAACATCTTATCATGTTCTACAAAAAGAAACTTGGATTCGGAATGATTTAGTATATAGGTAATTTCAGAGTCTGTAATATCTGTCCCTCTGGGAACATCTACCGCTCCACATAAGATTATACCCATATCAGATAATAGCCATTCAACTCTATTGTCAGCCAATAAAGCTACATTTTCTCTGGACTTTAAACCAAGGTCGATTAGAGCTTCCGCTAAATAAGTAGCCTTTTCATACATTTCACTGTAAGTTGTAGGAACATATTTTTTGGACTTGTCTTTACTCCAGACCACTGGATTCTTACCAAATCTTTCTGCTGATTCACGAAATACTTCCGCTAAATTTTTTGCCATGCACTAAACTCCCTGAGTTGCAAATTATTTATATATCCTTTGCCTAGTCTACAAAAATGCCAAAACAAAAGAAAATCAAGTAAAAAAAACTAATTTTATTTTAAATTGACATGTATACTTTCCTCAAAGAAATTTAAATTCATGGAAATTGTTCCCTATAAACCCCAAAATAATGTTCGTTTTGTAACTGCCGCTTCACTTTTTGATGGTCATGATGCATCCATTAATATCATGAGAAGAGTTCTCCAGCAATCCGGAGCAGAGGTGATCCACTTGGGACACAATCGTTCGGTGGCAGAAATTGTGAGCTGTGCCATCCAAGAGGATGTTCAAGGGATAGCATTAACTAGCTATCAGGGTGGTCATGTTGAATATTTCAAATACATGCACGACCTCCTCAAAGAAAAAGGGGCAGGACATATCAAGATTTTTGGAGGAGGCGGAGGAACAATTCTCCCCTCAGAAATCCAAGAGTTGATGGAA
This sequence comes from Leptospira sp., assembly GCA_020831715.1. Lineage (GTDB taxonomy): Bacteria > Spirochaetota > Leptospiria > Leptospirales > Leptospiraceae. The sequence continues at coordinate 55,994 of JAFIGA010000083.1, read as the reverse complement.
TATGGGATTACAAAAATCTATTCCCCCGATGATGGTAGAACTTTAGGTTTACAGGGTATGATCAACGATCTCTTGAAGAAGTCTGATTTCCCAACTCCTTTCAGCTACAATGGAAATCTTAAAATTCAATTAAATAGCAAGAACAACCTAGCCATCGCTCAAACAATTTCACTGGCTGAAAAATTATCACTAAAAAATAGTGATACAATCCAAATAGACCAAAACAACTCTCAGTTTTTTCTCGAAGATATTTCTATTACCGGCAAAATTGTTCCGGTCTTAGGAATTACAGGAACAGGAGGAGCAGGCAAATCCTCGCTCACTGATGAAATCATTCGACGCTTTCTTCAGGATTTCCCGGATAAACATATTGCAGTGCTATCGGTAGATCCAAGTAAGAGAAAAACAGGTGGTGCATTATTAGGTGATAGAATTCGAATGAACTCCAGCTTTCATGAAAGAGTCTTTATGCGATCCTTTGCCACTAGAGAAGCCAACATTGCTCTCAATAAAAATGTTAAAAGAACAATTGAAATCTTAAAATTTGCCGGATATGATTTTATCATTGTAGAAACTGCAGGGATTGGACAATCCGATTCTGAAATAACAGAAGTATCGGATATTTCCCTTTATGTAATGACTCCGGAATACGGAGCCGCAACTCAATTGGAAAAAATTGATATGATTGATTTTGCGGATATCATCGCATTGAATAAATTTGATAAGCGAGGAGCATTGGATGCCATTCGTGATGTAAAAAAACAATTCCAAAGATCCAGAATGCTCTTCGATCAAGACATGGATAACATGCCTGTATACGGTACCATCGCTTCTCAGTTTAACGATCCCGGGATGAATCGTCTCTATACTGAAATAATTAAAAAAGTAATCGATAAATTTCAATTGGATTGGAAGGAATCCAAAAATTTTGAGTTAGGTATCAGCGAAAAAAAATACATCATTCCCCCGGAACGAAACCGATATCTATCTGAGATTAAAGAAGAGCTGGCAAGGTTCGATGAATTTGTTGTGAGAGAGAGCAAGCTCGCAGAACAGCTATGGCAGATACAAGGTTCGATAGAAACTTTAAAATCACAGAATTCCGGTGAATCTACTGAACCATTGGAGAGTATATTCAAAACTCTTTGGGAGTCTCTGAATGCCGACACCAAATCCATCATCTTAGGTTGGAAAGAAAAAATTGCCAACTACGAAGCAGAAGATTTTGTATATACCGTTCGAGAGAAAGAAATCAAAGTTCCCAATTTTTCCCAATCATTGAGTGGGCTCAAAATTCCCAAGATATCTGTTCCCAAATTTACAAATTGGGGAGATATAGTTAGGTGGACATACACGGAAAATTTTCCTGGAGAATTCCCATATACGGCAGGAGTCTATCCATTCAAGAGAACAGGTGAAGATCCGATCAGAATGTTCGCCGGAGAAGGTGGACCGGAGAGAACGAATCGAAGATTCCATTATGTAAGTGAAGGAATGCCTGCAACCAGATTGTCTACAGCTTTCGACTCGGTTACTTTGTATGGAGAAGATCCCGATAGAAGACCGGACATCTATGGTAAAATCGGAAATTCTGGGGTCAATATTGCAACCTTGGATGATGCAAAAAAATTGTATTCCGGCTTCGATCTCTGTAAAGCTACGACTTCTGTTTCCATGACTATCAACGGCCCGGCTCCTATCGTGTTGGGATTTTTCTTGAATGCCGCCATTGACCAACAATGTGAGAAATACATCTTGGAACACGGACTTGAGAAGAATGTCAGAGAAATAATTCAGAACAAATTTAAAAAGTTAAACCAATCCCCCCCGGAATACAAAGGGAATCTTCCTAGAACCAATGATGGATTGGGGCTTCTCTTATTAGGAATAACAGGAGACGAAGTATTGGAACAGGAAGTATATGAGAAAATCAAGACTTATACTCTACAAACTGTTCGAGGAACCGTCCAAGCTGATATACTTAAGGAAGACCAAGCCCAGAATACTTGCATCTTTTCCACAGAATTCGCTGTAAAAATGATGGGAGACATCCAAGAATATTTCACTCATAAAAAAGTTAGGAATTTTTACTCGGTATCAATATCAGGCTATCATATCGCAGAAGCCGGAGCCAATCCGATTACACAAGTTGCTTTCACTCTAGCCAATGGATTTACTTTTTTGGAATACTACTTGAGTAGAGGCCTAAACATTGATGACTTTGCACCCAACCTTTCCTTCTTCTTTTCGAATGGGATAGATCCGGAATATTCAGTGATCGGAAGAGTTGCACGGAGAATCTGGGCGAAAGCACTAAAATTAAAATACAAATCCTCACCAAGATCGCAGATGCTCAAATACCATATCCAGACATCGGGACGGTCTCTCCATGCACAAGAGATTGCCTTCAATGACATTCGCACAACCCTGCAAGCTCTTTATGCGATTTACGACAATTGCAACTCCCTTCATACCAATGCATATGATGAGGCAATAACAACTCCGACTGAAGAATCGGTAAGAAGAGCAGTTGCCATTCAGTTGATTATTAACCGAGAATTAGGTCTCACAAAAAATGAAAATCCTCTTCAGGGATCTTTCATAATCGAAGAACTAACCGATCTAGTGGAACAAGCTATCTTGGCTGAGTTCAATCGAATATCGGAAAGAGGTGGAGTGTTGGGTGCTATGGAGATGATGTACCAAAGGAATAAAATCCAAGAGGAGTCACTGTTCTATGAACACCAAAAACACACAGGAGAATATCCAATAATTGGTGTTAATACATTCCTATCAGCGGATGGAAGCCCTACCATCATCCCAACCGAAGTAATCCGTTCTTCCGATGAGGAAAAAGAAGACCAGATTCAGAACTTATTGCTCTATAAAAAAATTCACTCAACGGAATCGAAAAGCAGTAGAGAGAAGCTAAGAGCGATTGCGATAAACAACGAGAATATATTTAATGAATTGATGAATGCTACCAAGTATGCCAGCTTGGGAGAAATCACCCATACTCTCTATGAAGTGGGTGGTCAATATCGAAGAAATATGTGAGCTATTTTGCAATCAGCAGTTATGCAATCAGTGGTTAAGTGATCTAAAAACAAAAGATCTTGCTATTTCCCGATCTTGACTCTTTCTGCATATACTACATCGGGGAGAAGTTTCAAGTTATCTAAAATTTCTTTCAATTGATCCAAATGTTCTATCTCTATCTTGAATTTTGCAATCAATTGCTTGTTATCGTTAGATGTTGCTCCGGCTTCAATGATATTGGTCTTGGTACCGGAGATAGACTCTACCATGGATAGATAAATTCCTTGAACATCTTTAGACCTTACTTCTATCTGAACCGGTATCGGTTCAGCCATACCATCCCATCGAACAGGAAGTGTCTGCATATTTTCCATCTGGACTTTGGCGGTGGGGCAATTTTTCTTATGAACGGAAACACCCCGTCCCCTGGTAACAAAGCCAATGATCTCATCACCAGGAATGGGAGAACAGCATGCCGCTCTACGAACTAAAATATCTTTAATTCCTGCAACAATAATGTTGGCTTCTTTTTCTTCTGTGCCAACTTTTTTTCGAGGTCTCTTTCTTATGTTTTTTTGAATTTCTTGAATTACTTTTTCAGATGGCGGCAATTCAATTGAATCCATATTCCTTCCATCGTTTTCTTCTTGCAATCGACGGAAGTATTGTTTTAATTTTTGCTTGGCGGAAGCTGTTTTAACAATCCGCAACCAAATTGGAGAAGGTTTCGATTTCTTTTCTGTCTGAATTTCTACTTGATCTCCTGACTTCAATTCTGTGCGGAGAGGAACCATGCGACCGTTTACCTTGGCTCCTTTCGCATGAAGGCCTACATCCGTGTGAATTCGGAAGGCAAAATCCAATACAGTGGCACCTTTGGCTATCTCAACAATCTCACCTTTCGGTGTGAATACGAAAACCTCATCTTCATGAAGATCAAATTTTAAGTCCTCTAAAAATTCCCTGGAATCCATGGAAGAATCTTGCCATGAATTCAGAATCTCCAACCATTTGAGACGAAATGGGTTATCCTTCATTAAATTGGTTGAGATACCAGGACCTATTCCGGCACCTAAATTTGATGTGATGCCTTTTCCTTCTTTATATGCCCAATGTGCTGCGACACCATCTTCAGCGATTCGATTCATGTCTCTGGTTCGAATCTGAACTTCCAATGGTTTTCCATCAGGACCAATTACTGTAGTATGGAGGGATTGGTAAAAATTCGTTTTCGGTGTTGCTACATAATCCTTAAACCTACCCGGCACCGGAGGCCATAGAGTATGGACAATCCCCAAAACTCCATAGCAATCTCGTATCTCATCTGTTATGATGCGGATAGCTCTGAGATCAAAAATTTCATGGAAGGATTTATCCTTGGTTGTCATCTTTTTGTGAATTGAATAAAAATGCTTTGCCCTTCCCTCAATTTTAGCATCGATGTGGATATCTGAAAGTCTTTGCTTGAGGATGATTTTTAATTTTTCAATATATTCTTCTCTTTCAGATTTTTTAAGATTTATACTCTTTCGAATATGCTGAAATTCTTCAGGATGTGTGATCTGAAAAGCCAAGTCTTCCAATTCAACCTTGATGCTGTACATACCCAATCTGCCGGCAATTGGTGCATATACCGATAGGGTTTCTTTTGCAATTCTCAAAGCTTTTTCAGGAGGCTGAAACTTTAAAGTCCTCATATTGTGAGTCTTATCGGCTAATTTTATAATTATAACTCTTGCATCTTGAATAGTTGCGACAAGCATCTTTCGAATATTTTCAGCAGCCTCTGTCTCTTTGGATTGGGACTTTATTTCGGAAATTTTGGTTACTCCTTCAACCAAATTGGCTATTTCCTCTCCAAAATCACGAACCATATCATCTTTAGTATATTCTGTATCTTCAACAACATCATGCAGTAGCCCCGCCGCTATAACAGCTGTATCCAATCTCAATTCATTTAACAAACCTGCCACATTGAGAGGGTGGATAATATACGGCTCACCGGATAATCTCTTTTGATCTCCGTGCATTCTATCCGATAAATGATAAGCTTTCTCGATTATTTCGCGTGCTTCCGGACCTAGTCTCTCCAATACCGAATCGAATAACTCTTCTTTTGTTATTGGTTCTTGTCTCAGACTCATTAAATATTCTCCATATCCAATCCAATATCGAGAAAGCGAGTTGTATGAGTTAGATAACCCATACTTACTCCGATATTTTTTAGTTTAGCCATGGATTCCAATTTTTCAGGAGTTACTCCACCGGAAGATTCAATCAAAATCGAATCCTTTCTATTTCGTATTTCTTTTACAGCGATTTCCAAATCATCAATGGAAAAATTATCCAATAGTAAAATATCAGGATTAGAATTTATTGCTTCATCTAACTGCTGCAAATTATCAATTTCCAATTCAATCTTAGTATCAGGATTTCTACTCCGAACTCTTTCCACAGCTTTGGTAATAGATCCAAGAGCAGATATATGATTGTCTTTAATCATTGCCATATCAGAAAGATTGATTCTATGATTCCAACCACCCCCTGTAAACACAGCATATTTAGCCAGTTTTCTATATCCGGGAACAGTCTTTCTTGTATCTAAAATGTTAAGATCCGGATATGAAGCAACAAGCCGATTTGTCTCAGATGCTATACCGGAAAGATATTGAATGAAATTTAAGAGGATTCGCTCCAAGCGAAGCAAAAGATAAGTTGGACCCTTGATCGTGGCAATTGTATATCCCGGTGAAAGTGAATCGCCATCCAGCAAAAAAGTCTGAATGCTCAAATGATCTCCGGTTCTTTGATTGATAGCATCAAGAACTCCCATCCCACATAGTATTCCAGTCTCCCTAGACACTAAATTAGCCAAAGACTGATCCTGAGCTGAGAACAAGGAATCAGTAGTGACATCACCATTCGGTGCATCTTCCAATAATGCAATATCTAGTAGTGGGTAAAAATCTTGGGGGTTTATACTGGAAATAGGGGTTGTATAACCCCTATCTAAAGAATTTTCCAAATCAGTTCATTGGTTAGGATAAATGCTATCCACCAACCTCAATCTTCATCATCAGAGTCAAACTCAGGTTCTACGAAATCGGAATCATTCAACATTTCCTCTTCATTTCCCTGAGTTTTTTTAGAATCCATATCATCTTCAGATGTTTCCGGACCATTGACCGAACTACCGGGGGGGACTATATTGGCTTTGTTAGTCTCACCTTCCTTTTTGTCTTCGGTATCTTCCTTGAGATTTAATCGCTCTTGATTGGATATCGCCGGTTTACCTGATTCATCCGAGGATTTATAAGGCGATCCAATCGGTCCTGATTTAGGTGGGATGTAAAGAACTTGATTAGGATAGATTAAATTTTTATTCTTAATCTGGCTTTTATTGGCTTTGTAAATTCTTGGCCAGAGTTTAGCATTGCCGTAATATTCTTTTCTCTTGGCAATTCTCCAAAGACAATCTTCGGGTTTTGCTCTTTGAACAGTATACTTAGACCAACCTTCTTTTAGATTCCCTTTACCTTTATCTCCGGTTTTGGATGATTCATCATCGGCGGAAGCGGAAGATCTGGATTTCATTGCTGCTAGTGCATCAGGGCTCATCATTGCGGATTGCTCAATGGCAATATCACCCAATCGAATTGCTTCTTCTGATTGTTTAATAGAATCTTCGAATTTTTCTTGAGCATAGAGATTGCCGGAGGAAGCCAAAGCTTCATTTGCCGCTCCTAAATTCTCTCTTGCAGAATCAAAATTTTTCTTCATTGCAGGATCTTTAGAGATTTCTTCTTCAGAAATTTTATCGAATTTAGAGTTGCCATCTTCTACAACTTCTGTTGCGGTCTGCAATCTTTCTCTTGCATAGTTCTGAATTGAATTGGCAAGCAAGGTTCTAGAATTACTTCTAGCAGCTTGGATTTTTTCGTTGGCTTTCTTTAATTCATCATTGTCAATATCTTGGTATGCCGAAGCAATTGACTCGCGTTCTTTTCTGGTTTTTTCGGTTGGACCACCTAAATATGTTTCGGCTGTATTTAAGTCTTCTTCCACGTATCTAGCTGATTGGCGTAATTCATCCTTAGATGACAATGCCAAAGAATGAGCTGTATCCGCGGCTTTCTTGGAATCCAGATAGTTATTATAAGAAGTTTCGTAATGGTTGAATGCACTTTGTCGGAGAGAACCTTTCTTTGATTCGTCACGTTCCAGCAAAAATTCACTGAGAACTTGATCTCCTTTTTCCATATTCTGATCACCTTCTTTTCGAAGGGCTACAGCATTGTCAAATTCTGTTGCAGCAAGACCTGTAGCAAAAGCTTCATCAGCCTTATCGATTGCTTCTGTAGCCTCATCTCGTGCTTTAGCCGAAAGCTTGGGAAGTGATTTTTCCAAAGCGTCATATGCTTTGGATATTGCATAATTAGCAGATTTTTTAGCCTCTGAAGCATTCTCGTTAGATGCATCTTCATGAGCTTGAAAAAGAGACTTCTTCGCCTCTTCCATCTCTTCAGGGGCATATTCCCCAGCCTTTAGAGATTCAGCACGACCTATTTGCTTCTTGGCATCGTTCATATCCTGAATGGGAAGTTCCCCTCCGCAGGCAACGAACAGTGATAAAATCAATAGGCTCGCATATACTCTTTGTTTGGTGAATTTTAGTTTCATAGACCTAGACCTTTTTTTGAAAAAAGTTGCTTATTAAATATTATTTAAATGCTGCAACAGCTTCATCTTCATTATCAAATATTTCGAAGAAGGAAGTAAGTTTAGTTAGTTCAAAAACTTTTCTTACAGATCCGGAAACATTGATAATTTTTAGACCACCTTGGTATTTCTTTAAATTGGAGAGACTAGAAATTAGAGCTCCAATACCGGAGGAATCTATATAAGAAACTTTTTCTAAGTTGATTATAATACAATATTTCTGCTCTTCTATTAGCTTAGCAATTACGTCCTTGATTTCAGGGGCGTTGTAAAGATCGATCTCCCCGTTTATATCCAAGAGGACGATAGCGTTATTTTCCCTTCTTGTTATCTCCATGCGTTTTTAGAAACTCCTATATTAAAATGATGGACTAAGCCTATTTCCATTCAATTACATAAACTATATCTATAATCGTCAACGATTTAATTCAAAGTTTTATATAAATTTTTCCATTTATTGTAAAAAACATTGAATTCTCCCAATTTGATGGAATTTCGAAGCATTTCCATGAAATCCTTCATAAAATGTAGATTATGATACGTAGATAGACTCAGTGCAAGAATTTCTTTTGACTTATGTAAATGTCTTAGATAGCCTACAGAATAATTCTTGCATACTTTACAATTACATTCTTCGTCTATTGGTTTGTCCGATAATTTGTGAATTTCATTTCGAAGATTCAAGCGCCCTTTGCGAGTGAAAACCTGAGCATTTCTTGCGTTTCTGGTTGGAAGAACGCAATCGAACATGTCTATCCCGTTCTTGACCCCTTCTAAAATATCGGGAACTGTTCCTACTCCCATCAAATACCTGGGTCTCTTAGGGTCATGAAAAGGAGCCAAATGTTCCAGTACTTGATAAAAAAGATTTCGTGGTTCTCCAACAGAAAGTCCTCCGACTGCAATCCCACTGAAGGGAAGACTCTGTATGTATTCCAGTGAAATTTTTCTTGCAGCCAAATCCATGGATCCCTGCGAAATTCCGAAGACATGAGAATCAGCATTCATTTTTTCTCTGTATTCAATGGATTGCTTAGCCCAACGGTGAGTTCTTTCCAATGACTCACGAATTCTTTTTGCATCACTGTCAAATGGTGCGCAATCATCCAGAACCATCCAAATATCGGAACCTATAGAATTCTGAATGTCTAATACTTTCTCCGGAGTAAATTTATGATGAGAGCCATCAATATGAGATTGAAACTTCACTCCATCCTGTTCGAACTTAAAAAGGCTGGAAAGAGAGAACATTTGGTAACCACCACTATCGGTAAGCATCAAACCTTCGTATCCCATGAAATTTTTTGCCCCGCTGAAATGATCCAAAACTTCAATCCCCGGCCTAAGATATAAGTGATACGTATTCGCCAAAATCAGATTATATCCCAATTCGTTGATGTCTTCGGTTGATAGGGATTTAATAGTGGCTTGAGTACCGACCGGCATAAAAACGGGAGTCTCAACTTCCTTACCCTTTGTAGACAATATACCGGTTCTGGCATAACTTTCGCTGGATTGATGGGTTTCTTTAAAAATCAAATAATTCTCTATTTATTATTATATTCACAAGTCTTGGGACTATCACAGATTCCAAAAATATTTAAGTCATGCCCTGTGATTGAGAAACCATTTTCCCGAGCAGCTTTCTTTTGCAACTCTTCAATTTTTTCATCAATGAACTCAACAATTCTACCGCACTCAACACAAATTATATGATCATGGTGTTCATGGCCGATTATATGTTCGTAATATTTATAATCCTTTCCAAAGTTATGCTCTTTTAAAAGACCAGCCTCTACCATAATGCTTAGTATGCGGTAAATGGTAGCTTTAGAAATCTCATCTCTTCTATCTTTCAATTCCTCTTGCAAGGACTCGGCAGTGAAATGTGTGTGAAGGGAAAATATCTTCTCGGCAACCAGCATTCTCTGAGTTGTAATCTTCAATCCCTTTTTCTTTAAATAATTGGAGAAAGTTTCCATTTCCATGGAAGTATCGTGATCATGACTCTCTAGCATTTCTTCGCCCATAAACTTATCTTAATCAATCCTCTATATTCTTTGCAATGGAAAAATACCAAGCTCGTTCTAATTCTTCTGCAATTTTTACCGCCATGACTCGAGCCATTCTATCCTGAGCCTGAGACTCTGTCTCTCGATACCCAAGTTGTCTTGAAAAATATGCACGCCCGGGGATTTCATTTCTTTCCAAACGAATTCTTTCTCCCGTAGCAGTATTCTGAAGGTCAATTCTTGCCACAGAAAACATTTCCGAAGAAAGATGCTGATCTCCTAAATCCATTAAATTTCCAACCAGTTGGTAATGGACAACTTCCCCCATTACTCGGTATGCCGCTTTGTAACGATCTCTGGTTTGAATGAATCGTCCCCTTCTATCAATTTCCCCTTTTACGTATTGGGTCAAAATTGTATGAAAAGCCGGAGCATAGGATGCATTCTGAAAATTCTGAATATAAATCGTTCTCTGAGAATCCGGTATAGGAACCCCTTCAATCTTAGGAGGATTTCCCGGTTCCCGAGCTAAAAAAAAGCAGTTTCCGAAAATCAAGAATAGAGCAACCGGCAAAAAACGTAAAATCTTTTTGGAAACAACCATGATTTCCAAGATATCCATAGCTAAGGGAATTGTCAAGAAGTGGAAAACAAAAGCTTGACGAAAGCCTATAGTTCTTCCATATTTTTCTCATGATTCTTCGAAATTATAATCCCTCAAAATTTGCCACCCTACCATTCTTTTTAATTTTCTTTATTCTTTCGACATCGATTCAATCAGAGACAATCGAAGAAAAATACGGATCAATCCGCGATAAAATGGCTTGGCCTCTCTCTTTGTACAGTCCTATTTCCGGGACTTTTGGTGAATATAGAAATTACAATATGCATATGGGAGCCGACTTTAAAACCTACGGAATGAATGGGCACAGAATTCTTGCAACCTCAGACGGATATATTGATTTCATATCACAAAAGGATAAAGGTTACGGACGCTCTTTCCATCTAAACTCTCCGGATTTGAAAATAAAAACCAAATACGCTCATTTATTTTCCTTCCAAGGAAAGGACGGAAAGTTGGAACTTCTCAGACAGGCACTTTGCATGTTAAATGGAAAAGATGAGTTCAATATAAATCTACCGAGTGGAAAATTCCCTGTGAAGCAAGGAGAATGGATTGCTTTATCCGGTGAAACCGGTACCGGTGGACCACATCTACACTTGGAATTTCGAGATAACTATGGTTTTATTAATCCCTTATTTTTCAACGCATTCAAAGGTGGAGATGAACATCCGCCAACAATTTTAAAGCTAATCTGGGAAGATTCCGAATCAACAGAAACTTTGGAATTGAAGCCCAAGGAAGATAAGCCCGGGATATATTCTCTGGAAAAGTCTATTCCGGCAAAGGGTAAAATACGTATCAAGCTGAGAGGTTACGATTTTATTCGTTCTAGAAATAGAAACAATGTGTATGCTTTCGAATTGAAAGAAGGAGATAAATCAATCTATCGTAAAGAATTTTCTTATGTTAAATATGGCGAATCCGGCAAGCGGTATCTATTTTATGATACAAATCGTTCGTCACTAAATCCTCCAATATATTTCTACAATCTATTCGATTATTCTAAAAATCATTCAATAGATCTGACTACTTATAAATCCGGCTCTAAGTTAAATCTTACTGCAATCTTGGAAGATGCTTCTGGACAGAAGTCCATTCTTCCCATCCCTATCATTGTTGTAGATGAGTTGGAAACTAAACCGGTTAAGACAAATTTGGTTTCAGGACAAGGTAAACAATTTTTTTCCCAAGACAGAAATCTTAGCCTGGACCTTAGAAGATTGGAGACCGTAGGCACAGGAGGGGCAGTCCTAGAACCTGTGGATTGGAATATGGAAGAGATTAAAATCCCCGAAGGGCTCACGCCCACTTCCACTGCTTATAAAATTTCTACGATAAATTTCAATTGGAAGGGAAAGGCTATAGGGGAAATTAAATTAAACCGTCCACCTACAAAAAAGGAGACATTGTATTTTTATGATACGTCTATTGGTCGATTCAATTGGACTAAATCCTGGAGAACCAAAGACGGGTTTCGCTTCCAAACAGAAAAGCTAGGAATAGTCGGAGTCCTCTCAGATGATGCTCCCCCCTCTGTGGAGTATGTCTATCAGATTGGAACAACCATCCATCTACCGGAAGCATCTATCCCGGGAATTATAGAGCGCTATTATTATCTATCCGACGTAGGTTCAGGCTTTACAGCGAACCCGGAAGTTTATCTCGAAGGAGAAGATTACCCTTTCGAATATGACAGGGATAGAAGAGGCATTAGAATTCTAATCCCCAAGAAGGCATTTTACAAGAAGAAGTTTTTATTACTTCAGATCCGACCCAGAGACCGGGCAGGAAATCAGGGCAAATATTTCACAGAGATACTCACCCTTCCCGAGAATTAAAAAATCATCAACCAGAGATTGTCACAAAACGAACGGTTTTAATCGTTGTTTTGTGTGAATCTGGATATTTCCAGGACTTCATAACTGGCTTCTTCTTCCCCATAACTCAACTGAGCTGTATCCCCAACTGATTTACCAAGTAGAGATTTCGCTAGAGGAGCCTGGTAAGAAATGATGTTCTTACTGGTATCCGCATCCCAAGTTCCCAAAATAGAATATGAGAGAACATCACCTGTTTCTTTATGTTGGAGTTTTGCCGTGCAACCAATATTGATCTTATCGGTGGACATACCCTCCATGAATTCTTCGAGGATCAAAGCATTTTTGAGGTCTGCATCCAACTTTTTGATAGCGGCTTGGATCTGAACTTGCTTTTCCATTGCTGCTTTGTATTCGGCATTCTCTCTCAAGTCACCTTTCTCTTGCGCCTCACCAATATCTCTGGAGTTTTCAGCCATCTCAACATTGATCATGTGCTCAAGTTCTGCTTTTTTCCTGTTTAGCGAACGTCTTGTAACAAGGAATTGGTTCGCAGGAATTCGAGAAACAACATCTTCTTCCTCTTCATCAGTAAGAACTGCATCATCCCATTCAATATCCGGTTTCAATTCCTGAATGAGATCATACATTTTCTCTTTTTCAGCATCAGTGATATAGGAAACTTCTTTATAAAGAGCATATAGCTTTCTTGCATATTCATCATCGCCTTTGATGATTGCTTCTTTCAATATATCTTGAGGAATAGCTTTATCTACCAATATCCCTTGGGCTTGGTTCTTCAACTTATTGCCTTTAGGCTCAATTTTACCCAATGGTTTGAGAATCCTTAAAACTCTCAATACGAGATCGTTCGTATCAAAATCCAAATAAGAATAGGAATCAGGAGAACTCAAAATGGACTTCATAGTGAGAATAAATACTTCCGGATTCTCTTTGGAACGTTTGCAAACAGTTTCCAAGAATAAATTCAGTTCGGAAATCTTATCCTCATCATGGAGTTTATTCCAAATATGACGGTTCACCTTAGCCGGAACTTCGAACATAAGTTCCATATAGATATCTACCCATTGTGGGTGAGCTTGCTTGATTAGATCGGCAAGTCGCTTTTTAATGTCCAATTGAGATATGGAAGCTGACATTTGAACCAAATCATCCTTGCTTAGAGAAGCAATGATTTCTTTCATTTCATCAGGCTTAATAATACGGCTAACTTCCAATAATGGAATCGCATCCGGGTTATCCTGCTTTTCTCTATGGAATTCTTTGTTGTAACAAGATTGCATTTCTTCGAGGTAAAGGTAACCTATAATCTTCCTATGGGTATCCCTAGACTCTTCATCTTGATTGTATTTCGTGTTGAAATGTTCTGCTGCTTCTTTAGCTTCCACAGGAGCTTTGGTAATCTGAAGAGCTATATCCAATCTTTTGGAAGGATCTTGCAAAGCCTCAAACTTGGCTATCAATTCATCCGAATGAGATATTTCTTGTTCATGGTAAACCAGCTCGTCTTTCTTCTTAGGATTGATTCCAATATTAGGATCTTGTTTAAGAGCTGTTTTAACTTTTTGCCACCATTTGGACCATTCTTCAGCTGTCATGAACTTGCCGATTAATTCAGCCTTCATGTCTCCGGTCGAAAGTAAGTTATCATGGGAACGCAATAATAATGTTACAAACCCTGCGATATCGCTCTTGAATAAATCCTCAATCAACTCTTGGTCTTCATAGTATTGAACCCAAATATGATCCTTACGAAGAGGCTTTAGGGAAGTAATAGCCATCTGAATGGAAAGCTTATGATTCTTTTTATCTTTAAAATCAACAAAGATAGAATCACCATTCTCAGCGATGGAAACAATTTTACCTACTCCCCAAGATCTATGCATTACATAGTTACCGGTATCAAATACAATATTTCTTTCAAAATTTGTAATACAAACTTTAACGGGCTTTCTATTATTTCCTAAATCCGAAATCTTTAGAAAATGTTCCAATAAGGAGTGATCACTGTATTTCTTGCGATAAGATCGAATCAATTCCGTTCTTGCCTTTTGGGCAATAGGCTCATGATCTAAAATCTTCTTTAGAAAAACAATTGTCTTATCCCAATTTTCAAGACTTTTGTAAGCCTCCACAATTGGATAAAGCATAGTGGCAAATCTTTGTTTTTCTCTATGAGCCAGGAATTGTCTTTCCAGTCTCTCAAAGAACAATGTGTCATCAAAATTATGTTGAACTAGTATGGGCCAAATCTCATCTAGAGATGTATAATTTTTGGACTTGGAGAACTCTTCAGCTGCTTTCTTCAGATAGATGATTGCTTCACTCTCATCCTCTTCTAAAATAGAAAGTCCATATTTCTTTTGTATTTCGGGATTCTTGCGATCTAACTTGGCAAGCTTTTCAAGAACAGGCTTTAACTCTTTATTTTTCTTAAGCTTTTCTAAAGCTTCTGCTTTAAAGCGAAGAGCCACCTTGTTGCTTGGATCAAACTTAGTGATATTTTCAGTGATATATTCTAATATTGTCCATTTACTATGATTTCTAAATAGATCCAACAGAGTTCTCATCTGAGGGATTTCTTGGACAGCATCAGCATCCTTCATGAGAGCGATCATCATGATCATGTATTTTGCAGAGATACTCTCTGCATGCTCAGCAAGGTGCTCTTCAATAACTATTTTAGCTTCATCTAACTTATTGCTCGACTTGTAATGTTCGAGAATGTCGTCATAAATTTTGAATTTGGAAGCGGGAATTGAACCGGCATCCATTCGAATATAGATTTCTTCGTTGAATAAGGAAGTAAGCTTATCCCCTTTCTGAGTGGAATTCGCTGTATCCATAGTAGTAGCATCAGACATTTACGTCAGTCTCCCCTAAAAAAATCCTGTTTATTACAGGAAAAGTTTGAAAATTAATATTTATACGGCTAGCGCAGTGAAGTCTTACCAAAAATTGTTTCTCTTTACTAGCAAATTATTAATAGCAGATTTGTAAAGCATAAAAAAACCTCCGAAATTCGGAGGTTTTTAAAATTTTGAGGAAGTTTATGGTTTCTATTGGCCTTGGCCGCCGCCCTCTCCACCACCACAAGTACGGACTTTGTATCCGATTGGTAGTGCACCTGATTTTTCCAGCATTTTTTCCAATTTAAGTTTGTTTTCACAATCTTCTTGGTCGAAATCCAATGTAGCTCCATCGAAATGAACCTCGAAAGTGTCGGAAAGAACTCTGAGTTCATCAAAGAAAAGGTATACCATTTCTTGGGATGTTCTAGGATTCGATCGAATCTTAAATTGCTTGAATACCAAAGTCTTGATCTGTGGATAGGAATCTACATCCTGAGGAACATTCTTGGGAATGCTTACCATGAGTGGTCTCCATCCTACGAAGTCCAAAGATCCAAAATGGAATATATGACTATCACCATTCCAGTCCTCAAACCAACCTTCCAAAGAGTATTCGTTTCCACGACCCAATACCCAAACCGAAACTGCTTTAGCAGAACCGGGAAGCTCCAATCCATAGAGCTTCTGAGTTTTTCTTTCGTTGTTGTTGTCCAAGTATGGACGATTGCGAATCACTTCATACTCAGGAGTTCTAGGTGGTCGAATAGTCACCACGTTGTAGCCAGGATACATGAACTGGAATTTTACACCCAGAATTTTTGCATTTCCGGCTTCCACATTTTTAATGTCGCCCGGTTTTCCGGGAATGAGTTTCACCTCACGGATAACCTGTGGAGATTTCTTGGGATCATTTAGAATCGGCTCATAAGGAGAATCATCCGTATAACGCATGTCACCTCTTCCGTCTTTTAGGGTTCCGTCTTTATCGGTGAACATTTGCCAACCGTAAGGAGCATCTGCCGCAGGATTGTCCCAGCTTTCAATGGTAATCGCTCTAAGTTCCATAGAGGATATATCATTGCCTGTTGCTGTTGCAACTCCACTGGAAATTTTATAATTGGCGTTCGCCACACCCAAAAGCAGGATGCAGCCGATAGTTGTCAATGATACGAGAGTTAGTTTTTTATTCATATGCTTAACCTTCCCTTACCAGTTGTCCTTGATTTCAGAACCGGGGTATTTAGCTTCGCTTCTATCTACTCTTAGTTCCAAATCATCTACATAGAAGTAGAAGTCACCACCAACTTCATGAACATCAGATGTTACAAAAAGTGATACAAAATGTAAATTCTTATCCAATAGGGCAAAACGAGTGCTCTGTGGAATGAACCCGGGAATCGTAGCAGTCATCTTTCTCCAACCGAAGAAATCCAATCTACCCAATCTTACATTATGTGTTCTACCTTTGTAATCTCTGAATTTTACAAATAATGTATGTCTATATTTTCTTCCGAGTACCCATACCGAGATTTGTCTTGCCTTTCCTTTCACGATATACTCGTGAGGTGGAGACAATTCAACTCTGTCGAATCCTCTTTCTTTAAAGAATGTCTTTACACCTAGAAAATGGTTCTTATCAATCTGATCCCCACCATTGTCCGGTTTCGTGTTGTCATCGAACACATCTGCAATGAGACCTCTTTGAACCATTTTTAAAGTTTTTGTTTCACCTAACGGAGTAGTGGATTTCACTCTCCAGTCTTCAGATTCTTCAAAATCATCCAAAATAATTCTTTTTAAAGGACCATCATCGTCTTGATTTTGGTTCGCCGGTTGCCCTGCGTTATTCTCAGCCTGGGCAAATAATACATTCAACCCTAAAACCAACAACAATGCAGTTAATGATATTGTAAACTTCCTCATGAGACTTCTCCCATATCATGATTTTCCCGAATCGCTTTCAACTTCGATTCTATTTTTATATTCTTCGAGGATCTCAATCATACGATTTATTCCCTCAGCAGGTAGAAAGACGGACGATTTTTTACTATTGGACCACTCAGATATCTTTAAATAAAACCCATTGTGGTTTTTCTTGAGATCCACCAAAAAAGTTTTATTCTGAGTTTTAATACTCTCAGTTTGAATTTCTGGGTCTACCATAAATAAAACACCAATCCCCCTGCTTATTAATAAATATCGGAGAATTATGAGGGAAAATTAGGCAAAATGGAAAAATAAAATGGACTTGCCAAAATTATCTCCAAAAATATACTTAATTACTCCAACTATGCTGCTTAGACCGATTCAAATATTAAGAATTGTCCTATACTACCTGATTTTTGGGTTCCTTTGGATACTTTTGTCCGATTTTTTTCTAAACAATCTCAACTTAAGCCCGGATATGGCTTATAAAATACAAAGCTTAAAAGGTATCTCCTTTGTTTTAGTATCCGGGCTTGTGATCAGCCTCCTTTTATGGAGGGAAGGCTTGGAGAAAAATGTCTTACTGGCTGAAATCCATCACCGAGTCAAAAATAATCTAGCGATCATTTCAGCATTTTTAGAACTCCAGGCGAATTCAGTAAACAGTGACGCCCTTGAGGAAAAGATCGATCCCAGAAATTTCCTCTTAAGTTCAGTACGTCGTATAAAAACTATGGCGATAAGCCACGAGATTCTTTATAACCAAAATAATTTGAATTCTATCCAAACAGAATCCTTGATCCAGAATATATGGGAATATTCCCTCGAATCCAATAGCAAAAATCAATCCAATCCTTTGATTTCCAAGTCAATTCTCAAGAAAAACATCCAAACAAAGACAATCCAAGCAAAACTGGGCATCCCGATAGCATTGATACTAAATGAACTTTTCAACAATAGTTTTCAGCATGGTTTTCCCGGTAATTTAGAAAGATCTAATCCAATTGTAGAGGTTGAGATCGGCTCCGGCGAAAATTCTCTCTTTTTAATATACCGAGATAATGGAATAGGACTCCAAGATAAGAAAATATTATCTCGAGACTCTAAATCCGGGCTTGGAATATTTATCATTAAAACGTTGACAAAACAGGTTAACGGAGAAATAATAGTAGATAGGGAAAAAGACATGGAGATTGTTTTCCATTTTCCCAGGAAATAACAATGAAAGCCATTCTAGTAGAGGACGAATTACTGATTGCAAAAGTTCTTGCCAACAACTTAGTTAGTTTAGGATATGAAGTTGCAGGTATCGCTACAAATGGCTTAGATGCGATTGATCTCGTTAGAAATGAATCCCCGGATTTAGTTTTTATGGATATATTCTTGGATGGAGAATTGGATGGTATAGAAACCTACAAACGCATCAAAGAAATATCACCGACAAAGGTAATTTACATTACAGCCAATAATGATCCATTCTATAAACAAAAGGCACGGGATGTTGGCTACACTGCTTTTTTAACCAAGCCTATTGAGAAAGTTACCTTGCAGAAAGTCCTTTCATTGGCTTAGTCTATTTATTAATACTATTTCGTTAAAGTAATTGCATCTGCAAATATCCTGTTACCTAGAAATATCTCCGGAGAATATGAGTTTTGGGTCAGGCTCTAAAACATATTCCTAAGTATCTTATCTACAATCTCTTTGGCTAGCGATCTCTTATCCAATGGACCCAAAACAATTCTCTCTCCGTTACGTGCATAGCAATGGAGAGTATTTTGCACAACACCAAATCCGATTCCTTTGCCTACCGAGTTGCCGAGTATCCAATCCAAATCTTTTCTTTCCAATTTTCCCAGCGCATTCAATTCCAAATCATGGGTCTCGGCAGAGAATCCAATGCGTTTTACATTCTTCCAGTTTTTTACCTGAACATGGTCGGATACAGTCTTTAAGATATCGGGATTTTCTATTAGTTCCAATGTTAAAGACTCTTTTGCTTTGAACTGTGAATCTTTTTTCTTTATTTTAATTTCACTCGGATTGGCAGGTCTGTAATCTGCCGGAGCCGCTGCCATAATGAGTAAACTATTCTCTTCCAGTTCATCAATGATGGATTTCAACATGTCCTCTGTTGATTCCACTGCGATATTTTTGGCTTCTGCAACTATTTTGTAATTCGGGTCGGTTCCACCGGCAATATAAACAATATTTTCGGTTAGTTTCTTGCATTCTTCAGCTAAAGAATGTCCCATTAACCCCGATGAAGCATTGGATATATAACGAACAGGATCAATCCATTCTTTGGTGGGGCCTGAGGTAATGATGATCTTTTTAATCATTCAACCCTATATCGATTGTAATTTTTGATTGTGTAATTGGATGATTTTTTTTTCTATAATAGGAACATCGGCTAACTTACCTTGCCCCTCATCTCCACAGATCACTACACCATCTTGAGGAGATAGAATAGAAACTCCGTCTTCTTTTAGGCGATCAATATTCCTTTTTGTAGCAGGATGATTCCACATACCGGGATTCATAGCAGGTGCAATTAATACCGGTGCTTGCATGGCAAGATAAGTGGAAGTAACCAAATCATCTGCAATGCCATTGGCGAACTTAGCAATTATGTTGGCAGTAGCGGGAACCACAGCCATTACCGATATACCTGTCTTGGATTCAATATGAGGCATACCTGATTCATACTCGTCAATCAGAACAGGTTTCCCTGTCAGTGCTTCAAAGGTTATCTTTCCTATGAATTCAGTAGCATTTGATGTCATGATTACTCTAACAGTATATCCGGATTTTACCAAGTTACGAACTAGCTCACAAGACTTATAGGCAGCAATAGAACCCGTTACAGCAATCAAAATATCATTCATACTCAGTTCCCATTTTCCTCTTGGTTTTTAGTACTACTTTCTTCATTTTTGGTTAGATTGGAAGTAGGATTGAACTGAATTGTTAATATCTTGTTTCCATCCATTTTTTTGATTTTTAACTCACCGGTTGGAATTACAATAATGGATCCTTCCTTGGGCATATCTTCATGGCGTTCCAAAAACAATCCGGCAATTGTACGAACTTCTTCCAATTCTTTTGGGTCCACACCTTCCAATATTTCGGGAATTTCATCAACTTCTGTCTCTCCGTCCAAATTGATAGGCTTATTTTTCTTCCATTCGGGAACATCTTTTTCATGATGATCTGTTTCGTCCCTAATCTCTCCAAAAATTTCTTCTATAATGTCTTCCAAAGTAAGTAGACCCGCAACGCCTCCATATTCATCTATGATGATGGCAAGATGCTGATTTGTAAGTCTTAGCTTCTGCATCACTTTTTCAATCGATAGTGATTCAGGCACAAAGATTGGATCTTGCATGATTGCGGTGATTTTTTCTTTTTTACTTTTGGGATTCTCGGATATCCATTTTAAATAATTCTGAACATGAACAACCCCTATAACCTTATCCAAGGTTTCTTCGTATACCGGGTACCTTGAAAAACTATGTTCGGCAATCAAAGGAAGAAGCTTATCTATGGTTGCATCACTCGGAATACCAATCACAGAAAGTCTATGAGTCATTACATCTTTGGCTAAATGTTCAGAAAAATTAAATGTTTTCTGGATGAGCTCCATCTCTTCCTTCTGAATACGACCGGTTTTAGTCTGTTCTTCGATTATTATCATCAATTCTTGGGGAGAATGGACATATTTATCTTCAATGTTTTTTAATTTAAGTAATTTCAAAAGAGAAAGTGTGATCCTATTCATTACAAATGTAACAGGAAACAATAAATAATAAAAAAACCAAATCGGGAGTGCAACGCCTAAAGCTATCGTTTCAGTCTTTTGTATAGCGATCGTCTTGGGTAATAACTCTCCAATGATAATATGAAGAAAAGTTATAATACTGAATGCAATACTTATGGAAATTGTATGGAGTGTAATTCCGATGGGTGGATTTAAACTGAGTATTTCGAAAAGTTTGACAACCAGGGTTGCAAGATATTCTTCCCCTACCCAACCGAGAAGTAGGCTGGCAATTGTGATGCCCACTTGACACACTGAGAGCATATTATCCAGATTCAACACTGCTTTCTTGGTCAGAAGAGCAAGAGGCTTATTTTCCTTGATCAATTCATCCAAACGAGTGATACGAATGGAAACCAATGAGAATTCTGCAGCTACGAAAAATCCATTCACAGCAACAAGAACCAATATAACAAAAATTCCGATTATGTCCATTTCTCTAAGGAAGTATCTCTTCCTATTTTAAACTCCATGCAGATATCCAACGATGTTTGATTATTTTATATCCCCAATTCTTTTCCAAGCGGTTCAGAAAATCAGGCATATGCGCCGCTCCATAAAGCATTGCTACGGATTGTTTAGTTTCCAGTGCGGGGATAATTTTGTTCATAGCCAAGCTATTTCTCTTTTTAACGAAAAGCTCGAATGTATCTTTATATTTTTCATCATGATTGATTCTTAGTGAGGAATTAGTATTTTCTTCTGCCAATGAACGCCGTTGGTTCATTATTTTTACTTGGTCTTTCTCCTTTTTTGTTTTGATATCCTTGATTTCGCTAATGTCCCCATCCAAGCTATTTTTGTCCAGAGATAAATTTCGTTCGTTGTAATCATTTACCATTGCTGAAAATTCTTCAAAACTGGCATCCGCATTGACCCAATGGGTCGATGGCTGGAGAACAGAATTTTGATAAACTAAGCCCAGTGCCGAAGCATACTCCATCTGGAGTTCCCTGACCCGACTCAAGCCACCATCCATTCCGGAAAAATGGAGACTCCCATCCAATTCAGAATGAAAGCTTTGCATCTTGTCAAATGTATCATCCCATTGAATACCTTCATAGAATACTTGATTGCAGCTATTAAGTATATCTTGAATCTGCGTATAGTAAGCCTCCTCACCAATGTGAATTACACCGACTAAAATCACAATATTCTGTTGCTTCTCCGAATAGAGAACCCACACTTTGGTAGAGAAAGAATTCTCATCTAGCTGAATGAATTGATATTCTGTATTTTTTCCGTATATTGGAAATATGAAAGAAAGCAAGAATATAATGATGAAAAACTTGAGTTTCATTTTAACGCAAATCTCGAGAAATAGCAATCACATCCGAGTCTTTATTCCAACTTATACCTATGGGCATTTCTCTGTAAAGAATTGTTGCTTCTTTCCAATCAATATTTTTCTTATAATACACCGCTTCTGTACCGATTGTAAGCCAATAGTTGGACCAATCCAAAACTTTTCTGTCATCACTCAAGAATCCAATTCCCAAATTTGTAGATGAGACAAGGATTGCTGTAGGAATAGTTCGAGTATCTAATCTTCGTATAATTTTTTTCATGGAAATTGGATTGGGGTCTTCTCCATTCTTCCACTCAAGCTGAAGTAGCTCTTTTGTATTATTGGGTTTATAGTCCCATAGATGCAGTCTATTCGTTTCATTGAATGTTGCTGAGCCTTCAAAAAATCTCCGATCAGCAGATTTTATGGATGTAAGTGGAGGATCTTTCTTCCAGCCTACAACTGCTAAATTGCGATCTTTACCATATTGTGGGTTCGTTACAAATCTTTGAAAAAGATTGAAGCTTGAATCCTTATGGATTTTACGAAAAAATTCATATAGCTTCATACCCTCTTCATTGAAATATATCTGTATGGTATCGGGGCTACTTAAGCTATCAATAAACTGATTCACAGTATCTTTAGCTTGTGTTGAAAGAGGATTATTACCCAAAATAATCGTGTGGGACCAACGCTTCGCTCCTGATTGATTGGGATCCATGGTAAATAGGTACAAGTTGTTTTCCCATGGAAGTAGTGCAACCATCGGGCTTTTCATAGATTTCTCGAAGGACGGATCAAAACGATTCACTTGAATGCGAATATGATCAGCAAGATAATTTCTAGATGTTGAATACGTTGAGTCTTGAAAATTTTCTTCCCTATGAGATTGAAAACCGGAGAGATTTTGAAACCTTTGATTCACTGAAATAACCTGATTGATACCTGATTGGTAAATCTCATCAATGAATGCATCTTGGTTATTGAATCCTACAATCAGTTCAAGGATGGTTTTGCTTGAATTAGAATCTTTAAGATAATCTATGGATGTGTTGACAAATTTTCTTCTATCGAATGTCTGAGATTTATAATATCTCACCGATAGAATGTCTTCATCCGGAGATCCATTATTTCTCAATTCAGAAAGAGTCGCATCAATAAAGCTACTGACCGGAGCCTTGGTATCGGAAGCACTATGAGCAAAAACCATCCCACTCAGTCGCAACCACTCATTCCCATGATGGGCATCCTCGGAGCCTAAAATTCCTCTTGATTTCGTGAATTCAACTGTTGACTTTCGATATTGTTGCTCTAATATTCTATTGTAACCTTGAAGAATAGTAGATATGTATTCCAGTCTTTTCCATCCCCTACTCTGTGCCAGGTAACTAATCTCCTCAATGATTCGTGCAGATAATTCAGGATTACTCTCCATAATCAATTGAGCAATTCTCAGTCTAGGCCAAACCTCTTCTTGGTATACTTTATCTGCCTTGGGTATTGATCTTAACGCTGTTACAGCCGCTTCAACACCCTTGGTCTTCCATACAGAAAGAGAAACCAAATCCTTAGCTTCAGGAATCGAAAGTGGTTCATTCAAAAGTGGATGAGTAATTAATGAACTCCAATTCGTAAAATCCAATTCCATGAAATATCGCAAAGAGTCATCATAGCGTCCCGATAAATAAGCTATCATTCCTAATTTTATTAATATTTTATTACGATAGACCTTCTTATTATTCTTGGAATAGTCACTCAATTGCTTTAAAGAGTTCTCTGCATCATTCCATTTTCCCGCCAAAATTTGTAAGAAAGACAACCTCTCCAAAGAGTTCTCGGAATAACCGTTAAATGAAGCTCTCTCCGATTCCAATATAATTCTCTGAAAGTTCAATGACTCATTGGCTAGCCCTAAAAAAGCCAAACGAGGAGGTAGATCCTCATCCAATTCTTCCAAAAATGGAATGGAATGCAAGCTGGCTTCCTCGTAGAAAGGGGACAGAACACGATAAATGTTGGCATAGTGTTTTTCAAGTGATTCACCCTTACCGGAAGTTCTGTCTAAATAGTATTGAAGTCTAAACAAACGACAAAATGAGTAATAAGGAATCCTGGGGTTACAGTTCATTCTTTCGGGAGATCTTTTCTCATCCTCTCCCATAGTGAATAAACTAGCATAGATATTTTGGGCTAAACTTTTATAGTAACTATTGTTTTCAGAACGGATATAGCTTTCCAAGGTTTTCTGAGCAACATTCCCTTCTTGTGAATGTTTCTTCCAAAGAGTTGTTATCAATGCATCCGCAAGTCTGTAGTCCTTTGGTTTTGTGCGAATCTTATAAAGGATGGTCGCAATACCCTGTCTACTTTTCTTTTTAAGGAAGTATTCAGCGAGGTAGAGATAACCCTCTATTTCTTGTGCATTCGTAAGTTTTTCAGGAAAATCAACTCTGTCGCCATCAGAAGAACTAAATATTTGGATTCCATCAACATAAAGCCTATGTTGATTATTCTTGGAATACCAACCGGTTGTTTCCTGGCCGAATAGAGTGATCGGTATGAGGAATAAGAACGCGAATAAATATTTAAAAGAATGAAATTGTGGTATCAATGAACTCCTTCTCTCTTAAGATCTCGACTCATGAGATCTTTTACCACCATACGAGGGTCTTTATCTTCGTACAGCATTTTATAGACTTCTTGGGTAATTGCCATGTCCACACCTAGCTTATCAGAAAGATCCTTCGCACTCTTTGTGGTCTTAACACCCTCAGCAACTTCATTCATGGAGTCCAATATTGCCGCCAACTTTTCCCCTTGCCCCAATCGGAAACCTACGGTTCTATTTCGTGACGCTTCACCACAACATGTAAGAACCAAGTCCCCCATGCCCGAAGGTCCCAAAAATGTCATTGGATCAGCGCCCATCTTCAAGCCCATTCGAGAGATTTCAGTGAGACCTCGAGTAATAAGTGCGGCTCTTGTATTTTGACCAAATCCCAAACCATCGGAAACCCCTGCAGCAATTGCGATGACATTTTTCAATGCCCCCCCTACTTCGACTCCTACAACATCCGGCGTCCAATAGGTTCGAAAGTAAGTAAAACTAAAAATTTCTTGTACCCTTCTCGCTGTGGCTTCGTTCTTCGAAGCAATGGATACAATTGTAGGAACTTTGGAAACAATTTCTTTAGCAAAAGAAGGTCCCGAGAGATAAGATAACTGCGAGTGAAAACTACCGGGCAGGCTGGATTCAAAAATTTCCGAAACCAATTTCAAGGAATCATTCTCAATCCCTTTACTTGCCGAAACAATGGGAATTTTTGCAGGTATAATGTCTTTGATTTTTGCCAGGATCTCAGCCAGTGCATGAGACGGTGGAGCGGATACAATCATATCCTTGTCTCTTACCACATTTTCCAAGTTGGTATCAGCTGTGAGTTTGGGAGGTAGAACTAATGTGGGCAAATGTTTAAAATTCTTATGCTCCTTATTGATACTTTCCGCCAATTCAGAGCTTCTAGTCCACAATACTACATCATATCCCTTGTCAGCCAATAGGCTACCAAGTGCCGTCCCAAAACTTCCTGATCCAATTACACCTATTTTCATACGAATTCTTATTAGTAATTTCGCTTTTCAAAAAAGCAAGGAAAATAATAATAAAATATGATGTTTTTTAAGGAACTGTGGGAGCTCAACCCATTGAAACTATTCTTTGATACCACCCAAGCCCTACCCGGTATCTCCAGTAATAGCAAGATTATCATTTTTTTAGCCAATGTAAGCCCCTTATTGCATCAAAAAATCTCAAAAAAAAGAAGTTATATATCCGAATTGCGAGTCGGTTCCCATAAGGAAAAACTCATTCTAGAAGGGGAAGTCAATCCCAATGCATATCTATTGGCTCGCATCTTAAAAATTCGAAGGATCCATTTCAAAGCAAGACTCAAAATTGTAAGCATAGAACAAAATATTGTAAGATTCCAATTTATATCCTACAGCCTTGATAATACTAGAAAGAAAAAATGGGACATACTCCGAATCATATCGAGATTTGACCCGATTCATAAGAAAAAAATTCTAAAAACCATTGTGGATGGATTTCCCGAGGTATTAAGACTTACACCTATTGTGGGGGAAGTTCTATTTAATTTAAATTACTTTCTGAACCAAGTTCCGAGCCTTGCAGGCAAGATTCAGGTCGTAAATGCCGATCTTCATAATGATAGAGTGGTATTCCATGCCAGATCCAATGTGATTTTGAAACCTCTCATGGATATGCTGGGACCGCAGTATGTAAAAGTAACTTATAGGGAATCCGGAAAATACTATTGAAGATTATTTACCTCACAGACATTCATGATGGTTTACCAGGATTAAAAACCATACTCCAAGAAACGGAAGCAGACTTGTATCTCTTCTCGGGAGATATTATATACAAAGCATTTTTTTCAGATGATAGAATTATTGATTTCTGTGGTTTGCAGGAAGAGTTTTACACCCATTTATCCGGCAAGGCAGAAGGGAAAAAACCTTTCGACTTCGCAACCCATGTCATTAGATTTCCGGATAAATATAACAAAGAGATGCTGGAAAAGGCTGAGCACTATAGAGTTCTATTCCAAAGAGCAGCAAGAACTATGAAGGAAAAATATGCACTGATTGAGGCATTGATTCAAAAATACGGAAAGTCCCAAGTTTACACTCTCCCCGGCAACTACGATATCGATCTAAAATACACAGCACTCTATGAAAGAGATCTCCACAGGAAGTCCTATGACTTCAAAGGATTGAAATTTTCCGGATACGGTGGGGCTCCCATCGCTACAAGCGGTATTCCGGAAAAGCTTGCTGTAGTCTTCCATGAATACAATAAAAACGGAAAAAATTACAGTGAACCGGAAGACTTTTTTATCGAAGAAGAACCGGATGTATGCGTGATTCATAATCCTGCTTATGGGTATTTTGACAAGATACCGGGTATTGGTAACGTTGGTTCTTTGGGAATTCGTCATTATCTTGATGAACATAGCCCTTGTTTGGTAGTATCCGGTCATGTTCACGAGGACCAAGGAATTGCCAAAAAGGGAGAAACAATATTCATCAATCCGTCTAACTTTGGAGCCGTTGATTCCATTGCCGGATTCCAACATGGTGGGTACTTCGCTGAAATTTTTATCGAGAACAAAAGAGTAGAAGATGTAAATCTATGTAGGGTTAAAGACAAAAAAATATTTCCTTTAATGGAGATAGCAATTAGCGAACAATTGGAGCTAAAGAAAATTTATCCCGAATCGGATGTGACCGCAGAACAATTTATAAGAAACCCATCTCGTTAGTTATGATAACTTTTCTAACCATAGTTGCCGTTCTAGGAACAATTGCATTTTTTTTATATGCATTATCTGCGTATGACAACAAAAATATTGATAGGTCGGAACAGAAAAGAGAAAAGTCTTTAGAAAATCGGAAAATTGATCCCAAGAAAGTATACAATAAAAACTGGGATCCTAATCTTCCCCGCCCAAGAGTCTGTCCTGCATGTGGAACCTTGCTGAAAAAAGAAGAATACCTTTACGCCTCTATTTCAGAATACTCTAATTCCGAGGGCAAAAGGCAAGCACATATCTATGGTTGCAAATACTGCTATTTAGGAGAGGTGAATTCGCAAGGAATTGAACCTTCTCCCAAACCGGTGGATGATCTCTAATGGATTTGCATTCACCGCTTACTTTCATCAAAGGTATAGGAGAAAAAAAAGCCGAGGTCTTGGCTAGAAATGGAATTTCCAATATTCAAGACCTATTGTATTATTTCCCCAGAAGATACTTAGACCGCACTCTAACAGATAATATTCTCCTTAAACAAGGCGATTCCGTTACCCTACTTGGCAAGGTAGTGGATTCCTACCTACACCATGGAAAAAAGACACGTCTAGTCGTGGGTTTTGTCACTCAAAATGGGGAAAGGATACAATTGGTTTTCTTTAAAGGAGCTCCTTTTTTCCAGAAGCAACTCACAAAAGACAAAACCCTTGCTGTGACCGGAAGGCTTGAATACTACAGAGGATTTCAGATCATCCATCCAGATTATGAAATACTATCCGCCGAACCCGGTGAAGCCGACACATCCAATCTTCTCCATGTCGGTAGAATAATCCCCTTATATCCCTCCAATGATTCGTTAAAAAAAGAAGGAATGGATTCTCGTGGATTTCGCAGAGCTCTAAGTCGCGTGCTGGATTCCAATATTTCCATTCCGGAAGTTTTGCCCCGAGAAGTTATTTTAAAAAACAAGCTACTTCCGAGACAAGATGCCTTAAAAAACATTCACTTTCCCGATTCGGATGAAGATTGGCAGGCAGCAACCCGAAGACTGAAATACGAAGAATTATTCTTCTTCCAACTTCTATTGATTCACAAAATGAATCTTAGGCGTGAGATCAAACGAGAATTATGGCCTCTTCCTCATTCTCCGTCTTATGAAAAGCTCCTGAAAGCTCTTCCCTTTTCACTCACTGAAGATCAGAAGTCGGCAATTGCTAAAATTCAATCCTTTACTGCGGGCGACGAACCCATGGCATGTCTACTCCAAGGAGATGTGGGTTCGGGAAAAACCCTAACAGCACTTTCCGTTGCCCTTCATTATACCGACAACCAGATACAAGTTGTATTCTTAGCTCCCACCGAAATATTGGCAAGACAACACTACCAGACAATTCTCGGTTATATGGGGAACCTTCCCTTTTTAAATGTTGAACTTCTTTTGGGTGGTGAGCCTAAAAAATCCAGGCAAGAAAAGCTCTACCGTATGAAGATGGGAGAGAGTATGATTGTAGTAGGAACCCATGCCTTATTCCAGGAAGATATTGAATTTAGAGACTTAGGGCTTGTGATCATCGACGAACAACATAAATTCGGTGTTGATCAGAGAGAAGCAATCCGATCCAAAGGGAAAAATCCCGATCTTTTAGCCATGACCGCCACACCCATACCCAGGACACTGTCTCTTACTCTATATGGTGACTTGGAATTGGTTATCATTAAGAACAAACCTGCAGGAAGACAGCCCATTGATACAAGATGGTTTTTCGACGATAAGAAAGCAGGTATTTACAATTCAATTCGAAAATATGTGACTCAAGGAAGACAATGCTACATTGTGTACCCTTTGGTCGAAGAGTCCGAAAAGTTAGATCTCAATTCTTGTGTCGAGGCTTACGAAAACTTAAGTCGAAATATTTTTCCTGATTTAAAAATCGGACTATTACATGGTAAGATGAAAAACAACGATAAGACAAGAGTTATGGACGACTTTAAGCATAACAAAATCCAAATTTTGGTCACTACAACTGTTGTGGAAGTAGGAGTGGATGTTCCCAATGCAACAGTATTAGTTGTAGAACATGCGGATCGATTTGGGCTGAGTCAACTCCACCAACTTCGAGGTCGCGTGGGAAGAGGTGCACATAAATCCTTTTGTATTCTGATAACAGGACAAAATATTTCGCAAGATGGAAAGGAGAGACTCACTGCGCTCACAGAGACGGAAGACGGATTTAAGCTCTCTGAAATAGATTTAAAAATTAGAGGTCCCGGAGAATTGCTGGGAGTAAGACAAAGTGGGTTACCGGAATTCAAACTTGCCGATATCCAAACTGACGAAGAACTTACCAAAAATGCTAGAATCGATGCTCTGGATTTTGGCAAACCCGGCCTAATGGAAAGAGAAGAAATCAAATCACGCTTTTCCGAAGGCCGAATTCTATTTACAAATTAAAATTTTTAAGTATCAATTGTATAAATTGAATTATAGAATTGGATCTACCAAAATTTTTCTTTCTCTTGCATTGCAGGTAAAACCACCAATATCAAGAGTAATCAGATTGATGAGTAATGCGTCATTGGCACACTCATCAATATCTTCTTTCAGATAATATCTATCGTCTTTGATTCCTGTTAATTGTGGAGAAAGTAGGACAATTACGTCATCACTTCTATTTCGGTCGATTTCAGCAACAACACCGATCAGAGCACTTGTAAAAATTTGATCTTTTGCTTGATCTCCCTTGATTACACCATTCCATGGGTAAGTAATATTAATTGTATCAAAAAGGAGACAGTTTGACACCGTGAAAAGAACTATCATTAAACCTAGAATTTTCTTCATAAACTCATTTACCTCTTGTTTAATTACCATTAATCAAAAAGAAACTATTTTGGAAAGTTCTTTTTTTGTCGAAGATTAAAACTACAGAGCAAATACATGAATATCAGAAAAACCCATTTTTACTTTTGTTTTCTTGCCATTTTAGGAATTTCTTTTTGTAAGGAAGTATTTAATTCAGATGTGAATTCTTTAAATTCGCAAAATATTGACGTAGTTTCTTCACTCCCCCAGTGGCTTGACAAAAAAGATGAGTTGGATTTTCTTCAGGGAAAATACAAACCCAATGCCTATTTGAAACCCTACAACAATCCGGGGGGGGACCAAAGACAGCACTACCTTTTACCGGAAGCACTGAGTCAGTATAAAAAAATGATCGATGCTTTCGACAAATACAGGCTGGAAAATCATCCGAACTATAAACAAAATATATTTATCGTTTCTAGCTTTCGCGACTTTTTCCTCCAAAAAAATATTTGGGAGGGAAAATACAGTGGGGATCGGAAAATGAGAGAATCTGTAACCGGGAAAACACCGGAAGAAATAATCGCTCTCATTTTGGAATTTTCCAGTGCACCCGGAACATCTCGCCACCATTGGGGTACGGATATGGATCTAAATTCTCTGCAGAATTCATATTTTGAAAAAGGGGGAAAAGGGGAGATCATCTACAATTGGATGCAGGAAAATGCACACAAATACGGATTTTGCCAACCTTATAATAAGCTAAGCGAACGAAGTGGGTTAGGCTACAACGAAGAAAAATGGCATTGGAGCTATAAACCTGCATCTTCCAATCTAATGAAACGTTGGGAAAAAGCATATAAATCAGGAGAGATCCAACCATCCGGATATCTAGGTGCGGATGTTCTAGGTAAAAAAGCCTTAACCTATGTAACTTCCGTTAATAAGGATTGCAAGTAGAAAATAGCACCGTCTTTTCCGGAGGTATGAAGAATTTAATCTTTCTTATCCCAATTCGCGAGCTTTCTCCAATCAGGCATTTCTCCGAATTTAGGTAGATCGGGGAATTCGGGGAAAGTGGGAAGCTGATCGAACTTTGGAAATTCAGGAAAATCCGGCATCATACTCAGCATTAAATTCATTATAGTGGTTTTCTTGGATTTATCTGTTAGGCTGGCAATAGTTTTATAAACTTCTTCCATTAAATCCACACATTTTTCCATCTCATGACCGGATGCTATTTTGATTGATTCTTCACTGAATTTTTTATATTGATCAGGATCTTGCAATAGCTTAACAGTCCAATCAGCTAACTCTTCTACTGCGAAAGGTTTGGCAATGAATCCGTTCTTTTTGTGATGGATCAGCTCCGGAATTGCATAGGAAGAAACTCCCACAGCAGGCAATCCACAAGCAATGGATTCTAAAATAACAAGCCCTTGTGTCTCCATAGTGGATGCAGTTATAAATGCATCATAATTGGGATAGTGATTGTGTAGTTCTGTGTTTGGAATAAATCCTGTGAAGATAACATTATTGGCTATATTCAGAGACTCTGCCAATTTTTTCAAAGATGGAATTGCGGGGCCCTCTCCAATGATGGTAAGAGTTGCTTTTGGAATTCGTTCCAAAACCTTGGAAAATGCTTTGATAACTATATCGCAATTTTTTTCGTAAGAAATTCTTCCTACATGAAGAAGCTTGGGAGAATCTGTATTTAAAGTTTTTATCTCGCCTTTGAACCTTTGAAGATCCATACCATTGGATACAACTGTCACAGGTTTTTTAATTCCAAACTCATGGAGTTGTTTCTTCAAAAGATGAGAAGGCGATATAACCAAATCACAACGATCATATAAATTATTGCAGATTTTTAAAATAATTTTCTTTCTAATATTGAATTTTTCCAGTTTTTCAACTTTCAATAAATCCTTGGGCGTTAACTTCTTCTCGAATTTATTCACACGAGAAAATAATTTATCCAATTTTAACAAACGATAAAAAGATACATACATATCTTGTTCCGACATAAGAGTATGGTAGGTTCCGATGGTAGGGATTCCATATTTTTCGGTAGCGTTCACTCCGTATTGCCCAAGAAGACCGGGTGTATGTATATGGACTAGATCAGGCTTGAATTCTCGGATGATTCTTTTAATCTTTTGAGGAGATGGCATTACCACCTTGATATCCGGATAACTGGGGAGATAACCACTTTGAAATCTTTCTACTTGGATACCCTCACCCATCCTATCAAAATCCCCTTCTCCATAACTTGGTGCACAGATCACAAATTCATGTCCGCGTTGAACCAACAATTCTGAGAAATTTCTGATAGAGATAGCAACTCCATCTATTTTCGGGAGAAAAGTATCCGTAAAATATAAAACTTTCAAATGAGAACCTCTTGCATTCCTAAACTATGAGATAAACTTGGAATAAGCAAGAGAAAAATGAAAACAAGACAATTTTTCCTATTCTTTCTATCCGCATCCATTATTACTTCCGCAATGTCTGTATCTCTATCTCAGGGATTTTTAGGACTCGCTTTTGTTACATTTCTGTTTCTAAGAGATAAAGCGTTTCCTATGGGCAATCTAATGAAGATCGCCCTAGTCTTCTGGGGACTCGAAATTACAAGTTTATTGATCCATTTTCTTATGTCCGGTCTGGATTGGGATTATCTTAAAAAAGGAGCAACTTCAGAACCTAAAGATATTTTTCTTTTTCTCGCCTTCGTATGCATGACAAAAGTCCGCAGAGAGGATCTCCCATTAATTTATAGATCTTTCGTGGCATTCAGCATCATTCTTGTCATCAGCGGATTTATTTCCTTATTTTCCGAATACAGACTTGGATGGTTGTTCAGCAGCCTTCATAGGGAGATGACGACCTGGGGTAAGCAACATTTACAAGGAATAGTCTTTGGGGTCAAATTATACCTTCCCATCGGTCTTATGAATACGCATTTGACCTATGGTGGATTATTACTACTTGTTTATCCTTGGATATTTTTTAGAGTTTTATTGTCTTTGGAGAATCGTGAGAAGTGGACTTATCGTCTATTTTGGATTTCATTTTTAGGTATGGCATCCTTTGTTTTTTTAGTCAACAATGCAAGGTCGGCTCTAACGGGAACTGCATTTGCCATATTGTTAGGTTTTATTATCTGGAGGAAACGAGGCTACCGACTCAATATCTCACCATGGATTCCATTCGCTATTATTCTAATCTCTATTTCATTAGGAGGGACTCTCTGGAAAACTTCAGAATCATTCCGCACAGTCATAGGACCGATTCTTGGATCTGAGAAACATACTGATTCCGGAAGAACATTTATCTGGGACTCCACTTTCCCTCTGATACTCTCCAATCCAATTCTAGGTGTTGGACCCGGCAATTATAGCAAAGAGATCGAAATTTCCAGAAAAGAAAGATCCCAAGATTATCCGGAACTTTTGTTTTTTTACGAAACAACTCAAAGAGGACATGCTCATAATGACTATTTCCATATAGCAACTATATTTGGAATACCGACTCTTTTGGTTTTCTTGGCAATGATCTGGATGATCATAAGAGAACAATTCAATACAAGAATACCTTTTCCGCAAATGGCTTGGTATTTTGGAATATCCGGTTTTTTTCTAGCGAGCCTACTTCAGTGCTATTTTCAAGATGATGAAGTTGTTATTATTTTTTGGTATCTAGTAGGGTATTTGTATCAGTCTAATCAATTGAATGCGAATCAAAATGCATAGAATTTTCTACTTTTATCCGGAATCCCTGGAATATACACGTTTAGTTTCCATTTTTAAATTTTATTCATTATATATTGCAATATTATTCTATTCGGGTTGCAGCAATGCCATTGTCGATACATTCTCAGCAGATGATGCAGTCCCTGAGAAAACAATTCGTGAGGAATTGTTCGCAATTGCTGCGGTCAAATGTATTGAAACCGGAGGTGATAGCTTAAAATTACTGGAAGCCTATATATTCGTTGATAAGCAATTTTCAAAATCATCCGGATCCCAGAGCCAGCGAGATAGAATAACGTATAAGAAAAAAGACGCAGAAAATTGCCGAAATAATCTACTCATTTATCCGGTTGAAAAATGTGATTTTAAACCGTTTGATTTCTATAATTATCTAGCGGATAAAGCATTTTGTAAATTAGAACCAACAAGTTTCTTCCAGTAAGCGCAAACAAAAAAGTCCTCAAACTCAAGATAGAGCTGAGGACTTAAATTTATCTAATGATAAAGAATTTCTATTTCTTTTCTTTCTTATCTTTAGCCGGAGCAGCAGTCTTGGAGACCTTTACTTTTCTCTTAGCAATAGCTTCTTCTTTCAATTCAGATCGCTCTTTTTTCTCAACTAGCTCCAATAATGCCATTTCGGAATTATCGGATGGTCGATTCACAAGTTTATAGATTCTAGTATACCCACCGGCTCTAGATTCAAATCTTTTAGCAATATCATTGAAAAGCTTATCAACAATCATTGGATTGTTGATAGTTCTCATAATTTCACGGCGATTGTGAAGTTGTGCAGCACTATCAGTTTCCGGTAAAAGATTCTTTTTCGCACGAGTGATCATTTTTTCCGCAAAGGATCTAACAGCCTTTACTCTAGCATGGGTAGATTCAATTCTTTCATGCATGAATAAACTTGTTACCATGTTTCCCAACATAGCTCTTCTATGGCTTGCATTTCTGTTTAGTTTACTAACTTTATTTCTCTTGTTCATTTTAGAAATCTCTCATTCCGAAGTTCAATCCGATTCCCGCCAACTTACCTTTCAATTCCTCAAGGGATTGATCACTGTAATGTTTGGACTTAGTCATCTCTTCTTCTGTTCTTTTCACTAGATCACCTACGAAGTCAATTTCCAGACTTCTTAATACATTAAGCGACCTTACGGATAATTCCAATTCTTCTACATGCTTGGAAAGGGATGCTTTCAGCTTTTCGTCAGCTTCATCCAACTCATCCACTTCTTCTTCTACTTCTTCTTCAAAATTGATGAATACAGTAAGATGTTCTTTCAGAATCTTTGCCGCTTGAGCAAGAGCATCTTCCGGAGAAATAGAACCGTCAGTCCATATTTCCATAGAAAGCTTTTCATAATCGGATCTCTGACCGATTCTGGCTTCCGAAGTTTCGAAAATAACTTTTCTAACAGGACTAAATATAGAATCTAAAGGAATCGTTCCAAGAACTTCAATGTCCTTTTTCTTCTCTTCCGCCGGAATAAATCCTCTTCCTCTTTGGATCTCAAGATCGATCACCAAATCAGCATCTTCATTCAAAGTTGCTATGTGAAGATCGGGGTTCATTACTTCAATGGAAGAATCAACTGCTAAATCACCGGCTCTAAAGTATCCGGCACCTTTCTTCTCGAAGTGAATGACCTTATTCTGATCCCTATCATCCGGCTCATATTTAATACGAACCTGTTTTAAATTCAGAATCATTCTAGTCACGTCTTCTACAACGCCATCAACGAAAGAAAATTCATGATTGATACCTTCAATTCGGATAGCAGAAATAGCAGCACCTTCAATCGAGGACATGAGAGTTCTTCTGAGCGCATTACCTAGGGTTGTTCCATAGCCACGCTCAAAAGGCTCAGCTACGAACTTACCATAGTTTGGATTACTAACTTCAGTTACGAAGTCAATTTTTTTTGGTCTTTTAAAACCTTTTAACAAATTTTTCGGAGACAATGGACTATCCTTATTTCCTTATTTTGGTTACTTAGAATACAATTCCACGATAACTTGTTCTTTAACGGGAATTTCTATATCTTCTCTTGCCGGCATTCCGGTTATTTCTCCTGTTAGATTGGTATAATCAGCTACCAACCACTCAGGAGTACGACTTAAGGACTGAGCTAACTTCAGGTTTTCTTCCAAAAATGGTGAAGTCCTGAATTTCTCTCTAATCTCTATCTTATCACCAATACTTACTCTGTATGATGGAATATCTACTCTCACTCCATTCACTAAAATATGTCTGTGAGCAATGAAATTTCTGGCTTGTCTTCTTGTTACTGCAAAACCTAACCGGTATACAACATTGTCTAATCTTCTTTCCAAGAATTGGAGAAGTTGCTCCCCGGTAATACCCGGGATTCTGTTAGCTTCTTCGAAGTATCTTCTAAATTGTTTTTCAAGAACGCCATACAATCTTTTTACTTTTTGCTTCTCTCTCAACTGAGTAGCATATTCAGAAAGCTTACCTTTTCTCTTTGGAGGTAAACCAGGAGGATACTTTCTTTTTTCAAAGCTGGATTTTTCTTTATTAAAATTGTGACTTGATTTTAAAAGAAGGTTAACCCCTTCTCTTCTACTTAATTTTACAACAGGACCGCGATATCTTGCCATATAGTTCCTTACACTCTCCTTCTTTTTCTTGGCCTACATCCATTATGAGGAAGAGGAGTGATATCTTTTATAAATTTCACGTTCAAACCTTTGGATGCTAGAGAACGGATTGCCGACTCTCTTCCAATTCCGGGACCAGACACCATTACATCTACTTCAGAAAGTCCAGCAACTTCTATAGCTTTATCAGCCGCATTAGAGGCCGCAATCTGTGCAGCATAAGGAGTAGATTTTTTAGATCCACGAAATCCCATCATCCCGGATGAGGACCATGATATTACATTCCCAGCCATATCCGTCACAGATACTATAGTGTTGTTAAAAGAGGCTTGAATATAAACCTTCCCCTTAGGGACATTTTTCTTCTCTTTCTTTTTAACTTTCTTATCTTTCTTGCCTTTAGTGTCTTTTTCCATTATATATTAAATCCTATTACTTAGTAACTTTCTTCTTGTTGGCAACAGTCTTCTTGCCACCTTTTCTAGTTCTTGCATTGGTCTTGGTCTTTTGTCCACGAACAGGAAGACCTTTTCTATGTCTTAAACCTCGATAACAACCAATATCCATGAGTCGCTTTATGTTTAAGCTAACTTCACTACGAAGATCCCCTTCCACTCGAAAGCCATCCTCGATTTCTTTTCTGATTGCCGCTTCTTGTTCATCAGTCAAATCTTTTACTCGAATTGACTCATCAACATTAGCTTGCTTCAATATCTTTCTCGAAGATGTTAAACCAATTCCGAAAACATAGGTAAGTCCTATAATGATTCTTTTATCTTTAGGTAAATCAACGCCTGATATACGTGCCATATTTTATCTCTGCCTCTGCTTGTGTTTCGGGTTAGAACATATTACTCTGATGACACCTTTTCTACGGATCACCTTACAACCTGAACAAATTTTCTTTACTGAACTGCGAACTTTCATGTTATTCCTTTACTTTTTTCTATATGTGATTCGACCTTTGGACAAATCATAAGGGGATAATTCTACGGTAACCTTATCTCCAGGCAAAATTCGAATGTAGTGCATTCTCATTTTTCCTGATATATGGGCTAATACATTATGTCCATTCTCCAATTCCACTCGGAACATGGCATTGGGTAGAGTTTCCTGAACTATCCCATCGATTACGATTGCTTCTTCTTTAGCCAAAATTACCCCAATACACTCAAAATTTCCATAGTTATTTCTTCCATACTACCAACTCCATTTACCTCTTTTAGAATACCTTCTTTACGATAGTAATCTATTAAAGGGAAGGTTTTATCGTTGTAGTTCTTTAAACGATTTTTGATCGTTTCTTCATTATCATCCGCACGACCTTCAATTTTAGCACGACTCAAAAGCCTATTCACCAATTCCTGATCCGGCACAGCAAGATTTACTACTGCGTCCAAATCCATTTTAGTTTCGCGGAGAATTTTTCCCAAAGCTTCAGCTTGTTCCACTGTGCGGGGAAATCCATCCAAAATAAAGCCTTTTGAGCAGTCTGGCTCGGCAAGACGATCTTTAATAATGCCTATAACTACAACATCTGGAACAAGGTCCCCTGCGTCCATAAATTTTTTGGCTTCTAAGCCCATAGGAGTAGAATTTTTCACTGCTTCACGTAGGATTTCTCCGGTAGATATTTGTGGTATCTTGAACTTTTCCTTAATCGTTTCGGCTTGTGTTCCTTTTCCCGCTCCTGGGGGACCCATAAAAATTAGCTTTTTCATTTATCTACCTACCTTTGATCCTTGATTTCTTCATGAAACCCTCATAATTTCTCATAAGTAGCTGTGCCTCAATCTGTTTCAGAGTTTCTAAGGCTACCCCGACCATGATAAGTAGAGATGTTCCACCAAAAGTATAAACTAATGCACCACCACCTGTATTGCCACCTAAATTTAAGAATTTAATGATCAAATAAGGCGCTAGGGCAAGCCCGGCAAGAAAGAAGGCACCGGGAAGAGTGATTCTATTAAGAACTTTCTCAATATATTCTTTAGTGGGCGAACCTTGTCGAATACCGGGAATAGATCCACCGAATTTTTTCAAGTTATCAGCTAATTCTTGAGGATTGAATTGAATAGCGGTATAGAAATATGCAAAGAATATAATCAGAGCAGTGTAGATAATATAGTAAAATAGAGCTCTATACCAAATCTGAGAGAATGGATTGAAAAAATCCATAACTACTGCCCATCCAGCCCAACTTTCAAAACTAGAAGAAAAGTATTGAATGATAGTCTGAGGAAACAGTATCAAAGATGATGCAAAAATAATAGGCATCACGTTCGCACTATTTACTTTGAACGGAATGGATTGACTCTTAGCCTGAACCATTCTACGACCCACCATTTGCTTTCCATATTGCAAAGGAACCTTACGGACTCCTTGTGTCAATATCACAGTTAGAGCGATCAAAACTACAAAGATCAAAAGAAGAATTAAAATAGAAAGTGCATCAGATGTATCTGTTGTGAACAGAGTGATCAAAGCTTCAGGCATTCTTCCAATGATACCGGCAAAAATCAAAAGTGATATACCATTACCTATACCTCTCTCAGTAATCTGCTCCCCCATCCATATTAATAGAACAGTACCAGTGGTAATGGAAAGCAATGCCAATACAAAGAAATAAGATTCAACTGAAGGATTAATCAAACCAGGATATTTCGCCGGAGCCTGATCGGTACCCACTGACCAAGATCGTGCAAGGTGTATCACAGCCAAGGATTGGATCGCACAAAGAACAATCGTTCCGTATTTGGTATACTGCTGAACTTTTTTACGACCCTCTTCTCCACCTTCCTTCTGCATCTTTTGAAGAGAAGGAACCAAAACCATAAGCAACTGCATAATGATGGAAGAAGATATATAGGGCATAATCCCCAATGCAAAAATGGAAAATTTAAGAAGAGCTCCACCTGCAAATAAATCCACCATATTTAGAAATCCCTCACCCGGCTCTGATGTAATATCAGCTACAATCAAAGAATTGATTCCGGGTATAGTTACATGTGTGCCCATTCTAAAAAGAAGAAGCATGACAAGAGTAAAAAGAATCTTACTCCTTAACTCTTGGATTTTAAATATGTTGGAAATTGTACTAAGCAAATGAAGTCTCCTTTACTCGGCCTTTTTCTTTTCTTCTATTCGAATAGAAGTCTGTCCACCGGCTTTCTCAATTTTTTCTTTTGCAGAAGCAGAGAAAGCATCAGCTGTAATCTGGATGGAGGAAGTAATCTCGCCGTTACCAAGAATTTTAATTAGCATTTTAGAATCTTTGATTAACTTTTTATCGGCAAGTAATTCCGGAGTAACTGCACCGGTCAAACCCAATTTAGCTATTGCAGATAGATTCACAGGCTGAAAATCTTTGTGATTTCTGCTGGTAAATCCTCTTTTAGGAAGTCGTCTATGAAGTGGCAACTGACCACCCTCAAAACCGGCTCTCATGGAAGAAGTTCTAGCCCATTGACCTTTTGAACCCCGACCTGATGTTTTTCCTAAACCGGAACCGGGTCCCTGTCCAAGTCTCTTTTTAGATGTTTTAGCACCTTTTGGAAGAGGAACAGAATTCGAATTACCGGTTGCCGTTGACTTTTTAGAACGTGGCGCACCAAATGCTCTGGCACGCGATATTTTTTCTTTATTATTTTCTGACATCTTAGCTTACCTTTTCAACCGTTACTAGGTGGTTAACGCTACGAATCATTCCTTGAAGTTGAGGAGTAACTTTGTGTTTACGTTTTGCACCTTTTTTCTTTAGCCCAAGTGCTATTAAGGTTTTCCTATGAGCAGGGTTAGAGCCAATAGAGCTTTTAGATTGAGTTACAATGACTTCTTCCATTTTTTACTCCTTACCAAAAAGCCTACTAAATGAGATTCCTCTTCTTTTTACAGCCATAGAAGGAGTCTGTAATTGCTGAAGAGCATCTAATGTAGCTTTCACGATATTCATTGAATTGCTGGAACCATAAGACTTGGAAAGGAGATCTTGAACTCCAATTCTCTCTACAACAGATCTTACATGTGCTCCGGCAATAATCCCGGTTCCCGGAGAAGCAGGCTTCAAAAGAACCCTGGCTGACTTAAATTTTCCAATTACATCATGAGGAATGGTGTGCCCGGAGAAGTTAATGTCTGAAAGGTTTTTCTTTGCTGATTCTATTGATTTTCGAATAGCATCAGGAACTTCGTTAGCCTTACCGAAACCGATTCCGACTCTTGTCTTACCGTCACCAACTACGGAAAGAGCATTGAAGGAGAACCTTCTACCACCCTTAACAACTTTGGCAACACGATCAATTTTAACTACCTTTTCGGTAAATTCTTTTTGTTCTTCTTCAACTATCATATTAGAACTCCAATCCTTCTTCTCTTGCTGATTCAGCAAAAGCGGCAATAGCACCATGATAGATCATTCCTGATCTATCCAACATCACTTGTTTAATCCCTGAATTCTTAGCTTTCTCAGCTATGACTTTACCCAAAGCAGCTGCAGCAGACTTGCTCTTTTTACTGTTCTCATGAGAAGGGAAATCTTTTGCCATAGTAGTTGCGTAAACTAGAGTCTTTCCTTGAATGTCATCTATTACTTGAGCAGTAAGGAAACGATTGGATTTAGTAAAAACCAATCTTAATCTATTCCCTACTTGCTTTAGTTTAAATCTAGATCTGGAAACTCTTCGCTTCTGATTGATATTTTTTTTAGTCTTGTTGATCATAGCTTACTTCTTACCTGTTTTTCCGGCTTTACGCTTGATAACTTCATCCGAGTATTTAATTCCTTTTCCTTTATAAGGCTCTGGAGGTCTCTTGGATCGTATATCAGCGGCAACCTGACCAACAAGTTGCTTATCTATTCCGGATATTTTAATCTTCAATTGTTCTACAACTTCGATTTTAATTCCTTGTGGAGTTGGGAAAACTACTTCGTGGGAATAACCAAGGTTCATAACCAAATCATTTCCTTTTACAGCAGCCCTAAAACCTACACCAAAAATTTCCAAATTTCTAGTCCAGCCTTCACTCACGCCTTTAACGCTATTGTT
The DNA here is from genome assembly GCA_020831715.1 of Leptospira sp. Taxonomy (GTDB): domain Bacteria; phylum Spirochaetota; class Leptospiria; order Leptospirales; family Leptospiraceae. The sequence continues at coordinate 14,308 of JAFIGA010000083.1, read as the reverse complement.
AAATAGAGATCTTACCAAACCATGTTTAGCGATTGTTTTCTTCTCTTCATTCGAACGAACAAATTGAATTGTACCATCACCGGTTTCAAAAGTGATTCCTTCAAATAGAGGAGTTTGTAATTCCCCAAGAGGACCTTTCACTTGAATATTATCACCGCTTTGTTTTACTTCCACTTTAGCGGGAAGTTTTACGATTGCTTTACCTACTCTAGACATAGTCAGTTATTATTCGTAAAATCTTAGTAGACCTTACAGATAACTTCCCCTCCTATTTTAAGTTGCCTTGCTTTCTTACCAGTCATCACTCCTTGTGATGTAGAAAGAATCAGAGTTCCCAAGTTATTTCGAAAAGGGCGAATATCAGCGGACTGAATATAAACTCTTCTACCAGGTTTGGAAACCTTTTGTATTAATTTAATTACCGGTTGTTTATTCTGATCGTATTTCAATTTTACTTGAAAGTCCTCAAAACTACCTGTCTGAACAGGATTAAACTCTGTAATATAACCTTCATCTTTTAATAAAGACAAAATATTTTTCTTTAGTTTAGAACCCGGAATTACACATGATTCGTGCTTAGCACGCTGTGCATTTCTTATTCTTGTTAACATATCTGCAATTGGATCTGAGAGACTCATTTCTACCTCTTTACTCTTATTACCAGGAGGCCTTGACTACGCCTGGGATCTGGCCCTTACTCGCTAAGTCACGAAAACATATTCTGCACATGTCGAATCGTCTTAGGTATCCGTGTACTCTTCCGCAGAGTGGGCATCGATTGTATTCACGCACTTGGAATTTCTTCTTTTTTGCGTGGCGTTCCATCATTGACTTTTTAGCCATGGTATAATTCTCCTGTTAATTCTTGTTACGGTAGGGCATTCCGAACCCTCCGAACAGGTCGTAAGCTTCTTCATCCTTTTCCGTAGAAGTGACGAAGGTAATGTTGATTCCGTAAATGTTGTTTATCTTATCAAATTGAATTTCAGGAAAGATAATCTGCTCGTGAACGGAAACGTTATAGTTTCCTCTTCCGTCAAAACCTTTAGGATTTACTCCTTTAAAGTCCCTAACTCGAGGAAGAGCAATGTTAATCAGTCTATCCAAAAATTCATACATGATGTTACCGCGAAGAGTAACTTTTGCACCCAAAACCATCCCTTCCCGAACTTTAAAACCTGCAATTGACTTTTTAGCAATAGTCTTTACAGGTCTCTGACCGGTTATAGCGGCTAGTTCTTCCAAGCAAGCTTCCATCATTTTTGGATTGGCATGAGCTTCACCCATACCAACGTTCACAACAATTTTCTCAAGCTTGGGAACTCTCATTACAGACTTGAACCCATATTTTTTATGTAGATTCGGTCTAATATCTTTTAAATATTTCTCTTTTAATCTAGGAACGCCCACTGTTAAATCTCCTTCCCGTCAGGTCTAGATACTCTAACTTTATTTCCCTTAATTTCTGAGTAACCTATTCTAACTCCCTTTTTTGCTTTGGAGTCATAAAACATTACATTAGAAATATGAATAGGAAATTCAATTTCAATCTGTCCACCTTGAGGATTTTCTTGTGTAGGTCTCATATAACGTTTTCTTTTATTGATTCCTTCTACAAAGACTCTATCTCTTTTTTTATCAATCGCTAGAATCTTGCCTTTACGACCTTTGTCCTTTCCGGATATTACGATAACTTCATCATCTTTATGAAGTTTTATTGATTTAAACTTGGTAGGTTCAGAACCTCTGTAAGCAAGTTTATTCGCCATTATAACACCTCCGGAGCAAGTGATACAATCTTAGTGTATTTCTTGTCTCTTAACTCTCTGGCAACCGGTCCAAAGATACGAGTACCTTTAGGGTTGCCTTTTTCATCAATAATAGCTACAGCGTTATCATCGAATCTTATATAAGATCCATCTGGTCTTCGGATTTCTTTTTTAGTCCTTACCACAACTGCTCTCTGAACAGCTTTGGTGTGAACTTTTTTACCCTGACCATCTCTCAAACCATATCCTGGTTGAGAAGATTTAACAGCTACAATGATTTCATCACCAATTTTAGCGTATCTTTTCTTGGAACCACCAAGAACTTTAATACACATAACTCTCTTGATTCCGGAGTTATCGGCAACTTGTAGGATAGTTTCTTGTTGAATCATGCTAGTTTCGCCTTATCCAAAATTTTAACTAATTTATGACACTTATCTTTAGAGAGAGGTCTAGTTTCCACCGCGAGAATTGTGTCACCGATATTGCATTCATTCTTCTCATCATGAATTTTAATTCTAGAAGTATAATTAGTAATCTTCTTGAACTTTTGGTGCATCTTTTTAGTAATTGCTTCAATCACTACTGTTTTGTTCATAGAAGTGGAAACAACCTTTCCAGTTACAGTGAGTGATTTTTTAGTCTCTGCATGTTCCATATAACTACCTAGTCTTACCTTCTGTTAATTCTCTTTCCCTTTTGATAGTTAAGATTCTTGCGATTTTTTTCTTGGAGTCGCGAATCTTTTTAGGGTTCTCTAGATTTTTCTCAACAGCGAATTTAAATCTTTGAGTTCTTACTTCTTCTCTAGCTTCTTCAAGCTGAGTTTTCAAATCTATCTCACTGAGTTCGTGAAGTTTATTTTTCATAATAAATTCCTCTTAACAAAAGCGGTTTGAATCGGGAGCTTAAATGAAGCCATTTCAAGCGCTTTTTTAGCAACATCTTCCTCAACACCACTCATTTCAAACAACACTCTACCGGGTCTAATCTCAGCAATCCAATATTCAGGAGATCCCTTTCCCTTACCCATCCGAGTTTCAGCGGGCTTTTTAGTGATGGGAACATGAGGGAAAATACGAATCCAAAGTTTTCCACCTCTTTTAACCTGACGATTGATGGTAATCCTTGCCGCCTCAATTTGACGAGCAGTCAATCGACCCGAAGTGATAGCTTTAAGGCCAAATTCACCGAAAGATACCTTGGAACCTCTTTCGTCCTTGCCCTTGAGCCTTCCTCTTTGTCTCTTTCTAAATTTTACTCTTTTAGGGGATAACATTCAGAACTCCTATTAGCTGGTTCTACGCTTCACAGCGTATTTGTCTTCTTCTGACTCTTCCTTAGTCGGGAAGTAATCACCGGTATAAGTCCAAACCTTCACACCTATCTGACCATAAGTTGTCAGAGCTTCTTTGAAACCATAATCTATCTTAGCTCGCAGAGTATGAAGTGGAATACGACCTTCCATATATTTCTCAACTCGTGCCATATCAGCACCATTCAATCTACCGGAGATTTGGATTTTTACACCCTCGACCCCTCCTCTCATAGCTCTACGAAGTTCTTGCTTCATAACTCTACGGAATGGCATCCTTTGTTCAATCTGAACTGCAACAGTCTCAGCTACAGCTTGAGCAACAATTTCCGGTTTTTTAACTTCAATAATATTCAAAGAAATAGGTTTCTCAGCCATAGTTTTAAGGATAGTTTTGATGGCTTCGATGTTATTACCCTTCTGACCAATCACAACACCAGGCTTAGAAGTGTGAATGTTTACATTGATCTTCTCAGGGAATCTCTCAACTACAACTTTCACCATTCCTGCGTTCTTAAGTTTCTTGGTAAGAAATCTTCTGATTTTTAGGTCTTCATGGAGATTCTTTCTGTATTCTTGTTTTGAATACCAGATCGAGTCCCAAGTTCTTGTAATTCCTAATCTTAATCCAATCGGGTTAACTTTTTGTCCCATACTATCCTTCCGATCCTACTGCCTTGTCTGTTAAAACAAGAGTAATATGACTTAGTCTTTTTCTGATCCTAGAGGCTCTACCTCTCGCTCTAGGTCGGTATCTTTTCATGATTGGCCCGTCATCCACATAAATTTTGCTGATGAAGAGATTCTCCGGATTCACGTTTTCGTCCATCTGAATTGCGTTGGCGACTGCTGAATTTAGGAGATCAATAATCATATCAGAAGCTTTCTTATTCGTAAAACGAAGGATATCCATAGCCTCCTGGTATCCATAACCTCTAACTTCATTGGCAACAAGCCTTGCTTTTCTTGCCGATATTCTTACGTGTTTCGCTACTGCTTTAGCTTCCATCTATAACCTACTTTTTAACTGCCTTCTTGTCGCCTGAGTGGCCGCGGAAAGTACGAGTCGGTGCAAACTCACCTAATTTGTGGCCTATCATATTATCATTGACAAATACAGGAACAAATTGCTTTCCATTATGAACCATAACTGTGTGACCGATCATATCAGGATAAATGGTACTTCTTCTTGACCATGTCTTAAATGGTTTCTTGACACCTTCAGAAGTCATTTTAGTGATCTTCTTCATTAGGTGGTCATCAATAAACGGTCCTTTTTTTAAACTTCTAGCCATACTATCCTACCTATCTATTCCGATTACGCTTTCTTTTCTGAACAATGAACTTGTTAGATTTCGAATTCGTTCTGGTTTTATAACCTTTTGTTGGTTGTCCAGTTGGAGACACAGGGTGTCTACCTCCGGAAGTTCTACCTTCACCACCACCATGAGGGTGGTCTACCGGGTTCATCACGACCCCTCTAACAGTAGGTCTGACACCCATCCATCTTTTTCTTCCGGCTTTACCTAAAGAAACAAGATTATGGTCTTTATTGCTCAACTCACCGACAGTAGCCATACAAGTATTTCTAACTTTTCTAACTTCGGAAGAAGGTAATTTCAAACTTACATAGTCACCATCTTTAGCAGCGATAACAGCGAAAGAACCTGCAGTCCGAGCCAGCTGAGCCCCTTTACCCGGTTGCATTTCGATGCAATGAACAGAAGTGCCGGGTGGAATTTTAGACAGAGGAAGAGTATTGCCAACTTTAATCTCGGCATTTTCTCCGTTCTCTAATTTGTCACCAACTTTCACTCCATTAGGAGCTAATATATATCTGTATTCACCATCAGCATAGCTTAATAGTGCAATAAAAGCAGTTCTGTTTGGATCATATTCCAAAGTCTTTACTGTCGCGGGAATACCGATTTTATTTCTTTTAAAATCAATTACTCGGTATTTTCTTTTAACACGACCACCCTTATGTCTTACAGAAATCTTTCCACCATGTCCTCTACCAGCTTTGTAGTTAGTAGAAGTAGTTAAAGATCTTTTCGGTTGATTGTCAGATAATTCCGAATAATCAACTACAGATTGGGTTCTAGTAGACGCTGTGTATGGTTTTAATTTTTTGATTGGCATGATTAAACCTTCACTATATCCAGGGTTGTTCCATCATTGAAAGTCACAATTGCTTTCTTCCAATGAGCCTTGGGAGCGGGAACATAACGGAACTTTTTAATCTTCCCACGATAAACTTGAATGTTTACAGAGTCCGGCTCTGCGTTGTATATTTTTTTAATAGCTTCTTTAACCTGAATCTTATTGGCATCAGGGTGAACTTTAAAAGTATATTTGGTTACTTTTTTATCATTGGATTTTCTTCTAGAAGATTTTCTTTTAGCTTCAATCCTTTCAAAAATAGTTTCCAAATCTTGTGATTTCTCAGTAATGAGAGGGGATATAATTACATCGCTAGGTGACATTATTTGGAATCTCCTTTAGCATACTGCTCAATCATTTCATTCAAAGCGCTCTCAGAAATCACTAGATTGTTATTATAAAGAATATCTCTACATACAATTCTTTTCGAGTTCACATATTTCAGAAATGGAATATTTCTAGTGGAACGTTTAAGAAATAGATTTTCTCCATTTACCACTAAACCAACATTACCCTTTTCCGATATTTCCATATTTTTAAGAACCTGGAAGATGGATTTAGTAGAGAATGTTTCCGGATTTAGATCTTGAATAACTTTGATTCTAGATTCTTCTGCTTTCTTGTTTAAAATAGAAAGCACTGCCTTCTTTTTTACATTTCGCGAAAGATTTGAAGAATAATCTCGAGGCTTAGGTCCATGGATTATACCACCACCAACCCAATGAGGAGCTCTGGAAGAACCTTGTCTGGCTCTACCGGTTCCTTTTTGCGCCCATGGCTTCTTTCCACCACCTCTAACTTCACTTCTGTCTTTAGTTGAGTGAGTTCCTTGGCGGAGATTAGCATTTTCAGCTTTTATAGCGTCGTAAATAGCGCCGGTAGATACACCGGTAGAAAACAAATTGTCCGGTAGATCAATTTCGCCGATTAGCTTTCCTTCGTTTGAATATTTCTGAGCTTTCATGGTCTTAATCCTTACATCTTCTCGATAGTAACAATCGAATTGTCGCTACCGGGAACACTACCTGTTACAAACAGTAAATTATCATTTTCGTTAATCTTAACAACTTTAAGGTTATTTATAGTCGCAGCATCACTTCCCATTCTTCCGGCCATTTTCATGCCTTTAAATACTCTTGAAGGAGTTGAACCTGCGCCTATAGAACCGGGGTGACGTTGAAATCTGGAACCATGAGTTTTAGGTCCTCCGGCAAATCCGTGTCGCTTGACAACACCTTGAAAGCCTTTTCCTTTACTTGTTCCCGATATCTTTACAGTATCATTCAATTGAAAGACATCAGATGCTTTCAACTCAGAACCCAGAGTTACCTCTTCCCCATAGTTACGAAATTCTTTTACAACTTTCTTGGGGACAGCGATTCCTGCTTTTCCCAAATGCCCTTTCTCAGCTTTGGTTACAGATTTCTCTTTTTTATCACCAAAAGCTAGCTGAATTGCATCATATCCATCTTTTTCCACGGTCTTTATCTGAGATACAGCACATGGTCCAACACGTAGAACAGTAACAGGCAATACCTTTCCCTCAGAATCAAATATCTGAGTCATGCCAACTTTTTCCCCAATCAGTCCTTTCGCCATCTTAATTATTCCTTATGACTTTATATCTACTGAAACACCAGCCGGAAGCTGAAGTTTCATGAGAGCTTCCACGGTATCCTCATTAGTATTGAGTATATCGATTAGTCTCTTATGCGTTCTCATTTCAAATTGTTCACGTGCTTTTTTGTTTACGTGAGGAGATCTGAGAACTGTATAAATCTCTTTTTTAGTGGGCAGAGGAATTGGACCGGAAACAGTAGCTCCGGTCCTTTTCGCAGTTGCCACGATCTCATAGGTAGATTGGTCAATCAACCTATGATCAAAAGCTTTTAATTTAACTCTTATTCGTTGCCCTGTCATGCTCTTCTCTTACTCGACAATCGTAGCTACGACGCCGGATCCGATAGTTCTTCCACCTTCACGGATCGCAAACTTCAGACCTTGATCCATAGCAATCGGGTGAATCAATTCGATAGACATAGTGATGTTATCACCAGGCATTACCATTTCAGCACCGTCAGGTAGATTACAAACACCGGTTATGTCTGTTGTTCTAAAGTAGAACTGTGGTCGGTAGTTATTGAAGAAAGGAGTGTGTCGACCACCCTCATCTTTTGTCAAAACGTAAACCTCAGCCTTAAACTTCTTGTGTGGAGTAATGGATCCTGGCTTAGCCAAAACCTGACCTCTTTCGATGTCTTCTTTTTTAGTTCCACGAAGAAGCGCTCCGATGTTATCACCTGCAGTTGCTTCATCAAGAAGTTTACGGAACATTTCAATTCCTGTAATTACAGTTTTTGTAGTATCTCTAATTCCAACGATTTCAACTTCATCGTTGATTTTAAGAATACCTTGCTCAACTCTACCGGTTGCTACAGTTCCTCTACCAGTAATAGAGAAAACATCCTCTACCGGCATCAAGAAAGGCTTGTCAAGAATTCTAGTAGGTTCCGGAACATAAGAGTCAACGGCTTCCATCAACTTAACGATAGAATCCATTCCTAGTTCAGATTCATCACCTTCAAGTGCCTTTAAAGCAGATCCGGAAATGAAAGGTGTTTTATCGCCAGGAAAATCGTATTTATCAAGAAGTTCTTTTATTTCTTCTTTAACCATTTCAACCATGTCTTCTCTTTCGTCAGCCGCTAACATATCAGCTTTGTTAAGATAAACAACGATATAAGGAACACCAACTTGGCGAGCCAAGAGAATATGTTCTTTAGTTTGTGGCATTGCTCCGTCAGTTGCAGATACAACTAATATAGCAGCATCCATCTGAGCAGCTCCAGTGATCATGTTTTTAACATAGTCAGCGTGACCCGGACAGTCTACGTGCGCATAGTGTCTATTGCCGGTCTCATACTCTTGGTGAGAAGTAGCAATAGTGATACCTCGTGCCTTTTCTTCCGGTGCATTGTCAATTTGGTCGTAGGCTACAGCCTTGTTACTTCCGCCGAATTTCTTAGCCAAAGTAGTCGTAATTGCAGCCGTTAGGGTAGTCTTGCCATGGTCAACGTGGCCGATTGTACCTATGTTTAAATGGGGTTTACTTCTGTCGAATTTTGCTTTTGCCATGCTCTAATTCAATCTCCTAATATAATTAAATCAGTCCCTAACGGGCCTCTTTATTTCAAAACAATATAATTTTCGGGGTTGAAGGAGTTCCTTTGGTAAGAAATACCAGTCCCTCTCGTCATGTTTCTAAGAGCCCCCGAAAAGCCAAGCATCTTTTCAGTACTTGCTTGAACTATAATGAGTGATTTTCCCGAAAAACGCTTTCTTATGTCTTGTATCTTCGCTTCCCTCTTTTGAAGAAGAGATAGCACGTTTCCGACATCCTCATCGTTGACAACGATTTCTAAATCCGATATCGGACCTATCAGCGTTGTCTGATCAGCGAATGCATTTCGCAGTCCGCTCACTACCGCCACCTTAAGGAGGGACGGAGTGCCATCAAAATAACTATCAGGAGGCTCGTAAGACTCCACAGTCATTTCAACACCCATCACTTCTAGGTGGAAATTTCCACGAGACAAAGCCTCGTAAAAACCAGTTTCAATCGCATTGTGTATCTTTTCTGGGAGACTTACCTCAAAGGCTATATGCTTCGAAAAGTTGGCAGTATCTCTCAGATTGGCTACTAGCTTGCCGCTTGATAATTTCTCATCAAAGGCAGTGTGCTCAAATGCAAGCTTTTTAACCATCCTTTTGAATAGCTCATATCTTGCAATGGAAAATTCCCCAATTGAATATTTTTTCTTAAAGATTTCGTCCAACCTGTGCCGAGATACATCCAGATGCAATTCTCCCTGCCCCCATAATTGAATATTGCCCAAGTCTTCATTAATTTTTAGCTGTAAAGCAGGATCTTCCCATGTTAAATCCTCCAAAGCAGTTAAAAGCTCTTTCCTGTCTTCCGATGAATAAGGTTCGACCACCATCACAAACTGCGCATCTTCTACACTCACCGCAATCTCACACTCATTCAGACTGCGAGAAGCAAATAAATCACCGCGAGAAATTGATTTCATTTCAGCAAGTCGTTCGCCCAAAACATGATATATGTTATTAACTGTTATACCATTCCCTTTGACATTGTATTCTTTCCCAATTTCGATATCACAATTAGCCTTAGCAATCGTTAATCTACCTATTTCCGAATGAATACATCGTTTTACAACTAAAATGTCGGATTCAGGAGCAGAAGTAGGAGGCTTTGCATCAAGCATTGCAATTAATTCGAGCATTTCCAATACTCCTTGTCCGAAATATGCTGAACCACCTAAGACTGGCAATACCTTTCCATTTACAATTCCTTGTTTCATGCCAAGCAAAGATATACTATGAAGATCTTCAGGATTCTCTAAATAAGCAGCTGAGAGCTCATCAGACCAATCAAATAACTCCATGTGCTGCCTTTCAGAAAACTTTTCCTGATTTTTCCAAATATAAGAATAATCTTCTTCATGGAACAATATAGCCGGAGTTTTATTTAATAATTCTTCAATGGAAGCTAGACTTTCTGCATAGAAGTCGAACGATCGATCCAGCTTATTTAAAAAAAATATTTCCGGAATACCTCTTGCTACTAATTCCTCGTGAAGCAACTCAGTCTGGCTTTCAACGCCTCTGCTTGCATCTATCAGAACAACTGCTATATCAATACAACCTAAGACTGATTCAACTTGGCTCCGGAAATCCAAATGACCCGGTGTATCCAAAATATTTAAATTTAGGTCGGGAATAACCTTGGAACAAGAAAATTGAAGAAGAGAAGAAACTATGGATATTCCCCTTTCTATTTCAATTCTTAGAGTGTCGGATTCGGTTGTGCCCTCTTCGATAGAACCAGGAGATGGTATTATTTGGGCTAAGTGTAGAATTTTTTCGGTTAAAGTTGTTTTACCGGCATCAATATGTGCAAATATTCCTAAATTGATTGTCTTCATAAAAAAGAAAAACCGGTGTTTCCACCGGCTGATGTAATAAAGGTAAAAAACTTAAATTTTTAAAAATAAGAGAAATTAGATTACCATCTGTAATGACTGAAAGCTTTGTTTGCTTCTGCCATCTTTCTGATATCTTCTTTCTTCTTAATAGAAGAACCTGTGCCTTTCTGAGCTTCAATAATCTCAGAAGCTAACTTGCTCTTCATGGACTTCTCATTTCTGGATCTAGAATATTTGATTAGCCATCTGATGCCTAGAGCAAGTCTTCTTTCGGGACGAACTTCTATTGGAACTTGATAGGTTACTCCACCAACTCTTCTAGATTTAACTTCCACTTGTGGCTTAACATTTTCTAATGCTTCATTGAATGCAGTATAGGGATCAGCACCGGTTTTCTTTTCTACAATTTCCAATGCATCGTAGAAAACTTTTTCAGCAGTACTTTTCTTTCCGTCAACCATTAGACAGTTGATGAATTTAGAGATTGTTTTATCACTAAATTTTGGATCGCCTTCAATAAATCTGGGTTCTACTTTTCCTCTTCTTCTTGACATATATTGCTCCTATGCTTTCGGTCTCTTAGCACCGTATTTCGAACGACCCTTTCTTCTCTTATCAACACCCAATGTGTCGAGAGTTCCACGTATGATATGATAACGAACCCCTGGTAAGTCTTTTACTCTTCCACCACGAATCAATACAACGTTGTGTTCTTGCAGGTTGTGACCTTCCCCTGGAATATAAGCAGTTACTTCTATTCCTGTAGTTAATCTAACCCTTGCAACCTTTCGGAGAGCAGAGTTTGGTTTCTTTGGAGTAAAAGTCATCACCCTTGTGCAAACTCCTCTTCTTTGTGGAGAGGCTTTCAAAGCAGGTGATTTAGTTCTCTTTTTCTGTAATTTCCGTCCATGACGGATTAGCTGATTTATTGTTGGCATCTTTCTTTTTTACCTTTTTTAATTCTTTTTACCAAATTTTAAAATCAAGGCAGAAAGTAAAGGGATAATCCCTTTACTTATCCTTATCTTCCTCGATATTTTCTGATTCTTCGTCTTCATCGTCGATTTTTCGTTCAGAACCCTTTACAAATTCATCTACATTGTAATCAGATTCCAATTCTTCGCCTAGATCATCCTCATCTTCTTCATCCTCGTCATCTTCCGAAACAGGAGTAGAAAGAACAGATGGCGAATCTATATCATCATCATCTGAATACTCATCTTCTTCTTCATTTTCAATAAGATCCCAATCCAGATCTCCCGGAATATCTTTAAAGACATCTATGTCTCTATAATTTTTCATTCCGGTTCCTGCAGGAATCATATGACCAATGATCACATTTTCTTTGAGTCCGACCAGGTTATCTGTTTTACCCTTAATTGCCGCATCAGTTAGAACTTTTGTAGTCTCTTGGAAAGAAGCTGCAGAGAAAAAGGATTCTGTATTCAAGGAAGCCTTAGTCAAACCTAGCAGAATTGGTTGGCAAGTCGCAGGACTTCCCCCCTCTTCTTCTACTCTTGCATTTTCTTCATCAAACAGAAATGTATCCACTTGTTGCTGGTTTACAAAGGTAGTGTCACCCGGATCAGTAATTAATACCTTTCTGAGCATTTGTCGTATAACAACTTCAATGTGCTTATCATTGATATGCACCCCTTGAAGTCTGTATACTTCCTGAACTTCTTGTACTAAATAGTTATGAAGTGCAGAAGGTCCTTTAACCGCTAGGATATCATGAGGATCTAAATTTCCATCATCCAACTGATCTCCCCTCTTGACATAGTCTCCGTTTCTTACACGGATCTGCTTACCAAGCGGAATAGCAACCTTAACCTTATCCATCTCTTCATTGTCAGGAACAATGTAGAGAATCCTTTTTTCTTTAACAATCTCGCCACGATCTTCGATTTTACCATCGATTTCAGCCAAGTTACAAGCATCTTTCGGACGTCTTGCTTCGAACAACTCATCAACTCGTGGTAGACCACCGGTGATATCTCGGGTTTTCTCCGCTATTGTAGGAATCTTGTAGATGATATCCCCCGGAACCGATTTATCGCCATTTTGGAAACCGATTAACGCATCCACAGGAATAGAAATTTCTTCTACTCCGTTAGGACCACTTATGATAACTCGCGGATTGAGTTTTTCTTTCTTTTGCTCAATAACTTTTAAAATAATATTGGACGTTTTAGGATCCACATCTCTTCGGATGTTCTTTCCAATTTCCAAATCAACCCACTCAACAGTCCCACCTTTCTCGGTAATACCCAATTCGTTATAAGGGTCGAACTCGGCAAATACCTGATTGGCATCCAGAATCTGTCCTTCTTCCGATTTAATATATGTTCCTGTTTTTACCGGAACAACAATCTCATCACCAAGGATCTGCAATCTATCACTAGTCAAGTTTACAGTTCCGGGCATTTCAGCAGTTATCATCTGATCTCCTGCCTCATTGGAAGCGAACACTTCTCCTTTTTCAACTCTACTCTCATGTTCAACTCTAATGTTGGTCAATTGACTCAGAGGAATATCTTGGATTAATCTTTTAAGATAGAGTGATCCACGACCAACAAAGGTAGATCTTCCGGTAGAGTTGATCACTGTTCTTCCGTTGATGCTATGCAATATGGCTTTGTAAGGGAGCTTATGTTCTTTCTCTTGGATTGTCGCTGACGCGGCACCACCGATGTGAAAGGTTCTCATTGTAAGCTGGGTTCCCGGTTGACCGATGGACTGAGCTGCAATTGTTCCCACTGCTTCTCCAATCTCAACAGGCACCAATCTTGCCATATCCATTCCGTAGCACATAGAACAGATTCCATATCTGGATTTACAAGTTAAAGGAGATCTTACTCGGATCTTCTCATAACCCATGTTCTCGATTTTTAGTCCTACAGCCTTAGTTATAAGAGTATTTCTAGGTAGGACAATCTCACCGGATACAGGATCGGAAACATCTTCTGCAGTGATTCTTCCGAACACTCTGTCCGCTAGAGAAACAATAATGTTTTCTCCTTCTTTTACAGTTTTCAAAAGAACCGAATCAGTAGTTCCACAATCATTTTCTGATACAATTACATCTTGTGATATATCTACCAATCTACGAGTTAGATATCCCGCATCCGCAGTTTTCAATGCAGTATCCGCAAGACCTTTCCTGGCTCCGTGAGTAGAGATAAAGAATTCCAATACTCCCAGACCTTCACGGAAGTTGGAACGAATCGCAAGTTCAATGATCTCACCGGAAGGCTTAGCCATAAGACCTCGCATCCCCGCCAACTGACGAATCTGTTGTTTTGATCCTCTTGCTCCGGAAGCCGCCATTACGTAAACGGGATTGAATCCGTCCTTGTCTTTTTCGAGTTCCTTGAACATACCTTCAGTGATTGAGTCATTGGTTTTTGTCCAGATCTCAATTACTTTTTTGTAGCGTTCTTCATTGGTAATGATACCTTTTCTGTATTCGTTGTCAGCTTTTTCCACTTCTTTGTTAGCATCATTTACAAGAGTTTCTTTGTGTGGAGATACTTTAATATCATCAATAGATATAGTTGGGGAAAAGATAGTTGCGTAATGATAACCAAGTCTTTTGATCTCATCCAGCATAATAACTGTCTCACCGGGTCCGAATCTATCATAAACATCGGCAATAATCTTATTTGTTTCCTTATCACCCAGTGTTCTATTCACATAATCATAACCTTTAGGGAATGCTTGGTTGAATATCAATCTTCCCGGGGTGGTTTCGATGATTTTGCCTTGGTGAAGAACAGAAATCTTGGATCTGTATTCAACAACTTTTCTTTCAATAGCGTATTCAACTTCTTCGATGGATGAGAAGAATTTTCCTTCTCCTGCACCACCTTTAATTTCAGAGGTTAGATAGTATATACCCAACACGATATCTTGAGTCGGTCCACAGATGGGGTGTCCATTTGCAGGGTTCAACATATTGTGAGGAGATAGCATTAACATCCAAGTTTCCAACTGAGCCTTTGGAGATAGTGGCAAATGGATAGCCATCTGGTCACCGTCAAAGTCAGCGT